>DATEPG010000001.1:0-9370 GCA_035273265.1 Polyangiaceae bacterium
CTGTCGTCCTTCTCGACGTCGAGCTCGACGGCCGCACGAAGCCCCTTGGACCAAGTGAGCATCTTTGCGCCGCGCATTGCCTCGCAGTACGCAACCCAAAGCGCCTCGTCGTCCGAGTGCCGTCCTTCCGCCGCGGACGCCGCGATCTGGATCGGAGTGCGATTCTCGCCACGGCCACGTTTGGTGCCGGGGTCAACCAGCTCGAATGAGAACCTGGCAAGATAGTCGGCGCACTTCGACTCGCGAAGATCAACCCCGTGGTCATTCGGGGCGAACGCGCTTCCAAGCGCACGACGCACACAGTTGCGCCACCGCTCTTGCAACCAACTGGTCGCCTCGGCCAACTCATCCGCGCTAAGCGGCGTCTGAAGAAATAGCAGAGCATGAATGTGCGGATGCCAGCCATGCCGGCGTCCGTGCGTTATCTCGAGCGCGCGAACGTGATGATCGACCCCGTACTTCAAACAGAACCGTTTCCAGGGCTCGCCTCGAATTAGAGCCTGAAAGGCATTGGCGATACCTTGTCGTGTGGCTCGCAGGTCGTCACCGAGTCCATGACGCACTGTAAGCGACAGCATCGCGACATTGGCAGGGCCCCACATCGCGACTGCACGCGTCAGCTCGCCCCCGCGCTCCGCGTGGATTTGCATCGCGCAAACTGGGCACTCCCATACTGATCCACAGCGCAAGAGCCCTCGATAGTAGGCGTGCTGATACGTCTCGCCGCTGCCCCGCGTTGAAGTGCGTCGCACGACCTCCACTTCGCGCGCGATTCGTCTGCGACCGCAGGCTCCGACACGTTTCGTGCTCAGTGCTCGCAGCGCGTCACGAAGTTCGTACGTGAACCGTCGGCGCTTCTTTCGCTCCGAAATGCTGCGTGGCGACGGGTTACGAAACTCGTGATCTTCCCAAGAAGCAGAGTCGACCGGATTCGTGGTCGCGTCTGGGCCTCCGGCGGGACTCGCCGCCGGCTCCGCCGGCGCACACCCCTGAGGGCAAACCAGCCCGGCCAACTCACTGGCTGAGCTCGGAAGACAGGAGTGCGCCGCTGAAGCCTGCGAGCTACCGGTGGTAGCCCTCAGGGGTGTCCCGCGAAGAGTCAGTTCGCAGGCTTCAACGGCGCACAAAGGTTCAAGATCAGCCATTGGGTGGTGCCTCTTCGAAGACACGCCAATTGTCGGAAAACTTGAATCCCTCGAACGCCCTCCAGCGCGCGACTAGGCAGCCGCTGCTCGTGCGCTTTGCGTGGCGTGAGAAATTTGCGCGAAGAGCCGGTGGCCTGATGCTCCGCCGTTCTGCAGCGCGTTTGAGAGGCACGCACCTGCGCAGGCGACCACCGTCGATCAAGAACGGCGGGACGTGCCCCCACCAAAATCTGCCGTCGTTGAAGAACTCGTGCCCGTCTATTTCGACGAACGCGGCGCTTCCTGATTTGCGCGCTGCTTCTCGAACGATTGCTGCCATCGCAGCGGGGCTGATGCCGTGCGCGCGCGCAATGTCGGGAAGGCTGAACTTCGGACGGCGCCTAGCCATGTTCCGCCTCCGAATGAGTCGGAATCGCGGCGTGGCGCTCGATTGTGAAGGTGAAGTAAGTGCTCGCGCGGTTGCTGCGCTTGGAAGCCGGCTCGTTTGGTCGTTTCGGGCCGGCTAAGCGTGGTGGGCCGTCACCATCGCCATCACCATCCCCGCCCGAGTCGGCTCCGGCGCTACGGTTGAACCTTTGCTGCGTGCGGCGGTGAGCGGGACGGCGCGCCCTTTGCCCACGGCGACACGAACTGAACGGCGCCTGAGGGCGCGTGCGATCTGCTCGATAAATACGATTCAGCGCATGCCGGAAATAGCGGTTTTCCGCCCGAGTGATTTCTTGGACCCGGCCCAGCTGCGACTGCAGATCGGCAAGGCGCTGCTCGCTACGCGCAGTGGCTTGCTTCTTCGCCGCCAACATTTGAACACGGCGCAACCAATGCAAGGTGTCTCCTGGCATGCCCGCGCCAACGGCTGCCGCAAAGCCTGCGACCGCCGCAGCCTCCAGTCGCTCAGGCGCGCATTCTGAACACAGCAGCTCCGTCAGCTCCGCGTGCGCCGCGTCGAAGGCAGAGAGACAGACGGCGACCGGGTCGCGCGACTCCATGCCAGCGAACCCACAGGCGGCTTGTGTCACTTCAAGCAGACAAGTCATCGCGGTACCTCCGAAACAAGACCGGGAACAGGAAGCCCTAGCTCACGAGCAGCAACCTGCAGGCGCAGCAGGGTACCTTCGCGCACCCTGCTCGGGTCAGTGTACGCACGCGCGATTGCAGCGTCCGAAACCCCCAATGTGGCTACCGTCAATCGTCGCCGGTTGAACGGGCTTGGAACTCTTGGGTCGCGGAATGCGCTCGACATTGTTCTCTCTACGCCGACCAAATAGCGCACGGGCTCCCATCGGTGCAAATCGACAATGTTGCGTGGTCTGACGATGGCGGGTCTGCGGAGGCATCTTTGACGCTGCAGAAAAAAATCGTCGCGTGCTCTCTCCGGACCGCGTAGGCGCGTGTTGATGCCTGGCATGCCAATGCAGATGCTAAACTAGAGAATGACACGAAAGCAGGTCGCTCAGCGATTGGGGAAGAGCATCGCCACGGTCCGACGCATCGAGGGCCTGCTGCTGCACCCGCGGCAAGATGCACGCGGCGTTCGACGCTTCGATCCGAGAGCGGTAGAAGCGCTGGCGAAGGATGTGGCAGAAGGAACGGTGTCGCTGGTTCCGGATCTGCCATCACGCTGGGTAAGCGACCACGCTCGCGACGATGCCAACGAGTGTGAGCGTTGTGTGGTTCTCACCGCGAGTATTGAACAGCTTCGCACGGAGCTGGACGAGCAGCGCCGAGAGCATCGGCTGGCTATCGAAAGGCTACAAACCGAGTGTGAGCGCAAGGCTGCCGCCTACGAGGCCGAGGCTAAGGAGCTCGTGGCGCAAGTTGAAGAGCTACTCGCGACGATCGACTAGCAAACGTGGCGGCAACGCGATTCACACAAGCGGCGGCGCTCCGGGCCGCGACCTGGGCCGAGTTACAGGGTCCCCGACAACCCGCGGCCGAAGCGCAACCTCCTGCCGACCGCCGCATCGTCGCATCGTCGCATGGGCCTGCCACCGAGCGTCTTCACCACGACGCCCGGCTCGACATCGCTGCTCAGACAAGCGTATTCGGCTGCACTGACCGCGCGAGGCCTCGGTGGAGGCTAAGCTGACCGGCTCTCGGCACCGGCACCAGTAGTACTTTCTCCAGCCGACAACAGCGGTAACGATTGCTGGAATACCGGTGCCAGTAGAGCTTTTCTCGTTCGACCCGGCACCAGCAACGTGGAAGACGCCTGGCGGGCGCCGCACTCCTAAGATCGACAATAAAGAGATAGTAGGTCGGCCCGCGCCGTGCGCTTGGCGGGGCCAAGACCGTTCGACCCTTGATCCGTGGCACAATGCTTCGTACCGTCGACGATCCCTGATGGTACAGAAGCGTGACGTGTTGCAGTTGCTCGGGCGCGACGAGCTGGTGGCGATTGTTGACCGGTTCGAGCTGTCGCCGCCCGACCGGCGCGTCAAGGACGGCCTCATCGAGTCGGTGGCAACGTCGAAGAAGGCAACCCTGAGTGAAATCTTGCCTGGACTTTCGCGCGACCGGCTCAAGGAGATTTGTCGGGCGCTGGAGGTCGACGCCAGTGGGCGCGAGAAGGCCGCGTTGATTGAGCGCTTGCTCGCTGGCAAGGCAGCCGAATCTGCCGAGAAGAACGCGTCGCCAACCAACAGCGCAGCCGTCAACGGTGCACACACCAACGGTGCAGGCAAACGCGGCAGCGCACCGCCACGTGCCCCGGAGCCCGTGGAGGTTCAACCAGGAGAGAAACTCTCAGTCGACAAGCTAGAGCGCTACCTATGGTCGGCAGCCGACATCTTGCGCGGCTCGATCGATTCGTCAGACTACAAGAACTACATCTTCGGGCTTTTGTTCTTAAAGCGGCTTTCGGACCGCTTCGAAGAGGAGTGTGAGGCACTGGTGCGGGATGGCGACGATCCTGAGGATCGAGACAATCACCAGTTTTTCGTGCCGAAGCGGGCACGATGGCCTGAGATTCAAAAAGTCGCGACGGACTTGGGCTCGGCGCTGAACAAGGCTTGTGCGCGGCTCGAGGAGGCGAACGGATCGCTGGAAGGCGTGCTCGCCGGAATCGACTACAACGACGAGCGCAAGCTGGGCGACGCGCGCGCCCGCGACGTGGTGCTCGGCCGATTGGTGCAGCACTTCTCGCGGCTGTCGCTCAAGAATGCCAATCTCTCGGAGCCCGACATGCTCGGCCGTGCCTACGAGTATCTGATCGAGCAGTTTGCTGATGACGCCGGCAAGAAGGGTGGCGAGTTCTATACCCCGCGCATGGTTGTGCGCCTCATCGTCGAACTGCTGGCGCCTGCAGAAGGCATGCGCATCTGCGACCCCACGGCGGGGTCCGGTGGCATGCTGATCGAGTGCGCTCACTACCTCGAGCGCCACGGCCAGGACCAGCGCAACCTCTCGCTGTTCGGCCAAGAAAAGAACCTCGGCACATGGGCTATCTGCAAGATGAACATGCTGCTCCACGGCTTCCCGGACGCCCGCATCGAGAAAGGCGATACCATCCGCGACCCAAAACTGCGTGAGGACGGAGAGCTAATGCTATTCGACCGCGTCATCGCAAATCCGCCTTTCTCGCTTGACGAGTGGGGGCGCGAGATCGCTGAACATGATCCCTTTTCGCGCTTTCGATTTGGAGTGCCGCCGAAGTCCAAGGGGGACCTGGCCTTCGTGCAACACATGGTCTCGACGTCGAACACCAGTGGAGTTGTTGGCGTAGTAATGCCGCACGGTGTTTTGTTTCGCGGTGGTGCCGAGGGCGAGATTCGCCGAGGCTTCCTGCAGGAAGACTTGGTCGAAGCGGTGGTTGGGCTCCCAACGAACCTTTTCTACGGAACTGGCATCCCCGCCGCGGTCCTTATTTTGAATCGAGGGAAGAGCCTCGATCGGAAACATAAAGTCCTATTTGTCGAGGCTTCGCGAGACTTCAGCCAAGGGCAGACCCAGAGCTACCTGAGCGTCGAACACGTCGCCAAGATTGTAGCCGCATACCGAGGCTTCGCCAACGTGGAGAAGTACGCGCGGGTCGTACCGCTCACTGAGATCGAGAAGAGCGATTGGAGCCTCAACATCAGCCGCTACGTGGAGACGGCTGATGCCGTCGAGAAAGTGGATGTAAGGCATGCGATTGCCAAGCTACGACAGCTAGAGCACGAACGCGCTGAAGCCGAGGCCACGCTGAATGGGTATCTCAGGGAGCTCGGCTATGACAGTTGATGGCTGGCGCAAGGCTACCTATGGCGACGTCATGCGAGAAATGGATCAGCGGGCTGAACAAGCGATCCATCTCCCCGTCTTGTCGGTAACTAAGGCGCGGGGGCCGATGCTGGCAAGCGAGCGCTTCGCGAAGGTGATGCACGGCAGAGACCTGGGCCGCTATCGCCTCGCGCCCCGCAATTGCGTGGTGGCTGATCCGATGCTTCTGTGGGATGGGTCGATCGGCTTGCAACAAGTCGTTGACACGGGTCTGGTCAGTCCGGACTATCGAGTCTACAGACCCGAGCCACATGTTGAGCCTTGCTATCTGGGGTATGTCGTTCGTAGCCCCCAGATGCTTCCGCACTACGAAGGCGGCGCACGAGGGACGAACGTGCGCAGAAATAGGATCGCGAGGTCGGACTTCCTCGCGATCCCAGTCAACCTGCCACCGACGACGGAGCAGAGGAAGATCGCCACCATCCTCGCGTCGGTAGACGATGCCATCGCGGCGACGCAGGCGGTCATCGGCCAGCTTCAAGTCGTAAACGTAGCGATGATGGCCGAGCTGCTTACTCGGGGGGTGCCAGGACGGCACACGCGGTTCAAGCCGACTGCGATTGGCAACGTGCCTGCATCCTGGGATGTAGTTCGTGCCGAGACGATTTTTTCCGAAGGGCCGTCCAATGGACGTTCACCGATTGCCACGGTCACTCCTCCGGGAGTACCAACCTTTTCGATCTCTGCCGTTCGGGGCGGGCGCGTGAACATAGCGGGCAACGTCAAGTATGCCGCAGGGGATCCGTCCTCGTTGCAAGGAGCGTTGCTCTCAGTCGGGGATATTCTGATCGTACGCGGGAACGGAAACCCGGCCTTCGTCGGCCTTTGTGGGATGGTCGTCGAAGAACCACCCAACGGGTGCATCTACCCCGACATTCTGATGAAGGTGCGGCCAATCTCTGGCGTCCTGTCGGACTTCCTGGTTGCCGCTTGGAATAGTCCGGTCATTCACGAGCAGATTCTCAACAAAGCGAAAACAACCAACGGCACGTACAAGATTAATGGGCAAGATGTACGAGATATTCTCTTCCCCGTGCCAGATCTCGAAGAGCAGCGACTAATTGCCCAATCTCGCGAGGCGGTCCAGGCCAATGCTAGTCGTCACGCCGAAGAGTTGGATGCCCTGAACACGCTCAAGACGGCTCTCATGGCCGTACTCCTCACCGGCGAAGTCCGCGTCAAACCCGATCCGGAGTCGGCATGAGCGGCGAACCGTCGATGTCCGGCGCCTTCTCGAAGCTCATCGTCTACGTGGACGAGAGCGGCGACCATGGGCCGGTGTCGCCAGAGTTTCCGGTCTTTGTGCTGGCGTTCTGCATTTTCGACAAGCACGAGTACGCGAACACGGTCACGTCGTACATGCATCGGCTGAAGTTCAAGCACTTTGGGCACGATGCCGTGGTGATGCACGAACGCGACATTCGGAAGTCGACCGGACCATTCACGTTGCTCATCAATCCGGTGGCGCGGAACACGTTTCTCAGCGATATCTCCGTGCTGATCGAGAAGTCCCCGCTCGTGCTGGTCGCGGCAGTGATCGACAAGGCGAAGCTCGCGGCGCAGCACGCGGAGCCACCGAATCCATATCACTTGGCGCTCAAGTTTGGGCTCGAGCGAATCCAGCTGCATCGCGCGGGGTTGCAGGATCAGGGGAAGCTGCACATCGTGTTCGAGAGCCGGGGCAAGCGTGAGGATGAGGAGTTGGAGCTCGAGTTCCGACGCGTGTGTGACGCGAACGCGACGGGGCGGCGTCTCGAGTTTGAAGTGGTGTTCGCCAAGAAGGAAGCGAACCACTGCGGGCTGCAGCTCGCGGACATGGTGGCGCGACCGATCGGGCGGCACATCATGAATCCGGGGCAGTCGAACCGGGCGTACGAGCAGATCGAGAAGAAATTCCGGCGTTCGCCGGACGGGAGCGTGCACGGATGGGGGCTGAAGTGCTTTCCATAGCCCAGACCCCGACGCACAAAAGCAAAGCGCCCCGAGAGAACCCGAAGCGCTGTGCCGACCGGGTATTCCCAGTCCGTCCTTCATTTATGCGCCCGGCTGTCGCCCGGGTCAAGAGGCGACGGGGCAACGTATTGGAATCGCTGGGCTCGGAGGCGGGCGTGCGGTTGGGGCAGCAGGCGAGCGCGGGAGGAGCAAGATGACGCGGGGTCGCAATTGGAACGAGGCCAGCCTATCTGAGAACCCAGCGGTCGAGCAGCTGGAGCGCATGGGGTATCAGTACGTGCCCGGAGAGAGCCTCGACGACGAACGTGAGTCGCTGAAGGACGTGGTCCTGACGAAACGGCTCGCGACTGCGCTGCGGCGGCTCAACCCGTGGCTTTCGGACGACAACGTGCCCAAGGCGGTGCGCGCGGTGACGCACGTGGCGGCGACGTCGCTCATCGAGGCCAGTGAAAAGCTGTACACGATTCTGACCTACGGCATCGCGCTCGAGCAAGACCTGGGCGGAGGCAAGAAGGGGCAGATGGTGCGCTTCTTCGACTTCGAGAAACCGAGAAACAACGAGTTCTTGGTCACGCGCCAGTTCAAGGTGAAGGGAGCGAAGAAGCACATCAAACCTGACGTCGTGCTGTTCGTGAACGGCATCCCGCTGGTCGTGATCGAGTGCAAGAGCCCGACGCTCGGCGAAGGCTGGAAAGCCGAGGCGATCGACCAGTTTTCGCGGTATCAAGAGCTCGAACCGCGCTACCGGGACTTGGGTCACCCCAAGTTGTTCGAGCCCGTGCAGGTGCTGGTCGCTACGTGCGGTCAGGCCGCGTGCTACGGCACAGTCACGACCCAGCATCGCTTTTATGCAGATTGGAAGACGATGTGGCCGACGAGCGAGGCCGAGTTCGCCAAGAGCAAGGGACGCGCGCCGTCGGCGCAGGAGGTCCTATTCGAGGGCATGCTGCGACCCGAGAACCTGCTCGATCTGGTACAGAGCTTCATCGTCTTTGAGCGCGACGCGGCGACTGGTCGCACGATTCGCAAGCTGTGCCGCTACCAACAATTCGCGGCCGTGAACAAAGCCATCGCGCGAGCACGGACGGCCAAACTGCCGACCGAGCGCGGTGGTGTCGTGTGGCACACGCAAGGGTCCGGCAAGAGCCTGACCATGCTGTGGCTCGCGCTCAAGCTGCGGCGCGATGCGGTGCACGAGAACCCGACCATCCTGCTCGTGACTGATCGGAAAGACCTCGACATCCAGATCAGCAAGACATTCCGCGCTTGCGGATTTCCAAACCCCGACCAAGCCGAGAGCGTTCGTCATCTGCGCGAGCTGCTCTCGAACCCTTCGGGCAAGACGATCCTGACCACCGTGCAGAAGTTTCAGGAGCTGCAGGAGTCAGCCGAAGCCGGCAAGCGCAAGGCGCTCGAAGAGTATCCCCTGCTTTCTGAAGCCTCGAACATCTTCGTGCTCGCGGACGAGGCACACCGCACGCAGTACGGTGGCCTCGCCGCCAACCTGCGCAAGGCGCTGCCGAATGCCTGCTTTTTTGGCTTCACCGGCACGCCCATAGACAAGAAGGACCGGAGCACCCTCAGCACATTCGGCGGCTATATCGACACCTACACCATCGAGCAAGCCGTCGCCGACGGGGCGACGGTGCCGATCTTCTACGAGGGGCGGCTACCCGAGCTGCGCATCATCGGTAACACCCTCGACGCAATCTTTGATCGCGTGTTCGCCGATCGCACGGAAGAGGAACGCGAAGCCATCAAGAAGAAGTACGCGACCGAGTCGTCGGTCGCCGGCGCCCCCAAGCGCGTGGAGGCGGTGTCGCTCGACTTGATTGAGCACTACATCAAATCCATTCAACCGAACGGGTTCAAGGCGCAGGTCGTGGCTTGCTCGCGAGAGGTAGCGTGCCTCTACAAGGAAACGCTCGAGCGCCTGAACGCTCCGCAGTCGGCGATCATCATTTCGGGCTCGAACAAGGACGACGCTAGCCTTGTTCAGCACCACACCAGTGAGG
>DATEPG010000002.1:0-13064 GCA_035273265.1 Polyangiaceae bacterium
GGCTCAGCCGGGATGGTCACGAAGGCTTTCTCGGGCTGGAAGCGGGCATCATGGCCATCGGGCTCGCCAATGACAAAAGCTCGACTGGCGAGTCGCTCACTCAGATCGGCGCGGTTGCCGGTTTGGGTCTGAGTGTGCCGATCGCCAATCGCTCCACACCCACACAAGCCTCGATCAACCTGCACGCTTGGCTAGAAGTCGATATTTCGAAACAGGGGGCCTCCAGTGAGACCAGTCGCACATCGATTATCTTCGGCCCCAGCATTTCCATAGGCAATATCGGCACGAACTTGTAGGTGTACGTAGGCCGGCGTTGCGCCGGGCGTGCCGCGCCCGTATCTTTGCCGGGATGCGTTTGGGATTTCGGACAACTGTCGTCGCTCTGCTGGGGCTGCTCGCGGCGTTTGCCTGCTCGGCCGGCGGGGGCGACCAGTGCCTCAATCCCGTTCCCGAATTCCCGTCGTGCCGTGGCACGAGCGATTCGGACTTCAACGCCGGCGGCACGAGGTCCGCCTTTGGCGGCGCTCCTGGTGGTGTCACTAGTCCGCCGGTCGGAGGAGCGAGTGCCATGGGCACGGCTGGTTCCGGGACCAGCACTGGCAACGCCAGCGGCGGAGGCAGCAGTGACTCGGCCGGCTCGACTGGTGAGAACCCCGGAGCCGGCGGCGATGGCGCGATCGATCCCGACGCTCCCTCTGCCGGTGCGTCCGGCGCTGCCGGCGCTGCAGGTGCTGCGGGCAGCCTGGACGACTCACCCCGACCCGGGATCAACGCTCCACGAGTTTTCTAGAGCCCGTGCTCCGCGGAGGGGCCAGGCTCGAGGCCGAATTGACGGATCAGGTCGGCCTCGAGTTGTGCTGCAGGACGCGTGAGATCGTCCAAGCGCCACAATCTGATTGTGCCGTCGTCGCTGCCGGACGCGAGCACCAAGCCTTGCTGAGTGAAGCGCACTGCGCGCACGCTCCCGGTGTGTCCGGGGAGTGTGGCGAGCGCCTGGCCGGTGAGTGGATTCCAGATGCGCACGCTCTTGTCTTCGCTGGCGGACGCCAATCGTGTGCCGTTCGTCGAAAAGTCGACGCTGAGCACTTTGCCGTCGTGGCCAGCCAATGAAAAGAGCCGCTTGTGGTTCGGTAAGCTCCACACCCGCACCGAGCGGTCCGCGCTGGCAGATGCCAATCGTGAACCGTCCGGCGAGATCGCGCTGCCCATGACCCAATCGCTGTGCGCTTGCCATGCGGCGTCTGCTCGGCCCGTCTTCATGTCGCGTAGAGTGAGCACGCCGGCTTGGTCCCCCGTGACGAGTGTTCCGGTGCCCGGTACGACTGTCATCGTCTGAATCGGCGAAAGCGTCTCCTGCTCCACCAGCAAGGCTCCACTATGCACGTCGAAGAGACGAAGCTTGCGCTCGATTCCGGCGGCAGCCAGCGCCTCGCCATCGAGTGTAAAGGCCAATGCGCGCGTCTCTTGGCGCAAGCCTTCGATCACTTGGATCGGAATCCTTTGTGGCAAATCCCAGATGAAGATCTGACTGCCCGAGCCTGCCAGGGCGAGCCGTTGGCCGTTGGCCGAGACCGCCAGTGCGCGCACGCGATCGAGCCGCACGGGCAGACGGGTGGTGCAGGTTCCTAGAGGCAGCTGGCGGATGCACACGCCATTTCTGCCAAGCCCGGCGCTCAACAGTTGATCGGGGGACACGCCTAGACCGAGCGCCAGCACGTTGCCGCGCTCACTCAGTTCGTCCGGGCTCGGATCCGCTCCCAGCGACCATAGACGTAATCCGGTGTCGCGGCTGTACGAGCCCAGCCGAGTGGCGTCGCCCGAGATGGCGGCGAGCTCGACCGCGTCGTCGTGCGATCGCAACAATGCGCGGTGACCAGCTCGTAGATCGAGCACCCGGAAGCTCTTGTCCTTGCCGCCCAGTGCCATGAAGCGACGATCGTCGGACCAAGCCAAGGTCGACATCACGTCGCTCAGCACGATCGGTGTTTCGACTTGGGTTCCGCTCTGGGTGTCCCAAAACTTGAGCGCGCGATCCGCCCCACTACTCGCTAGATAGCGGCCTTGTTCGGCCAGGGCCAGACCAAGCACCGTCCCCGTGTGCCCTGTCAGCCGGCGCTCACCGGGTGCGGCACCGTCGAACACCAGCAACGCGCCGAGCTCGCCGCCGATCGCGAGTCGCGAGCCATTCTTGGACCAGGCCAGCGCGCTGATCGCTTGTCCGAGTTCGATTCGCCGCAGGCTACCCGCGAGTCCCGCTTGCCACACGCTCACTTGGCCACGTGCATTGCCGCAGGCGAGCGCTTGCCCGCCGGAGGCAACGGCCAAAGCCGTTGGTTTTTGTCCACATGGCGCAAATTGGAAGGCGTCCGTCTCGGCCGTCGCCGGGCGGATGCCGAGTCTGCCGTCTGCGAGAGTGACGCCCAGGGTGGCGGTGTCACTGGCGAGGGTCAGCGTGCTAATCTCACTGTCGAGCAGCGACTCGAACTCGAGCTCCTGGCTGGCGAGCCGCCAAAGCTTGAGACTGCGTCCCGTCGCGCAAGCAAACCGATCCGCGGCGAAAGACAGCGCGCTGCGCGTGCAGCCCTTGGTCTCGGCCCAGGTGGCGCCGAGCGCGGGGCGCATCAAGCTGCGCGCCGCAATCACCACCCCGCGAGCGTCCGCGCGCTCTTCTTGGACGAGTGCGCGCGCGGCCAGCAGTTCGGCGTCGACGCTGTCGCCTTCGTGCAGTGCTTGCTGAGCGCGCTCCATCAGTACTTCACTCAAGCTATGCCGGGCGTGCGCGGCGCTCCGTGTCGCTGCGTGCTCGTTCTCCAGGGCTCGGTGTTCGGCGAGCAACGCGCGATCGCGAGCTACGAGCACACGGCGGTAGGCCATGAAGCCCGACACCAGCACGACCAACAATGCGAACGCGGAAACCATGACCGCCGAACGGTGCCGTGCGACGAAGCGTTTCAATAGATCGACCGACGAGTATTCGTAGGCCGTGACGCGCGTACCCGCTTGGTAGGCTTGCACGTCACGGGCGAGCTCCCGCGCGGACGGATAGCGATCGAGCTTGTTGGGCCGAAGGGCGCGCTCCACGACGGCGGCGAGCTCGGGTGGGATCCCGCTATCGATCGAGCGCAAAGGCGAATATTTGCCGGCGTTCACCAGGGCGACGATCTCGGACAGCGTCTTGCCCGAAAACGGCGGACGTCCGCCGAGGATCGTATACAAAACCACGCCCAAGGACCAAACGTCCGAGCGTTGGTCCACCTCACTGATGCGTCCGGAGAGCTGCTCGGGACTCATGTACAGCGGGGTGCCGCACAGGCTGCCCTCCAAGGTCAGATTCGAGTCGCCGAGCTCGAGCCGTGGCGCCGACTCATTCGTCCGCTCTCCCGGATCGTCGCACAGCTTGGCCATGCCCCAATCCAGCACCACCGCCTCGCCGAACTCTCCGATCATCACATTGTCCGGCTTGATGTCGCGATGCACGATGCCACGGCTGTGCGCATAGGCGATTGCTTGACACAAACCGGAGAAGTGATTGACCAGCGCAAGACGTTCGCTTTGCCCGTGACATTCACCGATTGCTCGAGCCAAGGTCCGGCCCGGCACGACGCGCATCGTGTAATAGAGCGTGCCATCGGGGCGCTGACCGAGTTCGTAGACCGGCACGATGTTCGGATGCTCGAGCGCGCCGGTAACGCGCGCCTCCCGCAAGAAGCGCGTCAGGGTTTGCAAGGCGCTGGCGGCCGCGCCCACGGACCCGTCACCGCCGTCTTGCAGCAACTCCTTGATCGCCACTTGTCGGCCCAGATGCAGATCCTGCGCCTTGTACACGCGCCCGATGGCGCCGCGCCCGAGCTCGGCTCCCGCCTGCGTGCTGTAGCGCCCGGGGGCCTCGTCGGTGACACCCGCGGTGTAGGCCCGAAAGTAGATCCGCGCCGCGGACTCCTGCTCCCCGCTCTCACCTTGCGTCCCCGGCGCCTCCGCAACGCACACGTCGACCGTCTCGCCATCCTGGACCGCCGCCCGCAGAGAGTTCCGCTCCCGCGCAGCCGAGTTGTCCCCAGGCGTAGGCATCCAGTGACAGAACGGCCGCCTTCCTGTTCCTCTTAACCAGAAAGTTCCGCCCCTCTCCCCAAACCCCCGTGCCCGCGCCCGTGCCCGTGCCCGATCTCTCTCTCCCATCTTCATCTTCGCCATCATCCCGCTCTCCAAACTCCGGTCTCCATCTCAGATCTCCTTCCCCTATCTCCGGTCTCCGGTCTCGATCCCCGATCCGCTCCCCAATTCCCAATCTCCGCTCCCCAATTCCCAATCTCCCCATCTCAGACGCCGCGGCAGGCCCCGTGGGAACTCCGTGCAATGCGAGCTGCGATGCCGGAGCGCGATCGCCCAATCTTATAGTCACTGGAACTTGCCAGCCTGGCGGTCCTCGCTCTTTTGGCAGGACTTCTCTGGCCGAACACAAGTACGCTGTCGGTCTCGGTGCGGGTCTTTGTACGGGAGCGGAGTCATGGGAACAAGCAGTGCGCGGAGTGTCGGGGCGATCGCCCTTCTAGGGTGCTTGCTCGCAGCCTGCAGCGGCGCCACACAGGCCGACGGTAATCATACCGGCAGTGGCGGCCTGAGCGGCAGTGGCGGCCTGAGCGGCCTGAGCGGCAACGGCGGGAATGCGAGTGTTTGCCTGGCCGGCAACAAGCGCTGCGATGGCTCGAACGTGAAAATCTGCGACGACGCAGGCTCCCAAGAAGTGGTGCTGCAGACATGTCTGCAGTCGCAGTCTTGTCTCAACGGCGCGTGCGTCGGCAGCGTCTGCGTCCCGAACAGCAAGTTTTGCAAGGAGGGTGCAGTTTGGAAATGCGACAGCAGTGGCGGCAGCACCCGCGAACAGCAATGCGCGGTGGGCCTGTTTTGTCGGGAGGAAGTGGACGACGCCAGCTGCAGCGCTCAGGCGTGCGCTGCCAATCAGCCCGTTTGCAACGACGACATCGCTACTGTGTGCGAGGCCGATGGCTCCGGGCCGATTTCGGGTGGCATGGACTGCAGCAAGACCAAACGCGCTTGCTACGCGGGGCAGTGTCGCGACGTGATCTGCACCGACGGAGCGAAATCTTGCGACCACGGGGACGTGTACGTGTGTTCCCACAGCGGCGCGGATCTCGCGCTGCTCACCGACTGCCGCGCGGGTGAAGTGTGCGACGCCGAACTGGGCTCGTGCCGCGCTCAACTGTGCGATCCCGGTAAGGTGAGCTGCGACGGCACGCGCATCCAGACCTGCAACGCCTTCGGCAGCGCTTGGCTACCCGGCGCGGTGGATTGCGCGCCGGACGGCAAGATCTGTGTCAGCGGCAGCTGTAGGAAGCAAATCTGCGGCGCAAATCGCAGCTATTGCCAGGATGGCAGCGTCTACAGCTGTGACAGCAGCGGTACCACTGCCACGCTCTCGCAAACGTGCAACCCGCAGACCGAGCGCTGCTTGACGCACAATGGGGGCTCGTTCAGTTACTGCAAACCGAACGATTGCCACGCTGGCGACAAAGTCTGCGCGGACAACATGATCAAGACCTGCAATGCCGACGGTTCGCTGCCGGTGAGCGGGACGCCTTGTGGTACCGCCCAGTATTGCGAGAACGCACAATGCAAAGATTTGGGGTGCACGCCAGGAGCCTTTTTCTGCAAAGGTGCGGACGTTCACTACTGCGACGACTTCAACGGCCCCTATCTGTCCGAGCAGTGTTCTTCGGACAGCTCCTGCAAGGCGCTCAGTGCCAGCGTCGCCGCGTGCCTACCGCTCGCCTGCACGCCTTCCAGCAGCGCGTGCGTCGGCAACCAGATCGGCACTTGCGCGAGCGACGGGCAAAGCCTGAGTGCGGTGAGTTCGGATTGTACGACCTCGGCCAGTGTTTGTTCTACGGAGCTGAACTGCGTGAAGTCAGCGACCGATACCGTCGGCAAAGACGAAAGCCTGGAGGTGATCTCTGCCAGCACCGTGGTTGGGGACGTGTTCGATGTCAGCTCGCCGCGCAAGTTGACCGAGCTTCAGTCGCACCTCGTGCTGGCCGGCCCGCGTGAGCTGCGCTGGATCATCTACGAGTTGAGCGGGCAACTCTTCGTGCCCAAACTCGACAAGATCGTCGCCAACCCGGCCGAGAGCGGCTTCCTCAAGTCCGGTCCGCTCAGTTTCCAGCTCGCGGCGGGCAAGCGCTACCTGTTGGCCGTGGTGGTCTCCGGCGGCGACGCCGTGCACTACCTCGACAGTAGCCCCTTCTCCGGAAGTGTTTCGTTCGGCACCGTGGTCGGCCGGGTGCTCAACTATTACCCGGGCATCTTGGACGCCAGCGTCGTCGATCCGAACTACGTCTCTCATATGAAGTTGACGACCGAGGCGCCCTGAGCTCGAGTCTTGAGGGGGGCGCTCGCGAGCCAGCAACGCAGCTCTCGTGCAGTAGAATGCCCGGCGCGGCGAGAGAGAGAGAGAGAGACGCTACGCGGGAGCGGGCACGGGCACGGGCACGGGCACGTTAGGGGGGGCGGCGGAGCCAGTCGCGGTGGACGTCGGGGATATCCTCTAGGAGTTGTTGGGTCACTTGGCTCGTCGGCGAGCGAATGACCCGATCTGGGGGGCCGTGCTCGACGATTTGCCCTTGGTGCATGATGAAGATCGAGTCGGATATGTAGCAGGCGAGTCCGATGTCGTGGGTGATGAACACGATTGTCATGTCGAGCTCTCGTTTGAGCTTCATCAGGTAGTCGAGGATGCTCGCGCGGCTGCACGCATCGACCATGCTCGTCGGCTCGTCGGCGATCAATACCTCGGGGCGCAAGATGAAGATCCTCGCCAAGAGCATGCGCTGCATCTGGCCGCCGGAGAGTTCGAAGGGATACTTGCCTTCCACTTCTTTGGGCTTGATGTTCACCGCCAGGAGCGCTGCGTCGACCCGCGCCTCGATCTCCTCTGCGCTGGGCTTGTGCGCGAACAGCTTGAAGCTACTCTTGAGCTGCGCGCGAATCGTGAAGAACTGATTGAAGGCCGAGAACGGATCTTGGAACACGGCCTGGACCGAGCGCCAGTAGTGCCGCGGATCGCGCGTGCTCGCGATCGGCTTGCCGTTGAAGAGCAGGCTGCCGCCGGTTGGCACTTCGAGCCTGAGCAGCATCTTGGCGAGCACCGTCTTTCCGCAGCCCGATTGCCCAACCACGCTGATGATGTCCTTGCTCGCGATGGTGAAGTTCAAGTTCTTCACCGCTTGCACCAACTTCTTGCCGTGGCCGTAGCTACGGGACAGATTAATGGCCTCGAACTTCGGCTCACTCGGCATACTGGCACCTGACCTGTCGATCTTTGACCAACCGGATCACTTGCTGATTGTCGGTACAATCGGGCTTTAGCTGCGGGCAGCGCTCGGCGAACCGGCAACCTGCGATCGGCTGCGCCAGGTTGGGTGGAGCGCCTTCGATGGCGACCGGCTTCGCTCCTCGGTGACCAGGCTCGGCGCTGAGCATCGAGCCCATCAATGCTTTGGTGTACGGCTGGCGCGGGTCGAAGATGACTTGCTCGGTCGTGCCCAGTTCGACGAATTCACCGGCGTACATCACGGCAATGTTGTTGGATACGTGGCGCAACAGCGGCAGCTCGTGGGTGATGAACAACATGCTGCCGATGATGCCTTGGTCCATCAGCTCGAACAGCAGCTTGATCACGGCCTTCTGAGTCGAGACATCGAGCGCCGAGGTTGGCTCATCGGCGATGACTACCCGCGGATCGAGCAGGGTGGAGATGCCGATCACGACGCGCTGCTTCATGCCCGCAGGCAATTGCACCGGGTAAGCGTTCAATACTTCGTCGGCGGACAGTCCCAGCTTCTGGAAGCGATCACGGAGGCGCGAGTCGAGGTCTTTCTTGCTCGCCTTTTGGTCGTGACTCAAGATCATGTCGCTCGCCAAATCACGCACCTTGCGAGTCGGGTTCAGCGAGTTGAGCGCGCCCTGCGGGATCATCGAAATCTGCTTGCCCAGGACGTTCCGCCGATTGCTCTCGCTGTCCATGCCGATGATGGTCTTGCCCTCGATGCGCACGTCCCCGCCGGACAGGTGCAAGGGCGGGATGTACAGCCCCATGCAAGCGCTGACCAAGGTGGTCTTTCCGCAGCCCGATTCGCCGGCGATGCCCAGAACTTCTCCCGGCCGGAGCGAGAACGAAACGCCGTCGACGGCTTGAATCTTTTGCCCGAAGCGCGTGAGGTAGTGCGCGCGTAGATTGTCCACCTCGAAAATCGGGCTCGGCATCACTTCCTCAAGCGCGGATTGAACACGCCTTCGAGCGACGTATTGACGGTATACAGCGCGAACACGATCACCGTGATCAAGACCATGGCGGGCGTAAACGCCCACCAGGCGCCGTCGGTCAAGGCCTCGTTGGTCTTGGCCTCGTTCAGGATTTTACCGAGCGAGATCGAATCGTACGGGCCGAGGCCGAGCATCGACAGGCTGGCCTCGGATAGGATCCCGGCGGCCATCTGCAAGATGAAGACCATGAAGACGTAGGACAGCAGATAGGGCATGATGTGGAAGAACACGATGCCCAACGTGCCGTAGCCGTTGATGCGTGCCAGTGCCACGTGATCGCGACTGCGCAAGCTCCCGGCTTGCGCGCGAACCGCTCGCGCGCTCCAGGTCCAAGTCGTGCAGCCGATGATCAGCGCGATCAAGGTCAAGCTACGTCCGTCCTCGATGCTGGCGCTCAGCAAGATCAGCACGATCAGGCTAGGAATGACCAAGAACAGGTTGGTGCCCACGGTCAGCACGTCGTCGATCAGGCCGCCCTTGTAGCCGCCGTACAGACCGATCAGCGTGCCGACCACGGTGGCCACGGTGCCCGCCAAGAAGCCCACGTAAAGCGAGGATCGCAGGCCTTGGATCAACAAAGATACCATGTCCACGCCCATGTGATTGGTGCCCAGCCAGTGCGACCTCGAAGGAGCCAAGTAAGCCAGGCCGACGCGGGTATTCACGTCCACGTGCAAGACGAGTGGGCCGAGCAATGCCAAGAGCAGAGTGAGCACGAACAAGCTCGTGCCCAGCACGAAGAAGGGCGATCTGAGTAGACTCTTCAGTAGCCTCATCTCAATTGCCCGTCTGTCGAGCGGCTCGGACGCGCGGGTCGAAGAAGCCGACCAGGACATCGACGCTGAAGTTGGCGAGCAGCACGCAAACCGTGATCAGTAGGGTGCAGCCGCTGATCAGCGGATAGTCATTGCCTTGGATGGCGGTCAGCACGGCCATGCCCAGGCCGGGATAACTGAAGATCATCTCCGTGATTAGCGCGCCACCGACCATGGTCCCGAGCGCGAGCGCCAAACCCGTGAGCTGTGGCAGCATTGCGTTCCTGAACATGTAAAACAGGATCTTGGTCTCTTCGATCCCGAGCAGCTTGGCATACTTCACGTAGTCGGTGCCGAGCTCGTAGATGCACATCGAGCGCATGCCGATGGCCTGGCCGCCGACGACGATCAAGAATACCGAGACGAATGGCAGCACGTAGTAGTAGCTCGCGCTCGCGAAGAACGCGAAGCTCACTTCCGGCGTGAGGCCGTCGTCGTAGCCGCCCACCGCCGGGAACCATTCGAGTCGGATACCAAGCACGTATACGAGCAGCATGCCGAAGCAAAACGCCGGGATCGCGCTAGCCAAGAGTGCGATCGGATACATCACGCGATCGAACACCCCGCGCTTGTAGGCAGCGAGCGCCCCGAGCAGATTGCCGATCAGCCAGCCGAAAACGATGGTTGGCAGCTGCAGCGCGAGCGTCCACGGCAGCGCTGCCTTGATGATCTCGCTCACCCGCTTGGGATGCTGCAAGATCGAGCCACCGAGGTCGCCCCGCAAGCTCATCTTCAGGTAATTGACGAACTGGCTGCCGAGGGAGGTGCGGACGGGCTTGCCGCGCTCGTCGTGCCTCACCTGGCCGTTTTCATCGACCTCCACCAGGTTGAACTCCTTGAGGTAGGCCTCTTCTTTGGCTTTGGCCGAGGCGGCATCCAGCCCATCGCTGACCTTGGCCATGATCGTATCGACTGGGTTTGCGTCGCCCAGGCGCGGTAAGAAGAAGTTGATCGTGACCGCCACCAGGAAGGTCACGAAATACCAGCCGGCGCGGCTTACGATGTGGCTGAGTGTGGGGTGATTCTTGAACACGGCGTGGTCTCGCGGGCCGCCTCAGTTGGCCACAGGCTCGATTTCCCAAAGCATGTTCGTGCCCAGCCGGTCGCCGGGGATGAGCGGTGGCAAGTAGGGGTTCGCGGCGCTCGGCAGGTTGGACCAATGCTTGATGCTGAACTCGTAAAAGGTGTCTGGGCGATAGACCAGGGGCAAATCGGGCTGCTCTCGCATGAACGAAGCGTTTAGCTCGCGGTAGGCGGCGAGCTGTGCGGCGTCGTCCGTGAGAGTCGGAATTTGTGCCAATAGTTCGTCGATTCGCGGCAGGTAGCCGGGCGCCTGCGGATCGTTGAACCGGCCAATGTTCTTGTACATTCGCTGTCCAAGGGGCGCAAAATCCTGCGTCGTCAGCAAGGCTTCGAAGCGGGACCAGGGCTTGGAGGGCGAGGGCTGCGTGGACGGCGTGTGCATGATCAAATCGAAGTCGCCTTCGTATAGCGCGTTCCAGAACAAGCTCGTATCCAGGAAGCGTTCACGCGCATCGATACCTACTGCGCGCATGCTCTTCACGGCGATGCGTACGATCGATTCCCAATCGGTCCAGCCCGTGGGAGACTTGACGTACAGCGTGGGTAGCTTCCTGCCGTCGCGATCACGGGTTTCGATCAGGTCCCCGTCGGGGCCGAAGATCGGCGTGTAGCCGCCGGCCCTCAGCTCGGCCTTGGCTTGCTCCGGGTCGAACCAGGTGCCGTATTTCCGTGCGTCTTCTGCGGAGAAGAAGCGGCGCTCGAGACCGAAAGGCAAAATGATGCCGGGCCTCAGCGGTTCACTATAGCCGGAGACCGAAAGCTCGCGAATGTCCTTGTAGTTGATGGCGAAGGCCATCGCCCGTCTGAAGTGCACGTCCATCAAAGGTGCGCGCTTGTGATTGACGAGCAGCATGGGAATGGAGCTGCTGAGGAAGTAGGGCTCTCGGTCGAGCCAACTGCGCACGCCCTTTTTTGCCTTCAGCCAGATGCGCGGCACGAAGGTGGTCGAGATATCGAGCCGACCCTGGCTGAGCGCGACGCTGAAAGCGTCGTTGCTCTTGTACAGGGGATGAACCACGTATTTGGCCGCGGGCTTCTTGCCGCCGTGCAAGGCCTGGTTGCCCCAATAGCCATCGTCGCGTTGGATCGCGATTTTTTCGCTGCTGGAGGAGAACAATCGGTACGGGCCCGAGCTCACCGCGTGTTGGTCGAACTTGAGCTTCTTGAACTGATCCAGATCGTTGCCCCGCTCGGCGAGCAGCGGCTCGATTACGTGGCGCGGGACGATGATTTGCGCCTGAAGTGCGTCGAGCACGACCAATGGATTCTTCTTGGCGGGGTTCAGTTGGAAGACCACGCGCCGCGGATACTCGGCATCGTTCGTCGACGGCTGCGCTTCGCGACCGTCCTCCCCGTAAGCGCGCACGGCCGTCAGGTATTGCCAAATGGGCGCGATGTTCAGGCTCTTGTAGGTATTTCCCAGTTCGAAGGTGAAGCTCACGTCCCAAGCGCTGACCGGTTTCCCGTCGTTCCAGCGCGCGGCGGGGTTCAGTGTTACCTCGACCGAATCATCGTGGACGGCGTACGACTCGGCGAGTAACGGCTGCATTTGGCCGGTGAGCGAGTTGTACATCAGCAGCGTTTCATAGAGCAGGTTCATCGTGCTGATGGGCCAGCCTGCACTCCCCAACGGGTTGAATGTGGACGGTTCACCCCACTGCCTTCCGCCGAGATAGAACGTTTCGGAGCGTGGGAAGCCGCTGTTCTGGTCGTCTCCCTTCGAGCGACTCGATCGGCAATTCGCCAGACCGAGCAGCGCCAGGCCGATCGCAAGCGTGCGCGCCGCGCGTCCACGCTCGAGCGGCAGGCGCGACGAGCTCCGGCTGTCTGCCATTTCAGAGCGGTGCACGCGTCGCGTCTCAGTCATGTGCAAGGGCGGCGGACGATAGCGTACCTGACGCTCCGAACTGGAACCGGTTTCAGCGCGGAGCGTCGCGCGAAGGGTCTTTTGCGGGAGCCAGCGCCGCGGACTCGGTCGCCGCCGTGCGTCAGGTTCGGCGGTCGACCGTTGGCGTCCGAACAAATCACTAGCAACGGTTTGGGCTCGTGTCCCAGAGCGAGAATGCGGCAAAATGGCTTCCGGTGAGATTAGATTCCGCGGAAATCTCGCTCGAGCATGATTCCGAAGAGGGGCACGGACGTGCTATGTGGGAGCAGGTCCTACTACGAGGAGTTCACTGTGATCGACAGTCAACCCAGTCCATCCAGACCGCGAACGCCGCGGTTAGTCGCGCGTCGCCTGATGCCGCGGCGCGAACCCGTAGTACGCCGTGAGCTCGTCGAGAGCGCGGGTTGGAACAACGTTCGTATCGAGCACGAGCCGGACACCGAGCTGACGCTACCGTTGCCCACGCGCATCCTGCCGCCGCCGCGCGTCCTGCCACTCGTGGATTCAGAGCCGAGCGCCGCGAGCTTCACGCCCGTCGTCATGCATGCGCGCTCGAGCGAATTGTCGGTCGTCGCGCTCTTGTCCGCGGCGGTCACCTTCGGAGCCGTGCTGTTCGCGCAGCACGCGGCACATTGGGGGGAAGCTCGAGCGCAGATCAGCGAACGTGCCCCTACTAGGCAGGGAACCGAGCAAGCCGAGCGCGCGCTCACGACTCACGCCGCGCTCAGCCCGAGCTGGGCCGCCACCCTGGCTTCGAACATTCCCGTGGTGCGGCTGCGTGACCTACCGCTCGAGCACGGGGGTACCTCCGCGCGCATCGAATCCGAGCGTGGAACGCCCGCGCCGCGCGCGGAGGTCGAGCGGAGCAGTGCCGTACGTCCGGCGGCCCGAGCTTCGCGCTCGGTGGCAGCCACGCCGGCCGTAGCCGCCGCGCCTGGTCC
>DATEPG010000003.1:0-2667 GCA_035273265.1 Polyangiaceae bacterium
GCTTCCCGGTGCGCAGCGTCGAGAAACAGCGAGCCAGCAAGCGGCGGCACACCGTCAAAATTCGCCGCTGCATTGGCGGCCGTGATCCACGCTCGAGAGCGTGGATCGAAGCCAACTACCGCCAAAGCACCCAACCCCGAAATGATGCGACGTCGCGAAACTCCCTCAATCATCGAGCTCTCCCTTTCGTCAGCTACAGTCTGCGATCGGCACTCCTAAAAAAGAGCGAGCGACCAGGATACGATAGTTGCGAGCGCGGGTGGAGTATCGAGTTGCGGCGCTCGAAGTATTCTCCACCTCACCTACGCAGGAGTTGCAGGTGTAGCTGAATGAGCACGTCGTGATCACAGCCTCGCTTCCGTCCCTCGAGTGCGCGTGTCCTTGGCGCACGAAGTGCATTGTCGGCGAGGCTTTCCCAATACACAGGTGTGCTCGCCGAGATGCGCGGGCAGGCGCTCTTGACCTACATTGGCGTCACCGGGAGGCGATGGTCGAATTCTTCTCGAGACCGGTAGAAATGCCCAACGCTCGCCCGTCATCAGCACATCGGGACCGCAGAGGGCCCGCGTGAGCCGGAGAAACCAATGAAAATCAAGCTAGTGAGCGTTTACGTGGACGACCAGGACAAGGCGCTGCGCTTCTATACGGAGGTGCTCGGGTTCAGCAAGAAGGCCGACTTCAGCAACGGCCCGTATCGCTGGCTGACGGTGGTCTCGCCAGAAGAGCCGGACGGAACCGAGCTGCAACTTGCGCGGAATGACGACCCGGCGGCCAAGGCCTACCAACTGGCCTTATTCAATCAGGGGCAGAGCGCCCTCATGCTCAACACCGTCGATATCCAGGGCGATTACGATCGCATCCAGGCGCGGGGCGCCGAGTTCAGCATGCCGCCCACGGAGGTGACCGGCTCGACCATCGCGCGGCTGTGCGACACGTGCGGCAATTGGATTCAGATCACGCAGCTGCGCTGGTAGCGTGGCGCCGAGCCTCGGGAGAAAACAGATGCACATTTTATTGTGGGTGTTCCAGATTGCTTTGGCATTCTTGTGCCTCGGAGGCGGCAGCTTCAAGCTTTTCAAGCTCGATGAGCTGCAGACGACGGTCAACTCGATGCGAGAGCTACCTCATGCCTTGTGGGCGCTCTTCGAGCCCTCGAGTGCTTGGCTGGCCTGTGCCTGATCTTGCCAGGCGTGATCAACGTGCTGCCGCGTGCGACGCGGAGCGCGGCGCTGGTGTTGACCGCGCAATCGCTGCTGATTAGCGCAATCTACCTGTACTACGGGGACTTGGCACCTCTGCCCTATAGCCTGGTGATGGCTGCCATGGCGGCCTTCATCGCTCATGGCAGGATCGTACTGAAGCCACTTTCCAAATCGGCGATGACTGCGTCTCAGGAGGCAAGGACATGCGATTCATGATGCTGATCCATCACGACGAAGCCGCGCTCAACGCGGCCGTGTACAAGGAGCTCGCGACCGAATACGGCGCTTTCATGGAGGCGCTGGCGAAGGCCGAAGGCTGTGCCGCAGGCGAGCGGCTGAAGCCGAGCTCGGCTGCCACTACTTTGCGCCAGCACGAAGGCAAGACCGAAGTGCTCGACGGCCCCTATGCCGATACCAAGGAGCAGCTCGCCGGCTACTTCGTGGTCGACGTTCCTAGCCTGGACGAAGCCATTGCCTGGGCGAAGCGCTGCCCGTCCAGCAAGTACGGCTCAATCGAGATCCGCCCGATGCTCGAGCAGTCGAGCTGGAAGCGCTAGTGGCGGAGGCAGAGGCGGTTCGTGCGGCCGAGCGCGTGGCGCGCGAAAGCTACGGCCGCCTCATCGCATTCCTCGCGGCCCGCACTCGCGACGTAGCTGCCGCCGAAGATGCGCTGAGCGAAGCGTTCGCCGCGGCCCTGCGCACGTGGCCGGTCGACGGCGTTCCGGAGAATCCGGATGCCTGGCTGCTGACGGCCGCGCGCCGGCGGCAGCTCGATAGCGTCGGTCGAGCGCGCACACGTCACGCCGGGGAAGCCCAGCTGCAACTGATCGCCGATGAGATCGCAGCGATGGTAGATGAACGAACCGCGATCCCGGACCGCCGGCTGGCGCTGATGTTCGCATGCGCGCATCCGGCGATCGAGCGCGGCATGCGGGCACCGTTGATCCTGCAAACCATCGTCGGCCTGACCGCCGACGACATCGCGGCCGCGTTCCTGCTGCCGTCACGGACGATGGGGCAACGCCTGGTCCGAGCCAAACTCCGCATCCGTGAAGCGGGCATTCCCTTTCGCGTGCCCGACTCGCACGAGCTGCCCGAGCGTCTCGCAGCCGTGCTGGACGCCATTTATGCCGCGTACACCAAGGGCTGGAGCGAAGTCGGCGATGACGCGATTCCCGAACTCGCGGACGAAGCCACCTGGCTGGGCGGCCTGATCGTCTCGCTGCTCCCGAACGAGCCCGAAGCCAAAGGCATGCTTGCGTTGATGTTCTACACCGCCGCTCGCAGCGCGGCGCGACGCGACGCTTCGGGCAGCTACGTGCCCCTGGCGCAACAGGACACGCAGCTCTGGGATCGTTCTCTGCTAGCGTTGGCGGAGAACCTGCTGCGCCAAGCGAGTGCGGCGGGACCGAGCGGACGCTACCAGATCGAGGCGGCGATTCAATCGGCGCACATCGCTCGCTGC
>DATEPG010000004.1:0-3270 GCA_035273265.1 Polyangiaceae bacterium
CGTCCCCACCGAGACGCGCGTGGCAGGGCAAGCGACGAGCTCACGGCGACCGCCCGCACTCAGCCGCCCGAGAAACGGGAAGTGTGCCTCCGTGAGCCCGCTGCGCATCAATCGTCGACTATACCCGAGGTTGGAAGAATAGATCACCCGGAGTTGCGGTGCTCACTTCCGTGATGCTTTCGAACGGCAGCCCAGCCCTCTCGTGTGCTCGCCGGATGTGCTCGGCGCTGGGTGCCATGTTGAAGCAATACGCGCGCCCCGCTTCCAGCCCGACGTGCGACCTGAGGACGATTACGCCCTCCTCGCGACAGGCCGTCTCGTACTTGGCGAAGAAGTCCGAGAATTGCTGCGCAGAAATCTGTTCGGGAAACGTGTTCGAGCGCCGGTCGTGCGTGTCGATGAAGAACTTCATGGGTTGCATAGGGTGCCTTCGGTTCGTTCCCCCGTCCGTCGGGGGGTGAAAGTACGCTACGGGGCGCCCAGATCGAGTTCTGGAACTCGGGTCACTTTACGACTCATGATCTACGACTCAATGCACGATGGTCATCGCGCGGACCCAAAGCAGGAGCCGAGTCGGGTGGTTCTGCTCCCTGGGATCGGTGCGGGCAGCTGAAGCCCAGCTTCGCCGCGATGCCACTGAACCCCGCGAATTTACGGAACTTCAACGGCGGTTGGCATACCGGTCAGAGACAGCGCGAGCGCGCCCGCATTGGGTTCGACGCTGGCAACGCTTTCGCCGTGCTCGACGCTGAAGGTATGCACGATGGCTGTGCCTGTGGCTGGCAGTGAATATTCCGCGGTCGCGCTCTCGTCCGAGGTCGTGCGCGCCCACAGCACGTACAAGTGACGTCCGCTGTCGTCGAGGAAGGCCGCGCCGCGCACTTCGTCGGGGAGGTCGAGTTTTGCGAGCGCGCTTTCGTCGGGCGCGGTCTTGGGTAGCCAGCTCTCGAGCCAGGCGTAGGCCTGCCCTTGCGGGCTGAGCTTTGTCTCGCTGACTTGCATGGCTTTGGAATAGTCGAAATACAAGCCCATGTAGGCGAACGAATCGATGGAAGCACCGATTGCGGCGCCGTCGCCCTGCGCGAACCAATCAATGCCGATCAGGCCTTCGTAGTGTCCGAGCGTCATCGTCTTGACCAGGTAGCTCGCCGCGTAGTCCGCGCCGCCGACGTACCCGCCCACTGCGTAGCGCGGCGCGCCGGTTTCGGTGACGACGAATTGCCGCTCACCGGCGTCCGCCACTTTCAGCCGCGCGCGATAGTCGTCACGCGCAGCAAGCAAGCCATCCACGCCTTTGTCCGAGCTTCCGCCACCGAACACCGGGTAATAATGAAAGCTCAGTATGTCGAGGTATTTGCCCGCGGTTTCCGGGTAGTCGTTGCTGACCGCGCCCGCTTTGGGCTCGTCCGTGTAGCGTAGGAGCGCGCTCAAGAAGGTGCCATAGCCAATGCCGCCCACGGTCACCGAGGCATCAGGGTCGAACTTGTGCACTACTTCATGCGTGATGCGCAGCATGCGAATGTAGGAAAAAATCGAATCGTTCCACCAGATCAGATCCTTGGCGTTGGGCGGGGTTTTGTCCCAGGCCTCGGTCACTTGCCAATTGCCGCCGACTTGGTCAGGCTCGTTCCAGACCTCGTAGATGTCCAGATATTGGCCGTAGGTTTTGGCGACGCGCTCGACGTACGCGGCCCAGTAGTTGTTCGGGTTCACGCTGCCGTCGGCAGTAAAGATCGGCTGGTAAAGGTTCTTCGGCGAGTAGTGTGCCAGCTCGTAGTCCTGCGCGTCGGCCGGGGCGTTGGAATGCTCGTGGCTTGGCCCAATCAAGAAGCATACGTGATGGCCAAGCCCTAGGGCCTGGTACGATGCGTAGTCATCCAGCTCGATTCCATCGCCCCATTTCTGCAAATAGTACTCGGGGAGGGTCGTGCGCAGACTCGAGGCTCCCGTCGCGACAGACATCTGCGAACTCTCGCGGCGATCGATGCCCGAACCATAGAAGCCCGGGTTGACCCCGAATCGGAAGTATTGGGGGCCAGATCCGTTGCCCATCCCTCCCGCATCCGGGGTACCGCCGAGCCCTTCACCTCCCGAGCCATCGCTCGGGCCGCCGCCCGATGCATTGGCCCCCGCCCCACCTGGCATGCCAGTCGATCCACTCATCGAGCATGCCGCGGAGCAAGGACCGCCGCCAGCATGAGCATTGCTCGAACCGTCACTCTTGCTGCTACCGCACGCTGCCGTGCTCAGCAGCGCGCAGACCATCGCAAAAGAGAGTTTCACGCTTGCGACTGTAACGGGTTGGCGTCGAGCCGCAAGCGGCCCTCGATTGAGCAAGGCCGCCGACCTTGTGCGCGTGTGTGGGGGCGCAGCGGTGACCACGTCGGCGAAGTCGCGGTCGGAGCGTGGCTCGGTCAGCTATCTGATGACGTCGGTGCAATGCCTGCAGCGACGTAGAGCTCATCCAAATCCAGTCGGCAGTTTATCGAACGCAGGTCGAGAATGTCGCCCGGACCGTACACGGCATGTGACCATTCGTCGGAAGTGGTAGGCCTGCTCCACACCTCGACACTTGGCGCGTCCTGCGAGAGCAGCACGTATTCGCAGAGCGTCTCGATTCGTTGGTATTGTTCGCGCTTTTCACCGCGATCGTAGAACTCGGTGCCGGGGGACAACACCTCGAAGACGACTCTAGGATTCAAGACATGGGTGGGCGAACTTGGATCCCGAATGACCGGGTCACACACGACCGAGGCATCCGCGTAGGTTGCGAGACCGGTTGCTTGAACGCGAATGCGCAAGTCGGCTGAGTAAGTCCGAAAAGGCTGTCCGCGCAGCTGCCGCCCGAGCAACGCAGGGATAGCACTCGAAAGCGCTGCATGCTCGGGTGTGCCGGTGGCCATCGCTACAATCTCACCGTCGATCAACTCGTGACGGACGACGCTGACCTCTTCGACATCCAGGTAGTCGCGCAAAGTGTAGCTGTGGCGAGGAGCAGCTTGCGTCATGACGGTAGATCCATACCCAGGTTAGCACGCGGCCGCCTACTTGCGCAGCGGGCGTTGCCGGGTGTCTCCCTGCGGCCCAGGAAGTGCTCATGGACTCGATTCGTGTAGACTGTCGAGATGCGCACGTCGGCAATTGGCCTCCTCGTCTGGAGCACTCTGCTTTGCCTCGGAGTCGCTTGTGGCAAAAGTGGCGACGACGCCGGGGTCGCGGGTAGCGCAGGGGCGCTCCGCGCGGGAGGCGCGGGAGGCGCGGGCTCCAGCG
>DATEPG010000005.1:0-22361 GCA_035273265.1 Polyangiaceae bacterium
CCATCGTGCTGCCGTGGGCAAGCGAAGCGACCGATCAACCGCTACGACGCACCGGACCCCGCACCGCCGTACGCTGAAGAAAAACGCGCCTCGCGAGCGCCCGCCTGGCGGTTTCCGCCAGACGAGAATGCCCGCCTGAGCCAACGCAGCTGACTCGAGACGTGGACCCGCTCAGCCGCCACGCGGCGATCTTTCGCTCGACGGCCTCGCCTGGAAGGCCGATGATGAATGAAGGGTCCAGGAGCGCGCGTGTCGATCGTCCGCGGCAAGCGCGACACCGTCTCGCTCATGAACACTCCCGCAGTGCCAGCTCACGATCTCGAGCGACGCTCGTTCGTCGTGACCGGCTTGGTGCAGGGCGTGGGCTTCAGGCCCTTCGTGCACCGGCTGGCAGAAGAGTTTGGGCTCGCCGGTTTCGTGCTGAACCACGCGGGCGAAGTGCGGGTCGAGGCGGAAGGTGCGCCGGAAGCGCTGCTGCACTTCGAGCACGCCTTGCGGCGTCGAGCGCCACCGCTGGCCGAAATCGCCGGGCTGCGCTCGCAGCCCATCGACCCAGACGGGCGCTCCGGATTCTCGATCGCCGAAAGCACACACGACACACTGTCGACCCCCTTCGTCGCGCCGGACATCGCCACTTGCCAACCGTGCCTGAGCGAGCTGTTCGACGCGAATGACCGCCGGTTTCGCTATCCCTTCGGCAATTGCAGCGATTGTGGCCCGCGACTGACGATCATCGAGGGCGCGCCCTACGATCGCGCCCGAACCACCATGCGCGGCTTCGACCTGTGTGCCGATTGCCGTGCCGAGTACCGTCAATCGACCAACCGACGCTTCCACGCCGAGCCCATCGCTTGCCCCGCATGCGGGCCAAAGCTCGAACTGCTCGACCAAGGCGGGCGCGCCATCTCCGGAGTCGACCCGCTGCTGGCCACGGCGGAAGCGCTGTTCGAACAGCAAATCGTCGCCATCAAGGGGATCGGCGGCTTTCACCTCGCCTGCCTGGCGAGCAGTGACCAGGCAAGCCTCGAGCTGCGACGCCGGAAAGGGCGCGACGAGAAGCCATTCGCGCTGCTGGTGCGCGACTTGGAACAGGCGCTGGAACTGTGTGAATTCGATCCGCTCGCGCGCTCACTCCTCAACGGTCCTGCGCGGCCAATCGTACTCGGTCGGCGCCGGGCGGGGCTCTGCGTCAGCCACGCGGTGGCAGGGCAAAGCCCCTTCCTGGGCGTCATGCTGGCGTACACGCCGCTGCAGCACTTGCTGTGTCGGGCGGTGGGCGATCTGCCATTGGTCATGACCAGTGGCAACCCGAGCCACGAACCGATCGCGTTCGAAGAGGCGGACGCGCGCCGACGGTTGCTGCCAATTGCGCACCGCATGTTGACCCACAATCGCCCGATCGCGCTCCGCTGCGACGACTCGGTCGTGCGCTCGCTCGAAGGTTCACTCAGTACCTTACGTCGGGCGCGCGGCCTCGCGCCGCGCCCGACCGCCCTCGGCCAACGCCTAGAGCGCCCGATGCTGGCGTTGGGCGCGCACGACAACGCAACCTTCGCACTGGGGCGCGGCGAGCATGCACTCGTCAGCCATCACCTCGGAGACTTGTCCAACGCGACCGCGCTGCACGCCTACCGCGCTGCCATCATTCATTACCAAACGCTATTTGGCGTAGAGCCCGAACTCCTGGTCCACGACCTGCACCCAGACTACGCCTCCACACAGGTCGCGTTCGAATTCGCCCGAGAGCGCCAACTCGAGCTGATGGCGGTGCAGCACCACCATGCGCACGTGGTCAGCTGCCTGGTCGAACACGGTCTGCACGGTCCGGTGCTGGGCGTGGCTTGCGACGGGGCCGGATTGGGCAGCGACGGCACGATCTGGGGCGGAGAGGTACTGCGCTGTGATCGGCTGCAGGCGGAGCGGCTGGCGCACTTTCGCGCATTGCCGATGCCAGGAGGCGAGCGCGCGGTGCACGAACCGTGGCGCATGGCGCTGGCTTACTTGCTCGACGCCGGGGCAGCGGCTTCGGCCTTGCCGCAAACACTCGATGCGCGCACCGTGCGCGTCGTTTCGCGCATCATCGAACGCGACGTCAATTGCCCGCGCACGAGCAGCGTCGGTCGGTTGTTCGATGCCGTATCGGCCTTGTGCGGCGTGCGCCTGTATGCGAGCTACGAAGGGCAGGCCGCGATCGAACTGGAGTGGGCCGCGCTGCGCGCGCCGGCCGCGGCCTCATTCGTCCCCTATCGGTATCGGATCGCTCGCGCCATCGCCAATGGACCGCTCGAAGTCGACACACGGCCGCTGATCCGCGACATCGTGTCCGATCTTCGGGCTGGGGCGGACCGCGCCATCGTCGCGCGCCGCTTTCACGTCACCTTGGCAGCGGCGCTGTCCGAGATTTGCGGCCTATTGCGCAGCGAAACGGGGCTCGCACAGGTTGCGCTGGCAGGCGGCGTTTTCGCCAATGCGCTCCTGCTGCACGATCTCGAGCAGCGCCTCGCGCAAGCGGGTTTCACGACCCACCGCGCGCATACCTACCCTGCCGGCGACGGCGGGCTCAGTCTCGGCCAGCTCGCGATTGCGGCTGCGCGCGATGGGCGGAAAAGCTGATGTGCCTCGGCGTCCCAGGCCTGGTGGTTTCACGCGAGCAGGAAGACGGCCTCTTGATGGGCCGCGTCGACTTCGGCGGCGTGTCGCGGAAAGTCTGCCTGGAACATGTGCAAGACGTGCTGCCGGGCGAGTACGTGCTCGTGCACGTTGGCTTCGCCCTGTCACGAATCGACGCCAACGAAGCACGCAAGATTTTCGAGCTGCTCTTGGAGCTCGATCAGCTGGGCGAGCTGCAGGCGGGACCAGAGGATCCAGATTTCGACCAGGAGCCTCGAACATGAGACGATTGGAGCCGACGGAGAGCCGTCGCTTGGCCGATCACTGGGCCAGCGAAATCGCGCGCAGCACCACCCGTCCGTGGAAGATCATGGAGGTCTGCGGCGGCCAAACCCAGGCGATCGTGAAGTTCGGCCTCGATCAGCTGCTACCGCCGCAAATCGAGCTGCTCCACGGTCCGGGCTGTCCCGTATGTGTCACTCCGCTGGAGATGGTCGACCGCGCGTTGGCGATTGCCCGAGCGCCGGACGTCATCTTTTGCTCGTTCGGCGACATGCTGCGCGTGCCAGGCACGGACGGAGATCTACTTCAGTTGAAAGCCCAGGGCGCCGACATTCGGGTGCTCTATTCACCGCTCGACGCGCTGACGATTGCTCGCAAAAACCCCGAGCGACGCGTGGTATTTTTCGCCATTGGCTTCGAAACCACCGCTCCCGCCAACGCCATGGCCATCGATCAGGCCTTTCGGCGCGGGCTCTCGAACTTCAGCGCGCTCTGTTCGCACGTGCTGGCGCCGCCGGCGATCACGGCCATTTTACGAGATCCGGAGCAGCGCGTGCAGGCCTTCCTCGGGCCCGGACACGTGTGCAGCGTGATGGGGGTTTCCGAATACGAGTCAATCGCAGCCGAGTTTTCAGTGCCGATCGTGGTGACCGGCTTCGAGCCTTTGGATCTTTTGGAAGGCGTATGCCTTGCGGTTCGACATTTGGAGGCCGGTCGCAGCGGCGTGGACAACCAATATGCGCGCGTCGTGCAAGCTCGCGGCAACCCGGCTTCGCAAGCGCTCCTCGAGCGAGTGTTCGAGGTGTGCGACCGCAAGTGGCGCGGCATCGGTCTCCTCCCCAGCAGCGGGCTTCGTCTGAGGGACGAGTACCGCGCGCACGACGCACTGAGCGTGTTCGAGGTCGGAGAGCTCACGACCGAGGAACCCGCCGAGTGCATCAGCGGGCAAGTCCTACGCGGGCTGAAGAAGCCCACGGACTGTCCTGCCTTCGGCAAACGCTGCACGCCCGAGTCACCGTTGGGCGCCACCATGGTCTCCAGTGAAGGAGCATGCGCCGCCTACCACGCGTCCGGTCGAAAGCGCGTGCCGGCCGCTCGCTTGGCGCGCGGCGCGCAAGGGCTCGACCAGTGAGTTCGTCCTGTCCAGTCCCGGTCGGCCGCTACACGCACATCGTGCTCGGTCATGGCAGCGGCGGTCGGCTCAGCCAGGAGCTCTTGGAGCAGGTATTTTTGCCTGCCTTTTCTGGCAGTGCACTGGCGAATCTAGAAGACCAAGCTTTGTTGCGAGCTCCGAGCGAGCCCGGCGCGCGGCTGGCCTTCACCACCGATTCGTTCGTCGTCAGCCCCCTGTTCTTTCCTGGCGGCGACATCGGACGCCTGGCGGTGTGCGGCACCGTCAATGACTTGTGCGTAGGCGGGGCCATCGCGCACTCGCTCTCGGTGGCCTTCGTGCTCGAAGAAGGCCTGCTGATCGACGATCTGAGGCGAATCGTCGCTTCCATGGCGGCGACTTGCCGCGAAGCAGGCGTCGAAATCGTGACCGGCGACACCAAAGTGGTCGACAAGGGCAAGGCCGACGGCGTGTTCATCACGACTTCGGGACTAGGAGTGGTGCCGGCGGGGCGCTCTCTGTCGATCTCGAACGCGCGTGTTGGCGATGCGCTGCTCGTCTCCGGCCCGATCGGCGATCATGGCGTGGCCATCCTCAGCGTGCGCGAGGGGATCGACTTCGAGACCAGCCTGCTCAGCGATTGCGCGCCGCTCGCCAGCTTGACCCACGCCCTCTTGGAAGTAAGCCAGAAGATCCACTTGATGCGCGACCCGACCCGCGGCGGATTGTCCGGCGTGTTGCACGACATTGCGCGTCACTCGCGCGTGGGGGTCTGGATCGACGAAGCGCGCGTCCCAGTGCGCGCGGAGGTGCGAGCAGCCTCCGACATGTTGGGGCTCGATCCCCTGTACATCGCTTGCGAGGGTCGACTGGTTGCCGCGGTGGCGCCAGAGGACGCCGAGCGAATTCTGGCGACGCTCCGAGCGCACCCGCTCGGACAAGGAGCAGCCATCATCGGCCAAGTCGTCTCCGAGCAACCCGGAGTCGTGCGCATGCGTTCGCGCGTCGGCGGTGAGCGCGTCGTCCCCCTGCTGTCGGGCGAACAACTGCCGCGCATTTGTTGAGTCTCTCGAACGGATTACGAAAACCATGCCCCACGAGCCTGTCCCACACGGTCGCGCGACTCAACGCGAACCAGCGATCCCGGAAATCAACGTGCTCTGGATCACCCAGGGTTTGGGCTGCGACGGAGATACCGTGGCCATCACGGCCGCCACTCAGCCCAGCTTGGAAGACATCGTATTGGGCGCCATTCCGGGCCTGCCCAAGGTGAATTTGTATCACCCAGTGCTGGCCTATGAACAAGGCGGGGAGGATTTCCTGGGCGCGTTCCGCAAGGCGATCCGCGGCGAACTCGGGCCCTACCTAGTCGTCGTCGAGGGCTCGATCCCGAACGAAAAGATCAAGGCCGAAGGCTATTGGGCGGCGTTCGGTCAGGGCGACGACGGACAACCGATCACCACTTGTCAATGGATCGACGACCTGCTGCCCGGCGCCTGGGCGATGGTCGCGATTGGCACTTGCGCGGCCTACGGCGGGATCCATGCCATGGCTGGAAACCCCACCGGCGCGATGGGACTTCGCGACTACCTCGGGCACGGTTGGAAGTCCCACGCCGGAGTTCCGATCGTGAACATGCCCGGTTGCCCGGTTCAGCCCGACAACTTCATGGAGACGCTACTCTACCTCTTGTACCAGCTGGCGGGACGCGCCCCGATGATCCCGCTCGACGCGGAGGGTCGTCCCGAATGGTTGTTCAACGCCACCGTGCACGAGAGCTGCGACCGGGGTGGCTACTACGAACAGGCGGACTTCGCCGAGGAATATGGGTCACCCAAGTGCATCGTGAAGCTCGGCTGCTGGGGTCCAGTCGTGCAGTGCAACGTGCCGAAGCGCGGCGCGATGGCGGGCGTTGGCGGTTGCCCGAACGTGGGCGGGATTTGCATCGGTTGCACGATGCCCGGCTTCCCCGACAAGTTCATGCCGTTCATGAACGAGCCGCCGGGCGCAATCATGTCCTCCTCCGCCGTCGGCATGTATGGGCGCACGGTACGCGCCTTGCGCTCGTTTACGCGCATGTCGTTGAACCGTGAGCCGGACTTTCGCGCCCCCGGTCCCGAGCTCACGAGCGGCTACATTCCCAGCACTTACCGCAACGAAGGATCTCGATGAGCACGAGTGACGGCAAAGAACTGGTAGAAATGTCCTGGGATCCGATTACTCGGATCGTCGGCAGCCTCGGCATCTACACCAAGATCGACTTCAACGAGCGGCGCGTGGTCGAGTGCCACTCCACGTCATCCATCTTTCGCGGTTACAGCATCTTCATGAAGGGCAAGGACCCGCGGGACGCCCATTTCATCACCAGCCGGATCTGCGGGATCTGTGGTGACAACCACGCGACCTGCGCCAATTATGCGCAAAACATGGCCTTCGGCGTGAAGCCCCCGGCCATGGCCGAATGGATCGTGAACCTCGGTGAAGCGGCCGAGTACATGTTCGACCACAACATTTTTCAGGACAACCTAGTCGGGGTCGACTTCTGCGAGAAGATGGTGCGCGAGACCAACCCGGCTGTCTTGGAGCAAGCCGAGCGCACCGCGGCCAAAGGCGCTGCCTTGCACGGCTTCCGCAGCATCGCAGACATCATGCGCTCCCTGAACCCTTTCGAGGGCTCGTTCTACAAGGAGGCGCTGCACATGAGCCGCGTGGCGCGGGAGATGTTCTGCTTGATGGAAGGCCGCCATGTGCATCCATCCACGCTCTACCCGGGCGGAGTGGGCACGGTGCCGTCGCAGCAACTCTTCACGGACTATATGGTCCGTTTGATGAAGTACGTGGAGTTCATGAAGCGGGTCGTGCCACTCCATGACGACCTCTTCGACTTCTTCTACGAGGCTTTACCCGGCTACGAGGCGGTGGGCCAACGGCGCATCTTGTTGGGCTGCTGGGGCGCCTTCCAGGATCCGAGCGCGTGCGACTTTCGCTACGAAAACATGAGCCATTTCGGGCGCAAGATGTTCGTCACCCCGGGCATCGTGGTGGACGGCAAGCTGGTCACGACCGATCTGGTCGAGATCAATCTGGGCATGCGCATTCTACTCGGCAGCTCGTTTTACGATGATTGGACGGGCGGAGAGCAGTTCGTCAAGCGGGACCCGCTGGGCAACCCGGTCGATCCCAGACACCCTTGGAACCAAACCACCACACCGCGTCCGCAAAAGCGCGACTTCAACGACAAGTACACCTGGGTGATGGCACCTCGTTGGTACGACGAACGCAGCGGCGAGCACTTGGCGCTCGATTCCGGCGGCGGCGCCTTGGCGCGATGCTGGGTCACCGCCCTGGCCGGCATCGTCGACTTTGGCTACGTGAAAGCCACCGGCCACAGCCTCAAAATCTATCTGCCAAAAACCGCGAATTTGCCGGAAACCGAGCTCGAGTGGAAAATCCCACGCTGGAGCAACGCGCTCGAGCGGAACCGCGCCCGCAGCTACTTTCAAGCCTACGCTGCGGCTGCAGCCCTGTACTTTTGCGAACGCGCGTTCGCGGAGCTGTACGCCGGTCGCACGACGACTTGGCACGACTTCAAAGTGCCGGACGAGGGCGTGGGCTGCGGCTTTCACGAGGCGGTGCGCGGCATGCTTTCACACCACATGGTCATCCGCGGCGGCAAGATCGCCAACTACCACCCCTACCCGCCCACCCCTTGGAACGCTAGCCCGCGCGATTCGTACGGCACACCCGGACCTTACGAAGATGCCGTTCAGAACATGCCGCTGTTCGAGGAAAACGGACGGGACAGCTTCAAGGGCGTCGACATCATGCGCACCGTCCGCAGCTTCGATCCCTGCTTACCATGCGGGGTGCACATGTACCTCGGGGGCGGCAAGGAGCTGCTCGTACGGCACGCTCCCAGCTTCGGAGCTCACAAGTAATGGCCATCGGCGAAACCTCGACGGACGCGGATTTCGAGCAGCGCTTTGCGCGCATCGAGAGCTTGCTGGCGGAGCTTTCGGCTTCCGCCGACCCGCTCGTCGAGCGCGTCACGCGCGAACTCCTGGCCACGGTGCTGGAGCTGCATCAGCGCGGTCTTTCACGCATGCTCGAGCTCTCGGCCTGCGATGAACCCGTGCGAGAGGCCCTGGCGCGTGACACGCGCGTCAGCGCGATGCTGCTCCTGCATGGCCTCCACCCGCTCGCCCTCGACACGCGGGTCTCGCGCGCCGTCGCTGGCCTGCGTGACCGCTGTCAGGACAAGCTAGCAGACGTCACCGTGGACCTTTGCGGCGCAGCCATCACACTGAATTTGGTGCCGACCGAGAGCGCCTGCGGCTCCACGCGCGCGACATTGAAGCGGGATTTCGAAGATGCGCTGCTGGCCGTCGCACCAGACGCAGAATCCGTGTCGGTGCAGATCGCCGAATCTCGGCCGGCACTGATCACGCTGCGGCTCCGCCGCGAGCCGTCCAGCGAAGGCGCGCAAGGTCCGCGATGAACGACGACGACTACTTCGCGGACCTGCTACCGGTCGCCGACGCGGTCTTGTACGAGGGCTACGTGCTCTTTCCGTATCGGGCGAGCTCGAGCAAGAACCGCGTGCGCTGGACCTTCGGCGGGGTCTACCCGAGGAGCTACAGCCGAGCGCAAACCGGCTCCGATCGCTCCGAAGTCGGGTGCGAATGTCTGGCCATCGGCGCCGACAGCGAACTGTGCGTCGAGGTCCGCTTTTTAGAGTTGCTCGAGCGAGTCGCGGCCGAGCCACTCGAGACGGCCCGTCCATGCTCGCACCGTCATGCTTTCGGCAAACTCGCCGCGCTCGTCGGCCACACGCTGGAATACGCCTTCAGCGGAGAGCGCCTGCACGGTAGCCTCGAGCTCCGGGTGGAAGCACTCGCACCGAACCAGTTCAAGCTCGCGCTGCGCTTGCAGAACGAGAGCAACTCTCCGGCGATCGAGCGCGAGCGGGCCCTGCCCGATACGCTGATCGCCGCGCACCTGCTGCTCGGGCTCCAGGGCGGGCAGTTCGTGTCTCAGCTCGATCCAGCACCTGCACACCGCGCGGCCTCTGCGGCTTGCGTGCAGCGCGGCCTGTGGCCCGTCTTGGCGGGAAAGAAGGGCAGCCTCGACCGGATCTTGGCAAGCCCGATCATTTTGTACGATTACCCGGAAATCGCCCCGGAAAGCCGGGCCGACTCCTGTGATGCAACCGAGATCGACGAGATCTTGTTGTTGCGCGTCCTGACCTTGAGTGACGCCGAAAAGGCCGAACTGCGCCGGGGCGAACCGCGTGCGCGCTCAATCTTGGAGCGCGCCGAAGCCCTCTCGGGTGACGAGCAGCTGCGTTTACATGGCCGCCTGCGAAAGCCCGCTGCGACAGGCAGCCCGGCGATCGGGGTCGGGGAGCGCGTGCGTTTACGCCCCAAAGCCCGGGCTGACATCTTCGATCTTGCCCTTTCGGGTCGCAGCGCGACGGTGCGTGCCGTCGAGCGAGATTTCGAGAACCGAGTGCACCTCAGCGTGACCGTCGACGACGATCCAGGCGCCGATTTGGGCATCGCCGGCTTTCCCGGACACCGCTTCTTCTTCTTCCTCGACGAAGTCGAGCGGCTCTCGGAGGGCGCGCCGTGAACCGTGTGTTGGTCGCGGGCGTAGGCAATGTCTTTTTGGGCGACGACGCCTTCGGCGTGGAGGTCGTGCGCGAGCTAATGAGGCGCCCGCCCGCAGCTCACGTCACGATCCGGGATTTCGGCACGCGTGGCTTGGATCTGGCTTACACGCTGGTCGAAGGCTTCGACGCGCTGCTCTTGGTCGACACCGTGCGGCGCGGCCACGCGCCGGGCACGCTCACCGTCCTGGAGCCAGACTTCGTCAGCAGCCAGCTTCCCGAAGAGTTGCTCGGCCCAGGTCACGGCGTCGATCCGTGCCGTGTATTCGGCCTGGTGCGCGCGCTCGGCGGTAGCGTGCCAATGACTCGACTAGTCGGTTGCGAACCCTTCGGGTTCGGGTCCGACCAGGAGCCGATGCTGGAATTGAGTGCGCCCGTGCGCGATGCCGTCGCCCGCGCACTGCCACTGGTCGAACAGCTAGTGCTGGAACTCGGCGCCCGAGCCCCGGAAGGAACGCGCTCCGATGCATGAGATGGCGCTAACTCAGGATCTCGTGGGTCTGATTGCAGAAAATTGCGCGGGCCGAAGGGTCACCCGCGTCGTGCTGGAAATCGGCAAGCTGGCGGCGGTGGTGCCCGATGCATTTCGTTTCTGCTTCGAACTGTGCGCGGAAGGGACGCCGGCCGAGGGCGCCGCGCTCGAGATCGTAGAACTTCAGGGGCGCGCGCGATGCCGCAGCTGTGAGCGAGAGCTCGCACTCGACTCGGTTTTCGACCGCTGCTCGTGTGGCTCACTCTCGCTGGAATTTCTGAGCGGTGAGCAGTTGCGGCTGCGCGAAGTGGAGGTGCAGTGATGTGCGGGACCTGTGGCTGCGCGAACGACGGCGAGCAGGAACACGAGCACCGGCACGGTGCGGGGAGAGCGGCGCAGCTCGCGCTGCCTGCCACCCGTACGATCAAGCTCGAGCGGGCATTGCTGGGTAAAAATCAAGGTTTTGCGGAGCAGAATCGGGCTTGGTTGGCGGAGCGCTCGAGCGTTGCGATCAATCTGATGGGCTCGCCGGGTGCGGGGAAGACGGCGCTGTTGGAAGCGATCGTGCGTCGGATGCCGGAGCTGGGGCTCTTGGTGATCGAGGGTGACCAAGCGACCGAGCGCGATGCCGAGCGGATACGCCAGGCAGGCTGCCGCGCGATTCAGATCAACACCGGCACGGGCTGCCACTTGGACGCGCACGCGATCGGACACGGTCTGGTCTCGCTCGACCCCGCGCCGGGTTCGCGAATCATCCTCGAGAACGTCGGCAACCTGGTATGTCCTGCGTTGTTCGATTTGGGGGAATCCGCGCGCGTCGTGGTGTTGTCGGTGACCGAGGGCGACGACAAGCCGCTCAAGTACCCGCACATGTTCCGAGCCTGCGACGTGCTCGTCCTGAACAAGATCGATTTGTTGCCCCACGTCGATTTCGACATCGAGCGAGCAACTGAGTACGCCAAACAGCTAAAGCCCGAGCTCCGAGTGTTCCGCATTTCGGCTACTCGCGGGGATGGCTTGGAACCACTTTGCGATTGGCTCCAAACGCTGGGAACGGCTCGGTGAGCCTGACCCGCGACATCCACTCGCAAACCATCGCCAGCGAGGGCAGGCCCGAGCAGTGGAGCCCGAACGAAGCAGAAGCCATCCTGCTCCAGCTCGCCAACGCGTTCATCACTTCCAATCAATTGCTTCGTGAGCACCCCGAGGCACGCAGAGGCACGCCACCGAACGAAGCGAACGAGGCCGAGAGCACGGACTCTGATGCCGATATCTCGCCGACAGAGGCTGGCATTCTGAGCGCAGACGCGCGCGGCATCGTGTTCGGCGTCGCGGGCGCGGCCTGCGCGATGCTCGGGCTCGGCGAGCAGGCGCTGATCGGTAGCCCATTGGCACGGCACTTCGTCGCGCCGCCGACGACTTCGGGCCGTGCCAGCCTGCTGCGCGCGGACGGCAGCACGCTCGAGGTATCCGTCACGCTCGCCCGGTTGCCTGGCTCCGAGCTCAGCCTGCTGGTTTTGGAAGACATCACCGAGCGGCGTGCGCGCGCGCAGGCGTCCAAGCGCGCCGAAGCCCGCTACCGCACGCTCGTCGAACAGATCCCGGCGGTGACCTTCATGGCCTCGCTCGAGGACGGTGACAACGACATCTACATCGGACCTCAGATCGAAAGCTTGCTTGGCTACACGCAGAAGGAGTGGCTCGACGATCCGGTGCTTTGGTTTCACAGGATGCACCCCGAAGATCAGGGGCGCTGGAACGCAGAGTTTGCGCGCGGCTGCGCCGTGGGCGGCCCTTTCCGAGCCGATTGCCGATTCTTCGCGCGCGACGGCCGCACGGTTTGGGTGCACGGCGAAGCGCGCGTCGTTCGCAACAACGTCGGCCGACCGCTGTTCATTCAAGGTGTGGCCTTCGACATCACCGACCTCAAAGACGCCGAGAGCCGCCTGCGTCAGGCGCAGGAAACGCTGGTGCGCACCGAGAAGCTCGCGGCCATTGGCCGCCTCGCCGCCAGCATTGGCCACGAGCTCCGGAATCCGTTGGCCGCCATCCGCAACGCTTGGTATTACCTCGATCGGCGCTTGATCCAAGCACCCGAGGCGCAGACGGACAAGCGCGTGCAACAGTTCTCGAAAGTAATCACCAGCGAGATCGATCGCTGCGCCAAGATCATCGGCGAGCTGCTCGACTTCTCGCGCGAGCGTGCCATTTACCGCGCGCCGACTCCCGTGCGCGAACTCGTGCAGAGCGCGCTGGACGTGGTGGTCAAACCTGCCACGACAATCATGCTACTCAATCACGTATCCGAGGATTTGCCGGTGCCCAACGTGGACGCCGATCAATGTCGGCAAGTGCTGGTCAATTTACTGCAAAACGCGGCCGAAGCGGTCGATCCACAGAGCGGGCGCGTCGAAGTTCGCGCGAGCGTCGCCTCGGGAGAACTGAGCTTATTGGTGATCGACAACGGCAAGGGCATGAGTGAAGACGTGCGAGCTCGGATATTCGAACCGCTGTACACGACCAAATTGCGCGGCACCGGGCTCGGGCTCGCAATCGTGGAAGGCATCGTCAAGCGTCACGGTGGCCGCATTTCCGTGTCCAGCGTGCTGCTCGGAGGCACGACCTTTGCGATAGTGCTACCGCTCGGTGAGGCATCGCTCGAACCGGCGCCCGACATGGGCGGAGCCGCGGAGCTCCGCCCGAAGGCACACGAGCCGCCAACGAGCTGAAGCGCGAGCGACCTGCTGGCCATGGCTAGCTCCCGAGCGCACCGGTCAAGCCGGCGCTCGAGCCTAGCCCTCGGGCAAGCTCAAGCTGGCACAGAGCACGGAAAGCGCGACTCGCTCGGGGCGTACGTCGATCGCTCGCTCTCCAATGGACGCGCGCTTCCCAGACATCACGAGCAGATCGAAGTGCGCGGATTGCGTGCGACGCGGCGCTGCCAGTTCGCTGCCTTCGGCTTGCTCGAAGGCAGCCAACCGCTCGGCCTGGGGGCGGGCCCGCCAGTGCTCGAGCTGCGCCTGCAAAGTATCCGAGGTGAGCAAGGCTTCGACTCGCGCGGCACTGGCATCACCCAGCGTGCAGGCGCAATCGAGCGCGGCCAGCTCGGCGCCCGCGAGCGCGAGCGGAACTAGGATGCGCGAAAGGTGCAGTACGGATTCGTGTTCGGAACGGAGTGGCGCTCGGCAATGGGCGGGCACGAACAGCACTGGCACGGATACGCTGCGGAGTAGGCGACGAGCGACGGAACCTGCGTCATCGGCGCCGGGCTCCGGTCCGGCCACGACGACCAAGTCATAGCCCGCGAGTTGCGCCGTGCGCTGGATGGTGAAGCAAGCGTCGCCGTGATCCGTAAGCCGACGAAGCTCGACGTCACCGCGCAGCGCGAGCCCAGACACGAAATCGCACAGTTCAGACTTGGCGCGGTCGCGTGCGACCGTGACCTGTGTGGCCAAGTCCGAGTGCCAAACGTGCAAAACGTCGATCTCTGCTTGCTTCAACGAGCCAAGCGCGACCGCGTACCTGAGGGCATTGGCCGACCGAATCGAGAAGTCGACCGGAACCAAGATGCGCTTGAAGGCGGAAAATGGCGCGCGCACTCAAGGACTGCCCAACAGCACCCGCAGGCGCCGTAAAAAATCGGGGAAATGCATGCCCTTGGGCAACTCCGCGTCAAATTCTTCGGACTTGCGGTCGCCGCCGACGCTGCCGCTCATGGCCACGACTTTGCTGCTGGGCAAGCTCCGGCGGATGAGCGGGATCAAGTCCGAGCCGAAGCCGTCGCCGAGCGAGTGATCGAGCAGCACCGCGGCGTACGCGGGTGGACTCGCTTCGAGCATCGACTTGGCTTCGGAGAATGAAGCTACTCCGTCGACCAGCCAACCCTCGTCTTCGAGCAGCGCCGACAGCGTCAGGCGATTGCTGTCGTCATCGTCCACCAGCAATAACCGAGTCAATGCTCCGCCATCGGTGCCGAACGAGTGCCGGCGATTGGGATGAGTAGACTGACCTGCGCTCCGACCTCGGGGCTACCGATCATGAGGTCACCACCGAAACGCGAGACGATGCGACGCGCCATGCACAAGCCGAGGCCGAGGTGTCCTTGCTTGGTGCTCTCGAAGCGTTCGAGACAGCGAACGGGGTCACTGATGCCAGGCCCGCGGTCGGTAACCGTCACGCTGCAGCGGTCGTCTTCACGCTCGGCCTTAATGCTGACGCAGCCGGACCCGCTTGCTTCGCCGGCGTTTTCGAGCAGACAACGCAGCGCGAAAGCCAGCATTTCTAGGTCTCCCTGGATCTCCAAGGGTTCCGCCGGTGATACGAACTCGAAGCCCACCCGCTCCGACGAGCGCGCGGTTTCGATCGCCAGCCGAATACAATCCGCCGCTCGCACAGTGCGGACCTCGGACGAACGCATCCCATGGACGGAAACTCCCCAGGCATCGATTAAGTCGTCCGTGCGCTGGACCTCACCCTCTATCTTGGCCAGAAACTCGTTCACCCTCGGATCCCGCTGGGGAGTTTCTTCCGAAGCTAGCTTACGCCGTACGAAATAGGACAAGTTTCGGATCGACGCGATTCGATTGCGAATGTCGTGGCAGAGTGGGATCGAGGCTTCCTCCAGCACGGCGAGCATCTCGACCATTCGCAGCGGGTCGACCGCGGTCATTTCTTCACCGGCGTTGCGGCGCGCACTCGCGCGATCGCAGTCAGCAGCTCACGCACGTCGAACGGCTTGCGCAAACAGGTGGCCACACCGCGCCGAGCGATCCCTCGGACCTGTTCATTGGTGGCGAGACCGGTGATGGCGATGATATCCATCCGATCATTGACTCGTTGCAGCTGCTCGCACGTCTCCAGCCCGTCGAGCGGCTGCATCACCAGATCCAGCACGCATACGTCGACGATGTTGCTGCGCGCGAACTCGACCGCACTCGGGCCGTCTTCACGAGTCTCCACGCGCATGCCCACCGAACGCAGCGCGTCGGCTAGCGAGGCCACATAGGCTTCCGTGTCGTCGACGATCAGCACGACATTTCGCTTCAACGCCCGCGCCACGACCTCTAGGATTCGATCCATGGCGAAGGGCTTGTACAGCATGGCAAACAGCCCGTCGCCCAGCGCGCGCGTCACTAGTTCGTCGGAGACGAACGCGGAGATCAGAATGAACGGGGTATCCAGATGTTGTTGCCGAACGGCTGAAAGCACCTCCACTCCGGTCGCGCTCGGCATCACCACGTCCGAGACGATCAGGTCGTAGCTGTTCGCGCAGATCAGCTTGATTGCTTCCGCGCCGTCGCGCGCCTCGGCGACCTCGTAGCCTTCGAGCTCCAGGTTGGCCACGAGCCCTACGCGCACCCCTTCGTCGTCGTCCGCGACCAGGATTTTGGCGGGCAGGTATTTGGCTGACTTGAGCAGGGACGCGGATGATCGGGCGCTACTCACTTGCGGTCTCCCTGCACCGCCGCTTCCATGCTCGGCATCTGCCAATCAGCACAGACCACGTGAAAGGGCGTGAGATCCCGAACGTGCAACGCCTCGGGCCCGGACGTACAACCACGCACCGAGAACTGCTCCGCGAGGATCGCTGCCATGCTCTCGAGTAGCCTCGCGTCGTCGTCGACCAAAAGAACCCGAAAGGACTCGAGCTGACTCATCCACTCTCCCATAACCCGAGCGCGCACGTTGCGATCTACAGCAGAGTAAAATGCTACCGCGCGCACCGGCACGGGTCGATACGGAACACTGCTGGAAAGCTGGACGGCCGCGCGGCTCGCTGGCGCTCGAGGCAACACAGGGGCGCTTTGCAACACCAACCATCGGATTGGCGGGGTTGTCACTGCGCGCGGAGCACTGGGGCTACAGAGAATCCCGGCGCCTGGAGTACTTCCCTCTTCGACGGAGGTAACGAAGAGGAGGGCATTACTCCGGCACCGGAAAAAGGTGGTCGAATTAGGCGCTTAGGAGCGGCGCCGCGAGCGCTGCTTCACCCGCTCGACCAACGCGCGCGCTCGGCTGCATGTGCGTCAGACGCGGCGGGGGCAGTACCGACATGCGCCGGGCCCGTGCCACTGCTGCAAGCGCCAAAAGTGTTCATGCCTTGCCTCGCGGCGTATCGCTGCTCGCCCAGTTGGCGCCGGCGATGCCCGCGTCATTCACACTGCGCTCGGTCAGGATCGACTGCCGACGAGCTAGCGCCACCGTCAGTGTGCGCGTCAAGCTGAGGACCAAATCCGGCGGCAAGCGCAGAGAAAGATCGCCCAAGTGCAGCTGCAGCGCTCCGCAGTGACACATGTCGACCGCTGCGTAGTCGCTCTCGGCGAGTCGTACATTCGTCGGGTGTTCGGTGTTGGAAGGGTTGGACATGCTGCTCCTGCTGTTCAAGCGCGTGGACTACTGACTAAGTGAACTAAGTGGGGTGTCGTCGGGTGACCGCGGTCCGCTTTGGATACGGGATGAGCGTGGTGCGCTTGCAGCGCCGACATTTGAGCTCCAGGCCAGCTGCGACCCAGCGCGCGAGCAGCGCCCCACACACGCACCGCAATAGGTCATCAGCGGCCACCGGCTCCGGCGCGTCTGGAGCACACTGAAAATGAATTTGAATATCATTTTCAACAGAAGAGCCTGGAAATGCGTCCCCCGTCGCCTCAACTGGTTTCATCCAAATCTCCTGCAGTCATGGATGTCATTTCGCGACCACCCGGGTCAAGTGAAAATGAATTTGAATATCATTTTCATTAAGATAGCGAAACCCGCCGTCGTTCCTGGCTATCCTCCCGGTCGCCCCGCTCTAGGCGTCGCGCGTGCCGACTAGCTCGACGACGGCCTTGTCGGTGCTGTAGGTCGATGGCACCCGCAATTTGGTGGCCGCCACCCGCACCCGGAGCGCAGGAGTCTCCGCCAATAGCCGCTCCAATAGCCGCTGGGCGTAGATCTCGAGTAACCGATACGGCTCGGCCAAGCCAACTTCGACGACCAACCGCACCACCAAGTCGTAGTCGACGACCTCTCGCTTCGTGTCTCGCTTGGGGAGCGCGGCAATGGGCAGCTCCAAATCGACATCGACCACGAGATCCTGTGGAATCGAGCGCTCGGCGGCCGACGCTCCGACGTTGGCGCGAAAGCGCACTGCCTGCAGGCGAAGCGTGTATTCACGGACCATGAGGGGGAACCATCCCGTGGGGGCATGAACCATTGCTCGCAGCGCCGCAACTCGTTCAGCCGGATGTGCCGGTTTTGGCGCTACTCCGGCGTGTCCGAGCGCCGGCTCGTCGCGTCGGCCGTGGTAGATTGGTTGGATGAAAATTTTTGGACATCCCGGTAGTACATGCACCCGCAAAGTCCTGATGACGCTGCACGAAACGAAGACTCCGTTCGAGTTCGTCATCGTCGACTTCACCAAGGGCGAGCACAAGCAGCCGGCACACGTCGCCCGCCAACCGTTCGGTCAGGTACCAACGCTCGATGACGAAGGATTCAAAATGTACGAGTCCCGCGCCATGGCGCGCTACATCGATGGCAAGGCCGGCGGTCTTCTAACACCCAAGGATGCACACGCGCGAGCCATCATGGAGCAGTGGATCAGCGTCGAGACGTCGAACTACACGGTTCACGCCATGAAGTTCATCTATCAGTACGTGTTTCACCGCGAGCAGACGCCGGAGGCACTAGCGGCCGCAGGCGCCGGGCTCGATCTCGCGTATGCCACCATGAACCGCCAACTGGCGACGCAGCCGTTTCTAGCGGGCCAAGCCTTCTCCATCGCCGACCTCTGCTTCATGCCCTATTTGGAGTACTTGTCGCTCTCGCCTGCGGCAGCCAAGCTGAGCGAGCACCCCCACGTGGCAACCTGGTGGGCCGCGGTGAGCGCCAGAGAAGCCTGGGGCAAAACCCTCGGGCGCTGACCCGCGGATTGTCGCGGAGCCAGGCGTTGAGGCCCGCAATCGCGCCTTTACGCCCCGATCGTTGGACGCATCGAGGCGTGGCCTGGTTGTTGCTCTAAGCGGTCGTATCGGCGCGCTCCCAGCCGCCTAAAGGACGACCGCCAATGAACCGATTTGCTTCGCTTGTCGTAATTGCTTTGCTCGCCGCTGGCTGCGCCAGCAAAAGCGCGACTCCGAGCGCAAGAACGCCGCTCCGGACAATTGCGCACGACACGCCGCCCGGGGCTCGAGTCAGCGAGCTGCGGCACTTCTACCTGCTTTCCCCCGGTCCGGGCGCAAAGCTCGTCGTCACGCGCAGCGACGTGGTCGAGGTTGGGCAGCGCTAAGCCACGCCCAGTAGCGCGATTCGTTCCGCAGCACGCGCAACACCGGAGGAGACCCGTGCTCCTCCGCGCTGGACCCTGCTGCGGTTGCTGACGCGTTAGCCCCGAGCGGGCACTTGGAGCCGACGAAGCAGGCAGAATCGCTCGTCTTACCATTCGCTTGCGCCGGCAATCCAGGGCACCGCCCGCAGAACCGCACCAGGCGCCCGCTCAGCGCGACAAACCGCCCCTGGCTGAGGGTTGCGCCGTAAGGCAAGGCGGCCCGCGCGGGCGCCTCCGGAGCCGCCAGCCGGAGCCGCCAGCCGGAGCCGCCAGCCGGCCCACGAGCCGTCAACCTTCGGGGTCCGTCGGGAGCAAGCTGCCTGGGCGGCGAGCCAGACTGTGTGCGATCACACATTTTGAAATACTAAATATCTCACCTGTTGATTCAACAGAACGAAACAATGCAGACCACTTCAGATCACACGACGGAATCAAACCCGTCCTGAAGCAAGACAACCACGCAATCGAGGGCATTTTCCGACACATGGCGCGCTACTTTAGTGTTGTACCGCTCGCATTGTTGTGGCTTCACTGTGAGTAGTTGTGTGTCAACTTGGGTAGTCGGAGTTAAAGCTTTCAAATGTCCTCACTAAGCCGCTGTGTAGTCATCCCCTTCGCCGTGGCCAGCTTGGCCCTCTCCATTTTTGCTGGATGTAGTGATAGCGACCCCGTGGCCGCCAGCGGGGGCGCCCCGGGCGCCGAAGCTGGCGCCGCCGGTGAGCCGTCCTCCACCGGCGGAACCTCCGGTAGCCTTGGTGCGGCTGGTGACCCCGGCGCTGCCGAGGCTGCTGGCACTGCTGGCACCATGGATACTATCGGCCAAGGCGGAGAAGGCGGGTCCCGCGAGCCGTTGCCCGTGAGCTGCCTGCCGGGCACCAGCGGTGCCAGCTGTGCCCCCTGCAAAGTCGGCAACTACTGCGCTGGCAAAGAGGCAGAGGCGGTCGCCTGTGAGGCGGGCACCTTCGACGACGATTTGGACGCCGCCACCGAGTGCATGCCCGTGAAGGGCTGCCCCGCGGGCACCTTCGTCGCCGCGCCGGCCTCCGCCACGAGCGACACCGTGTGTGTCGCCTGTGCGGCTGGCTCGTTCGCTCCCGGCATCAACTCGGCTTCGTGCTTGCCCTTCGGCACTTGCGACGCGGGCTCGTACATCGAGAAGGCCGGCACCGCCACGACTGATCAAGTCTGCAGCGGCTGCCCAACCGGGACCTTCACCACGCTGCAGAACCAAAGCAGCTGCACGCCTTGGACGAATTGCCCGTCCGGCACGCACATCACCAGCGCGCCGAGCGCTAAGTTGGATCGCACGTGCGGCGCGTGCGCCACCGGCACCGGTTCCGTGACGCCGAACGTTGCCGAATGCACGGCTCCAACCGCGTGCCCGCCTGGCACCCACCAAACCACCCCGGCTACGAGCAGCACCCCCGCGGGCTGCACGGCCTGCGCCGCTGGGACTTCCTGCAAGGGCGGCAGTAGTTTACCGGTCACGTGCCCCGCAGGCACGTGGGACGACGACGAATCTGCGTCCACGCCGTGCGTGAATTTGACGACCTGCGTGGCCGGCAAGTACGTGCTCACCCCAGGCAACGCGACCACCAACCGCACCTGCGGTGACTGCGCCAGCGGGAGCTTCACCTCCACGGAGAACGCGGCAAGCTGCGCCACTTGGTCGGCCTGCCCAGCTGGGACGACGCCGAATACGGCAGGCACACCGACCTCCAACACCATCTGCGCCAACTGCCCCAACGGCACCTTCAATACGGCCAGCACCGGAACCTGCACCGCGTTCAGAACCTGCGCCGCGGGTACCTACGTCAGTGTGGCCGGTTCGGCTTCCAATGACCGCACCTGCACCGCCTGCACCACTGGGGTGAACTTCAGCACGGCAACCAACGCTTCGACCTGCAGCGCGTTGGCAACGTGTGCCCTCGGCACTTACGTCGGCAATCTGAGCGCTGTCTCTACAACCGTCAATCGCGTCTGCACGGCGTGCCCGGCCGGCTACTTCAACGCGACCACCATCAATGCCCCCAGCGCCAGTAGTTGCATCGCCTACAGCCCGTGCACTCCGGGCAGTTACATCTCGACCGTGGGTAGTGCGGCGCAGAATCAGGCTTGCTCGGCTTGCCCTGCTCAAAGCTACTCCAGCGCCAATGATCAGGCGGCGTGCACTCCGTTCGTCGCTTGCCCACCTGGCACCAAGGTCGCGGATGCGGGCAGCAGCACCACCCCCAAGGTTTGCACGGCTTGCGCCGCTGGTACCTACAGCACGACAGCAGATGCCACTGTTTGTGCGGCCTACGCGAACTGCCCCATTGGCAGCAAAATCACGATTGACGGGACGCTGTCGACCCCGCCAACCTGCGCGCTGTGCCCATCTGGGCAGACCAGCACTGCGGTGAACTCGCACGAGTGCGTACCGATCGCCCTCTGAGTCGAATCAAGCTCGAGTAACCTGACTCCCCCTGATGGGGGCAGCGTACCCGGCGCGCTTCACGCCTCGAGACGTACGCTGCCCCCGGACTCCGAGTCCCACCCGCCCAATTTCGTGGGTTCTGGTCGGCTCGAGACCCACGCATCCGGTCCGCGCGCCAACTTCGGACGCGCTCGCCGCGAGGACTCGCAGGGTCAGTCGGGGGCGGTGGGCGTCGTCCGCTCGTGCGGCAGCAGCCGTGGGTACACCCAGCCCGTCACGGCGCTGATCCAAGACGCGGCCGCAAATAGCCCTCCGAGCACGTCCGACGGGTAGTGCGCTCCGAGGTAAACCCGGGACAAGGCCACGCCGAGAACCATCAGCGCGCTGAGCACGGCCATCGACAGCCAAACCACGCGCGGCGGGCGAAGCACGCGCACGACCACCGCCAAACTTCCGCACACGCCTGCCGAGCCCATGGTGTGCCCGCTCGGAAATGAAAACGAGCTGGGTCGCGGCAGCAAGTAAGCCGGGTCGGCGTGCGGGCGCGCGCGATGGAACAGCAACTTCAAGAGCACGTTCAACGTCAGGCAGCCCAGCGCGCTCCAGAGCAGGAAGCGCGACTCACGCTTTCTGCCTGCAGCAACCAGCAAGATCAGCACCGCCGACAGCAACAACGTCATTGGCATGAAGCCACCGGCCGTCGTCAGCAGCACCATTGCCTGGTCGCACGAGCCACGCCAACCATCGACCAGCTTTTGCACGCCTGCGTCGAACACGTCCAGCTGGTTTGCACGTAGCTCCCAGCCGAGCCGAGCAAAGAACATGGCCGACACCAAAGACAGCGGCACGCTGAAGCGGTGGCGTTGCCAGATGCGACGAGCAAAGCGCGTGAGCGACACCGGATCTACTCGCTCGTTTCCGTCAGCCGGCGTTCAAGCGGGCGATCGGCAACACGACGCCCAGGGCTTCGAAACGTTCCTCGAAGTTGGCGTAGGACCTGACGCCGACACCCATGCTCGAGCTCAGGCTAGCACCAGCCATGCGCGCGGCCGGCGAGGAAGAGATCAATAGAATGTCGCTGCGCCCCTCGTGTTTACTCACGAAGCACCTCCACCATTCGCCGGCAACTTCGATCGCTTGGGGATCGAAGCCGTTCATCCGCGTTAGATCCATGATCCAGATCGGATTCACGCACTCGTTCAGCAATCCACGGAAACGCAAAAGGTGGTGTTCGGCGAGAGCCGTGGTGATGTATCCGGTAAACCACGTCACGACCAGGTTCGGTGCAAGCGAGTCACTCCGGATCTCGCTACTCACCGGCGCGGCAGGCACGGAGGATGGCATTTTGCACAAGCTAACATCCTTCGGCAGCCACCGAAAATAAAGGGCGCGTGGTACAAGCGTTCAGCGTTACGCTTGTACAGTGCGGAGGGCGAGCGACCGCACACTCGCTGACCGCCAGCCGTGGCTCCAGAGGATGCTCAGCGCCGAATG
>DATEPG010000006.1:0-14342 GCA_035273265.1 Polyangiaceae bacterium
CTGATAGGACTCGGGTCGCATCAGTGAGTAGAACGAGCCGTTGATCTCGACACTTTCGAACTCTCGGCTGGCAAACGCCAGCTCCTGCGCCTGCGTGAGTCCGGTGGGGTAGAAGACGCCGCGCCACGGCGGATATCTCCAACCCGAAATGCCAACATAGGACCGCCCGAGCGCCATGCGCGACGCTGACCCCGCGACTAAAGTCGTTCCTTTTCGGCTGCTTGCTCGGCCTTGGCGGCTCCAATGGCTGTTTTGACCTGACGCCGCTCTTCGGGCGGTGGGAGCACCGCAGGGATCCCGAGCGACTGCAGCCACAGTTCACGGCACCAACCCTTGGTATGATACAAATGTTCGTCTTCCTCGTCCTCGATGGCGTCGTAAGCTTCCTTGAGAGCGAGGGCGACCTCGCCATCGGTTCGCTCGGCGCACTTGCCCAGCAACTGCCAATCGAGATGATCCTTGGTCTCGGCCAAAACCACGCACTCGCAAGCCACGAGCTCGGCGGCGGCAGGTTCCGCGTTGGCGTGCGCCAGTCTCATGGCGTCGACCAAGGCACCGCCCAGTCGACGCACGACTTGACGGCCGGGTGTGTCCTGCTCCGCGTCGATGCCCAGCTTGCCGCACAGCGCGTTCAGCTTGGTTACGTGGTTCTGTGTCTCGCTCAGGTACTTCTGCCATTCTTGCTTGAGGTCGCCGTTCAAGACACACGAAAGCGCGGTTTGATACACCTGCACTCCGCCCAGCTCGTGCTCCAGTGATTGCAAGATCAGTGCTTCGAGTTGTTTGCTTTCCATGACATTCCCTCGATCAATGCTCAAACTTCTGGCGGATCCATGGCGCGTTCGAAATGCCGATGCCGGGCCAGTGCTTTGATGAAAGCAGGCAAGGCTTTGGTCGCGCCGTCATGTGGTGCGATCAGCACGCCGGGGTCTTTCTGCCCGGAGGGCAGCATCGCGGGCACCCCCGCGTTTTCCAGCAACGTTGCGCCCTCGCCGAGGGCCAAGATGGGCTTGGCGTGCCGATATTGGTCCTTGATGAACTCGGCTGCCTGTCCAACGTTACCGAGCAGGTCCATTGCCGCTTTGCCGCCGGGGATGATCAACGCATCGAATAGCACCGACGGCATCGTCTCCAGAGTGGCCTCCACTTGGAGCGTGTCATCGTCTTCGGTTTGCACGGCTCCGAGGCGAACGCCGAGATAGCGCGGTACTGCGCCTTCCAGCGTGAGCCCTGCGTGCAGCGCTTGCGCTGCAGCTCCGTCGACGCCATTGGCGATGAAGATGGCCACCCGTCGCGTTCGGATGCTGCCATCGCCGGGCTGCGAGAAGATGGAAAGCGCAGGTGACACGGCAACCTCCGGCTTGACCGCAGTCTTTACAGCCTTCGGCAGTGGTTTGGGCAGGGCCATGCCGAGCGCCTTGGCGAGCGCTTTGGCCAAATCCAGATCGACGTTGCTCAGCATCGCGACCACGCGCTCACGCACCGCTGGGGTCTGAACTTTGGTCAGCTCGAAGCGAAAACCGCGCAGAATGTGCGCCTTTTCGATCGGGCTCTGGCTGTTGTAAAACAGCGTGGCCTGCGTGTAGTGATCCGCAAAGCGTTCGGCCTTGCCGCGTACTTTGTCGTCTTGAATCGGCTCGCGGAAGGAGGTGAAGCCAGCTGTGCCCGCTTGAAACGGGCAACCTCCCGCGAGCGAGTTGGGCTCGTAGCTCACGCGGCCTCGATTGATGGCTTGCCGGTGCATCCCGTCGCGTTGGTTGTTGTGCGCTTGCGCGATCGGAGCATTGATCGGGATCTCGTGAAAGTTCGGTCCGCCGAGCCGCGAGATCTGCGTATCCTGATAGGAGTGAATACGTCCGGCGAGCAACGGATCGTTGCTGAAGTCCAGGCCCGGTACGATATGCGCCGCGCAGAATGCCACCTGCTCCGTCTCGGCGAAGAAATTGTCCGGATTGCGATTGAGCACCATCTTGCCCACCGGGGTGAGCGGTATCAATTCCTCGGGCACTAGCTTGGTCGCGTCCAGCACGTCGAAGCTGAAGCTTTCAGCCTGCTTCTCGGAGAACATCTGGAAGCTCAACTCCCATTCCGGGAAGGCACCCGCCTCGATCGCCTCCCACAGATCACGGCGATGAAAGTCCGGATCTGCACCGGAGATCTTGACGGATTCGTCCCAATCCAAACAATGGGTGCCCGCGACGGGGCGCCAGTGAAATTTGACGAAGGTCGACTTCCCTTGCTCGTTCAGCAGGCGAAAAGTATGGACACCGAAGCCTTGCATCATGCGCAGACTTCGCGGCAACGTGCGGTCGGACATGGCCCACATCAGCATGTGAGTCGACTCAGGCATGAGCGATACGAAGTCCCAGAACGTATCGTGAGCCGTCGCGGCTTGGGGCATGGCGAAGTGCGGCTCCGGCTTGGCCGCGTGAATCAGATCGGGAAACTTCATCGCGTCTTGGATGAAGAACACGGGGATGTTGTTGCCAACGAGATCCCAATTACCCTCGTCCGTATAAAATTTGACCGCGAAGCCACGCACGTCGCGCGGGGTGTCGGTAGAGCCACGTTCGCCAATCACCGTCGAAAAGCGTACGAACACCGGCGTTCGTTTGCCGGCCTCGGCGAACAGAGAGGCGCGCGTGACGTTCGTCATCGGCTTGTAGCATTCGAAGTAGCCGTGAGCCGCCGAGCCTCGCGCGTGCACGATGCGCTCCGGGATGCGCTCGTGATCGAAATGCGTGATTTTCTCGCGCAAAATGAAGTCTTCGAGCAACGCAGGTCCGCGCAGGCCGGCCTTCAGCGAGTGCTGATTGTCGGCCACTGGCACGCCCAAGTTGGTGGTCAGCACGCGATCCGTCGAGTCGACCCGGCTGCGATCGAGCGGCAGATTGCCGGGGTTATAGCCGAGCTTGGGCTTTCCAGCTCCGGCCTTGGCGGACGCGATACTCTCGGTCAATGTGCTGCCAGTGGCTCGCGCATCAGGCGCTGGAACCGTCGTACCTGGCTCCGGCTTTACGCTCGCCTTGCCGTATTCTCGTGATTTATTGGCGTTGAACGGCATAGCGCTGGCGAGAGCTTGGCTGCCGTCCATCTTGGCGGTCAGGTCATCGCCGGGGGAGCCGCGGTCTTTTCGGGCTGGCCCGCTCACAGTGGCGCGTGCGCTCGTAGTCGATGCCGAGGCTTCCGCAGATTTGCGCTCGGTCTTCGCCGATTTTGCGGCGAACGTCTTTTTGATGGCCATCGATGCTCCAGTGAAAAGTAAGGCGCGCGGTCAGCCCGGGACCGCGATTGCGTGCGGCACATGGCAAGTTGCGTGCCCGAGCTGGAAAGGTGCGCGAGTTCACGCACAGCGGTGCAACGCGTGCACGCACTGCATGAGTGCGCTGTCGCACTCTGCCCCTCGCGTGGAAAAATGTCGCTTTCGGCCGGCTCGAATCGTTTTGGGCGCACCCCTGCGTGCGTGAGAAGCCACAACTGGCTGGCATCTACGTTGCTGAAACCGGCAGCGATGCGTGGCGCCGTTGCACGGCAAGAGCGGATGCGGAATCGCTGGTCTCGAAGCGCCTGGACTCTGTCAGGGTTCCTGCTCACGGCTATCGTCGCGTGTCAGAAGCACGTCGATGTCAGCTCGAGGCCGGAGGGCGGCACACTGAATGACGCGACGATCGTCGGCATCCAGCCTGATGCCATCGGCGACGATGGGCAATGGACGATGCCCGCGAAGAACTACGAAAATACCCGTTTTTCAGCGTTGAATCAAATAACGTCGAGCAATGCGCAGAACCTGCGCTTGGTTTGGACTCAGAGTACCGGTGTCGAGCGCGGCCATGAAGCGGCCCCGTTGGTGGTCGGCACTACGATGTACGTCGTTACTCCGTATCCTAATCACCTGCTCGCGTTCGATCTCACGAGTCCGGGCTCACGAGCCAAGTGGACATATAGGCCAGCGACGGTGCCAGCCGCGCAAGGGGTTGCCTGCTGTGACGTCGTAAACCGCGGCGCGGCCTACTATCGAGGGCGCATTCACTTCAATACCCTCGACGCGCAAAGCGTTGCTGTGGATGCGACCACAGGCGAAGAGTTGTGGCGCGTGAAGCTGGGGGACATCACTCGCGGCGAGACGATCACGATGGCCCCGTTGGTCGTCAAAGATCAGGTCTTGGTCGGCAATAGTGGTGGCGAGCTAGGCGTTCGCGGTTGGCTGACGGCGCTCGACCCCGCTACCGGAAAAATCAATTGGCGGGCTTGGTCTACCGGACCGGATTCAGATGTACTGATTGGTCCTGATTTCAAGCCGTTCTACGAGACTGATCGCGGTATGGATTTAGGCGTCAGCAGCTGGCCCGTCGATCATTGGAAGATCGGTGGTGGAAACGTGTGGGGCTTCATCTCCTATGATCCCGCGCTGGATTTGATCTACTACGGGACCGCCAATCCCGGCCCTTGGAATCCGGAGGGACGTCCGGGGGCGAACAAGTGGACCGCCGGCATCTTCGCGCGCCACCCGAGCGACGGCAGCGCGGTTTGGTTCTATCAGTGGAACCCGCACGACGTGTTCGATCACGACGGCATCAATGAAAATGTGCTGTTCGATGTCACGCTTGCTGGCCAGGACCGCAAGCTGCTCGCCCACGCGGATCGCAATGGGTACCTGTACATTCTGGACCGCTCGATTGGCGAAGTGTTGTCGGCCACACCATTTGGCGCCATCTCATCGAGTATTGGGGTGGATTTGAAGACTGGGCACTTGCAGCTCGTGCCCGAGATGATTCCACGCTTGGGGCGAGTCACGCGCAACATCTGTCCGGCTGCCCCGGGCGCGAAAGACTGGCAACCCATGGCCTTCTCCCCCAAAACAGGGCTGCTCTACATCCCCCATCAGAATTTGTGTATGGATGAAGAGGGGCTGGAGGCCAATTACATTGCAGGTACGCCCTACATCGGTGCGAAAGTCCGATATCGCCCCGGGCCCGGTGGGCACCTAGGAGAATTGAGCGCCTGGGACCCGCTACGAGCGAAAGCGCGCTGGAAGATCCAGGAACCATTCCCAGTCTGGAGCGGCGCGCTGGCTACCGCCGGCGACGTCGTGTTCTATGGAACCATGGACGGCTGGTTCAAGGCCGTCGACGCGATCAGCGGCAAGCCTTTGTGGAAGTTCAAGACCGACTCTGGGGTGATCTCCCAACCGATCACCTACCGCGGTCCAGACGGCAAACAGTACCTTGCGGTGCTGGACGGCGTCGGTGGCTGGGCGGGCGCCGCACTGGTCGGAGATCTGGACCCACGTGATCAATCAGCGGGCAACGGCTTCGCGTACGCGATGGCTGATTTGAAGAACGCCACCAAGAAAGGCGGCGCGGTGTACGTCTTCGCGTTGCCTTGACTGCCATGCACCCACGATATCTTTACCAGCTTCTGCTGCTTTGCGGCTCGATCGCGACTGCCGCCGCGAGCGCACAAGCGCGCAGCGCGCGAGTGCTCCGGGTGTGCGCCGATCCAGCAAATCTGCCGTACTCGAACTCGAAGCTGAAGGGCTTCGAGAATCGCATCGCCACGCTCGTCGCGAACGAGTTGCACGCTCGACTCGCTTACACTTGGTGGTCGCAGCGTCGCGGGTTTCTTCGCCAGACGCTGCAGGCAGGTGTCTGTGATGTGGTCGTCGGTGTCCCGCTCGGGGTCCCTGGCATTCGCAGCAGCCGGCCGTACTACCGGTCCACGTTCGCCTTCGTCTCGCGTAAGGATCACCAGCTCGGCGACCTGCGATCCATCGACGACCCGAGGCTCGGCAGGCTGAAGATCGGTGTTTCACTGGCCGGCGACGACGGCTCGAATCCGGCTCCGGTCCACGCCCTGAACCGGCGTGGCAGGAGCGGCGGCTTGGTCGGTTTTCCGCTTGCGGACGAATACGAACGTGCCGTTCCAGCAGCAGTGGCGGCTGTCATCGACGGGTCGATTGACGTGGCAATTCTCTGGGGACCAGTGGCAGGCGCCGGCGCGCTCACGAGCGCGGTGCCGCTTCGGGTCGAGCCGCTTTCTGAAGAACGAGACGGCGATCTTCCGTTCGCGTTTTCGATCGGCATGGCAGTACGCCCCGACGACGAAGCTTTGGCTCGTGAGCTCGACCACGTGATCCGTCGCAGGGGGCGGGAATTGACCGGCATTTTGCGTAGCGCCGGCGTGCCTTTGGTCGCTCGATCGAGTGATGAACCGGAGGCCAGCAGTGCTCGATAGCAAGCTGCTTTGGCTCATCCTCGCTTGCCTCGTCGGTGTGGGCTGTCGTCGCGAGGAACGCCGTTTCCACGAGCCTCCGAGCGTCAGTGCACTACACCCCGATCCGCTCGCCGCAGCTCGCTCCGACCAAGCGAGTCTCGAGCGGTACGCCAAGGACGCTTGGGCGATCAGTGAAGGTCAGCGTCTCTATTCACAAATGAACTGCGCGGGTTGCCACGGTCATGGGGGTGGGGGCGCTATGGGCCCTCCCTTGATGGATGCTCAGTGGCTCTATGGCAGCAGCTTGTCGGATATCGAGCGCAGCATCCTCGCCGGCAGCGCCAGAGGCATGCCATCGTTCAGAGACAAACTGAGCCGGCAGCAGGTCTGGCAACTCGTGGCCTACGTCCGTGCACTCAGCGGCCTGGCGCCCTCTGCGGCAGCTCCTGTGCGCGATGATCACATGTCCGTGCGTCCGCCGCCCTCGCGTACAGAGGCCTTGTCTCCGATTCAACAGAGGGTCGACTGATGGCGCCGTACGCTGGCCATTCTGCGCTCGAACCCGCTGGAGCGAACGCGGCTCAGATCTTGCGGCTTTTCTATCAGTATCTGGACGTTTCCGCGGTCGTGTTCACGCTCGTGATTGCGGCGCTCGGCTTCGCCCTCGGTCGAAAGCCCGACGCGCGCGCCGAGCGGCTGGAGCCGAGCGATGCAGCCCAGCGCAGTCGGCGTCGCGCGGTGAGCTGGGCGACTGCTGCAACCGTGTGCATCTTACTGGGCTTGCTGATCGCGAGTGTGGCGACCGGACATGCGCTCGCCGTGCTACCAGCGAACCATCCGCTGCGCGTGCGGGTGATTGCCCACAAGTTTTGGTGGGAGTTTCGCTATCCGGTATCGGGCCCCGCCAGCCAGTTCAGCACCGCCTACGAGCTGCACGTTCCCGCGGGTCGACCCGTGGAGCTCGAACTCGTTGCCACCGACGTCATCCACAGCTTTTGGGTTCCGAGCTTGGGCGGGAAGCGCGACGCCATCCCAGGCAAGCGTCAAGTGCTGCTCATTCAGGCAGATAAGCCTGGCGCGTACGAAGGGCAATGCGCCGAGTTCTGCGGCACCCAACACGCGAATATGCGATTTTTGGTGATCGCTGAGCGTCCCTCGCAATTTGCGGCCTGGCGCGACCATCAGCTGTCCAGCCCAACGGCTCCCGCCGACCCGATCCGCCAGCAGGGCCTGAAAGTATTCATGTCCAGCCGCTGCAGCAGTTGCCACGCCATCTCTGGCACCGAGGCCTTTGGCACGGTGGGGCCGGATCTCACTCATCTGGCCAGCCGTCGACGCTTGGCGATGGGCAGGTTGGCCAACGATCCGACGCATTTGAGCCAGTGGATCGACGATCCGCAACTGCTGAAGCCCGGGGTACAAATGCCGAGTACCCCGCTCCGCGACGCCGACCGGCAAGCGCTGTTGGCGTATCTGGGAGGTCTCGAGTGAACCCGGCTCTGAACGCGGAGCTTGCGCCGTCGCCGTCACGGAGCGGCTCGCGGCAACGCTCGGCGTTCTACTGTTGGCTAGCTACGACCGAGCACACCGCGATTGGCCGCCGCTTCATTGCTACGGCGCTGACCTTTTTCGCACTGGGCGGAGTGTTGGCCCTGATCATGCGGCTGCAGTTGGCGCGGCCGTTGGCACACGTCGTGGGTCCCGATCGCTACAACCAGCTATTTACCAGCCACGGTTCGACGATGATGTTTCTGTTCGCGGTGCCGGTGATGCAAGGCCTGGGCTTGTATTTCGTGCCGCTCATGGTCGGCGCGCGCAACCTGGCCTTTCCGCGTCTGGCCAATTTCGCGTTCTGGACCTACCTCTTTGGCGGCATCCTCTTGTACGCGGCGTTGCTCACCAATACAGGGCCTGACGCCGGCTGGTTTGCCTACGTACCACTCGCAGGTCCCGAGCATTCACCGGGCAAACGGCTGGATGTTTGGGCGCAGTTGATTACGTTTACCGAACTGTCGGCGTTGTCCGTTGCGGTGAATTTGATCGTCACTACGTTCAAGCACAAGGCGCCCGGCCTTTCGTTGGATCGCCTACCGATCTTCGTCTGGGGTAGCCTCGTGACGTCCTTCATGGTGCTGTTTGCGATGCCCGCGGTGATGGTCGCGAGCACGTGCCTCGCGCTCGATCGGCTAGTGGGAACGCATTTTTTCAACCCGGCCGAGGGTGGCGACGCGCTGCTCTGGCAACATCTGTTCTGGTTCTTCGGCCACCCGGAGGTGTACATCATCTTCCTACCGGGCTTGGGCATGGTCTCGGAAATCGTGGTTACGGCCAGCCAGCGCGCGCTCTTCGGCTACGTACCCGTGGTGCTGGCCAACGTCGCTACCGCCGTCTTGGCTTTCGGCCTCTGGGTCCATCATATGTTTGCGACCGGGCTGCCGCAGCTCGGGGCTAGCTTCTTCACCGGTGCCAGCATCCTGATCGCAATTCCCACCGGCGTGCAGTTCTTCTGTTGGATCGCCACCATTTGGGGGAGCCGACCTAAAATCGATGCAAAATTCGGCTTCGTTCTGGCCTTCTTTGTCACGTTCCTGATTGGCGGTTTGACTGGCGTCATGCTGGCGGCGGTGCCGATCAACCTGCAAGTGCACGACACGTTCTTCGTCGTCGCCCACCTGCACTACGTTCTGATCGGCGGCGCGATCTTTCCGCTGTTCGGCGGCCTCACGCATTGGTTTCCCAAGCTCACTGGTCGGCTGTTGAACGAGCGGTTGGGGTTGAGCTCGTGTGTGCTAGTGTTCGTCGGCTTCAACCTGGCGTTCTTTCCGCAGCACCTCCTGGGACTGCGCGGTATGCCCCGTCGCGTTTACACCTACCTGCCTGAAACGGGTTGGGGCTTTTGGAACCTCGTCTCCACCGTCGGCGCTTTCACTTTGGGATTGGGGGCGATCGTGTTTTTGGTGAATGCTGCTCGCAGCGCGCAAAGGGGCGCGCGGGCGCCTGCGAATGCCTGGGGCGGTGATACCCTCGAGTGGTCGCTGAGATCACCGCCGCCGCCCTCCTCGGAGCGCGAGGTGCTGGTGGTGAGCAGCCGCTACCCGCTCTGGAGCGGCAACTTGGGGCGCGTGACCGGCCTCGCGAGCGACGAGCAGTTGGTGACGCGCGTGCTGGATGCCGAACCCGATCATGTCGTGAAGGCGCCGCAGCCCAACATCATGCCGCTGTTCACGGCACTCGCCGCCGCGGGTTCGATCGTGGCCTGTCTATTTACGCCGTGGGGCCTGCCAATCGGCGTGATTTTCGTGAGCGCCGCATTGTTCGTCTGGTTTTGGCCAAGCGATCGTCAGCCGTGGCTCGACTCCAGGAAGCGCACGGCAGTGGAGCGGTCGACGAAGGGGAAGAGCGCGTGATTGACCTCGACGAACCCAGCGTCCACCCCGGGGCACTCGTCGATGTGAGCGCTCTGCCGCGACACGCCTTGGGGCTCCGGTCCCCGATGTGGTGGGGGACCGTGCTGCTGATCGCAATCGAGGCGACCTGCTTCGCAGTCCTGTTCAATTCCTACCTGTACCTGCGAAACAACTTCCGAGAGTGGCCGCCGGACGAGCGACTGCAGCTGCTACCCGGCGTGCTGTCCGCGGTGGCATTGCTGCTCACCCTGCCGCCCACGTACCTCTACCGGCGTGCCGCGTGCGCCGAACGCTTCGTGCCCATGCGCCGTTGGCTCGTGGTAGCTACCGTGCAGGCCTTCGTCGCGACCGCGTTGCGGGCTTGGGAGATCCATGCCGTGCCATTTCTGTGGACGGGCAGCGCGTACGCTTCGGTCGTGTGGACCAGCCTCGGCATGCATACGGTCGAGATCGTCACCGGCGCAATCGAAAGTGTTTTCATGTGCGTGATTGTGTTCCGCCCGCGAGTTGAACTGAAGACGTTCGAGGACGTGGAGGCGAGCGCCTTGTTTTGGTTCTTCAGTGTCCTAGTTTGGCTGCCATTTGCGGTGCTTTTCTACGCGGAGGCGGCGCTCGGATGAGCTCCCGAATGCACTCCGTGCTGTCGATCTCGCTGGCGGCTGCTTCGGTGCTCGGCACCTTGAGTGCTGCCTATGGCCTCGTTTACCCGGCGCGCAGCTACGGCGGCAAGCCACTGGTTTTGGTGGCGGTAGTGGGCGGGGCGCTGCTCACGTGCGGCGCTCTTTGGCTGGCCCTCTTTGCGCAACGCCGAGCCAGTAAGGACTCCGAGCGCTTCTTCGCTCGGCTGGCGCTGTGCCTGAGTGGCTTTCTGTTGTTCGTGGTCGTGCTGGGCTTCGGGATCCCCTGCCTGCTGCTCGGAGCAAATGATTGAGTGATGTGCATCGAGTTGAAAGACGCCGCCAGCTGGTGGACCTTCGATCCTCTTACTTTGGCGGCGGTAGGACTCTCTTCGTCGGTCTACGGCGTGGGGCTATGCCGCCTTTGGCGGGCGGCAGGGATCGACTCCGGCATTCGTCGCAGCGAGGCGGCGGCATTTTATCTCGGGCAGCTCAGCCTACTCGTAGCCCTCGTTTCACCCATCGATCGGCTAAGTGACCTGCTCTTTTCGGCTCACATGGCCCAGCACGAAGTCTTGTTGCTCGTCGCGCCGCCATTGGTGGTGCTTGGCAGGCCTGTCGTCGCCTTGGCTTGGGCCTTCGGACCTGCTCGTCGGGCACGCGTCATCCGCGCTCTGGCTGCGCCATGGCTAAATCGCGTTTGGCGAATGGTCAGCGCCCCGCTGACGATCCTGCTGCTCCACGGCTTGGTGGTTTGGTTGTGGCACATCCCCAGCTGGTTCGAGGCGGCCCTGCGCAATGATTCAATCCACGCCCTCCAACACGCCAGCTTCTTTCTGAGCGCGGTGGTGTTTTGGTGGGGCATTGCCCGCGGGCGCTACGGTCGCGGCGGGTACGGCCTCGCCTCGGCCTTCATTTTCGCCACGGCGATGCACACCAGCGTGCTGGGCGCGCTGGCTACCGTGGCAACCAGGCTTTGGTATCCACTCTATGCGTTGCGCGGGGAGCCTTGGGCGGTCGATGCGCTCGAAGATCAACAGCTCGCGGGCCTGATCATGTGGGTACCGGCTGGAGTGCTTCTGGGTTTGCTCTCGCTTGGCTTGTTTGCCGCTTGGCTGGGCGAGGCGGAGCGGCGTGCACGACAGAGCGAGCGTCGCCGCGCCGTCGCCCCGACGCGCGGCCGCTAACGGCAAGGTTGCCGAGCGCGCTTTGGCGTCGACCGGGCAAGCAGATCACGGCGCGTGATCTGATTCGGCCCGGCGCGGTGCTTGACGAAGGCTGCAGCATGATTATTGCTCGAGAACGGGAGCGCCACTTGGCGCGCATCGAAAGGAGGAACCCAACATGCGACGAAGACTTGAACCAGTTTTGGACAACGACTTGCTATTCGAGCGAGCCGGGGCGGATTGGCTGCCCCCGGAGCTTCGGACCATGCGGCGGCAGGGGGAGTCGGACGAGCTTGGGTTGCGAAGACTTGCCGAGTTCCCCGAAGCCGTGCTGCGCTTTCGCCCTCGACGACTCAGTGCTCGCGGTCCGCACTGGCCGGACGCGGCGTAGTTACAGGGCTCCCAGGCATGCTCGCGTCCGTCAAACAGCTCGCAATCGGCGCATGGAGCGTGCTGTGGCCCGGGCACCACATCCCGATTCGTGAAGGCCAAGTCGCAGCTCGACGGGACCACGGCGCGGTCTCGTGTCCGAAGTATCAAGTCCTTTCCGGCATGTCGGAAGTGACGATCCGCTTCGAGGTCCCGGGGGCTACGCCGGAAGCCACCGAGCTGCGCTGGGATTCGGCGCTCCGAACGCTCACTCTCGAGGTCGCACTGCCCGAACGGCGTGGACACTTGACCGCAGTGCTCGGTTTCACGACTGATGTGGACGGAGCCAAGGGTAAGGGTGCGTTGAAGGATGGAATGCTCGTGGTGCGCTTGCCTCGGCGTGACATCGATACGCTCACCGGGTTGCCGGAGCTCTTGCAGTTAACGAACCCGTGTCGCTCCGCTCCGCACTTCGCTTGACGGCAAGTTCCATCCGCGCGCCTGAGCCCTTCGAGGCGCTGAGCGTGGCGCAACTTAATGTCCCACGTCGGCGAATCCACCACAGTGCGTGACTTGACGCAGCTGCAGATAGGCGCGCTATTGCGGCGATTCCAGCCTGAAAGTGTGCGCGATTGCCCGCATTGGACCGGTGACTGCAGGCGCGCGACTTGCAGCGCGCGCTGACAAGGAGTCAGGTATGGCAAAGCAACAAGCGAAACAGCAGACGAAGCAAGTCAAAAACGATCGTCCGGGGAACGAGCGTCAGCCCCAGAGTAGCGGCAGCTCCGCAGAGTCTCGGTCCGAAGGTGATGCGGAGGACGACCACGTCTACGGCTTGGCAAGTGTCCTTTACCATGCGCTTCAGGGCGTTACTGCCGCGCGCAAGTACAAAGAAGATGCGCAACGGGTCGGCGAGGAAGAGCTCGTCGAGTTCTTCGAAGAATGTCGTCAGGAGGGCGCGGCTCGCGCGAAGCAAGCCAAATCCTTGCTCGTTGCCTTCTCCGAAGCGAGCGACGAGGAAGACGAGGAAGACGAGGAAGACGACGAAGACGACGAAGACCAGGACACCTGATATCGGCGGCTTCGCTGGGGGCGAAGGAGGCGCTTTCGCTTCCTTCGCCCTCGCATCGCTGGTTTCGCTTCCTTCGCCCTCGCATCGCTGCCCTCCGACAGCGGACTACCGTGTTCCGCCCTGCAGCGCTCGAGCGGTACTCAAAGCTCGTGCTCGCGTACCCCTTGGCAGGCGTCCGACAGGAATAGGTCGGGAGTTCTCGCGAATTGCTGTTCGAGTCGGCTGCGGATGGCCTCGGACACGCGCTCCACCGCGGCTCGTTCAAGCAGAGTGATGGTGCAGCCGCCAAATCCCCCGCCGGTCATTCGAGCGCCATAGACCCCGGCCTGCGCGCACGCGCTGGCCACGGCTGCGTCGAGTTCGAGTGAACTGACCTCGTAGTCGTCGCGCAGCGACTCGTGTGACGTGACCATCAGCTCGCCCAACTCTTGCCAACGGCCTTCCGAGAGCGCCCGCGCAGCGTTCAGCGTCCGCTCGTTCTCGCTCACGACGTGCCGACAGCGCCGCCGAATCAGCTCCGGCAACTGCCCCCCGTAGCGCGCGAGTTGCTCGGCGTTCAGATCGCGGAGCTTCTGAATGTCGGGCAAGCTCGAGCGGAGCAGTGCGACGCCGTGTTCGCATTGTTCGCGTCGCTCGTTGTACGCAGAGGAGGCCAATTGATGTTTCACCCGCGTGTCACAGATCAACAGGCAGGCAGAGCCGAGCTCGAGGGGGACACTGGTCGTTTGCAACGACCGACAATCGATCAACAATGCCGACCCGCGCTCGGCCCGGGCAGTGATGAACTGGTCCATGATACCGACGCGGGCACCTACCCAGTCATTTTCTGCGGCCTGACCGCTCAATGCGAGCTGGATTAGATCGGGCTCGGCAACCCCAGACAAGCGCGCGAGGGCGTAGCCAACGCTCATCTCCAGCGCGGCGGACGATGAAAGTCCGGCACCCCGCGGGATATCCGAGGAAAGCAACAGATCAGCTCCGGCGAGCGCGAAACCGCGGGCGCACATCTCCTGGGCGGTGCCCTCCACGTAGTCGACCCACGCTCCGCGACGGCGCGCGCCAGGCTCATCCAGCCGAAAGCCAAATTCACTCGAGGTGTCTGCAGACCGCACGTTGACGGTGCGATCCAGACGCGGCGCACCCACGACATACGTCCGACGGTCGATGGCAATGGGCAGTACGAAGCCATCGTTGTAGTCCGTGTGCTCGCCGATCAAATTGACCCGGCCCGGCGCAGAGAACGCCCGGCAGCGGCCGAAACGAGCCGCAAATTCTCGGACCAAGAACGCCAGCTGGCAGGCCTCGCTCATGAGGCATCCATCTCTGAGCGCGCGGCGCGGAAGGCGGCATCCGCGACCAACAGCGTTCGCTCGACGTCCTTTGCCGAGTGTGCGTAGCTCATGAACCACAGATGCCGGGGGTGGAGCAGCACGCCACGCGCAAGCACTTCACGATAAAAGCGCGCTCGAGTTCGGTCATTGCGGACTGGATCGGGCAG
>DATEPG010000007.1:0-2712 GCA_035273265.1 Polyangiaceae bacterium
TCGCGCCCGGAGCGATGATGCCAAAGCTCTCGGGCGGGAGCTTCAGGAATAGGCGTAGATAGAACTCCGCCTCCGAACGGCGGCCCACGCTTTCCAAGAAGGTGAGCACGGCTTCGGCGGCGGCCGAGGCGGGAGCAGGCGCTGACACTCTCTATTTGATCTGGTTCTGAACGTAAGCGACGAGATCCGCGCTGCCGATGACAGCGGGCTGGTCCAGCTTACGCGCATACCAACGGACCGTCCAATACAGGGCGCCCCCGGGCGCGAGTGTCGAAAGCGCGCCTTGGTTCTCGACCTCCACGTACTTCGGTGCCGCGAACACCTCGATTTCCGCTTCACCTGTAGGGCTCTGCGCGGGCATGAGGTCTGGGAAGCTCTTGATCAGCAGCAGATCGCCGGCGGCGTGAGCGATCCAGCCTTTTCCGTCGGCGAAAAACTTGGTCGGTTCGACGACGCTCGGATCATGCTGGTACCAGCGCACGCCCTCCTTCAGAGTGGTCGACGGGAGCACCATGTTCGAGTCTTGCAGAACGGGCTCGCTCGCTTCCGCATAGAAGGTGATGCCGCCGGCGGCGACGCGGGTGATCTCCCAAGGCGCCACGTTGACTGGCACCGTGCCACCGTTGCTCATCGTGTATTCGATGACGATCGCTTCTTTGGCCAGATCGACCGAGAATTTTTTAATTACGGAGACGGTCGGATCCGAAGCGTTCAGCTGACTGGTCAGGGTCAAGCTGAGCCCATCACTGACGACAGTGTACGGGAGCGAATTGATGGCGTTGATGCTGCCCTCATCCGTCGGCGGCCAAGCCCAATTCTGCGGGCTCGGCCAGAAGGTCGAGCCCCAGTTGTCCACTTGACCGGTCGCGGCGGAGTCCGCGAGCAAATTGGGTCCTGAGCTGCCGCCCACGCGCAACGCCGTCATGCGTGCGCCATTGGCGGGATCGAGCTCCAGGTAGGTGCTGCCCAAGCTCAGCGAATACTTGCCACCGTCCGTCGTCCACATTGCGCTAATTGAGCCTCCGGCGCCTGCATTACCGCCCGCGGCCTGGCCGCCGCTAGCAGAATCGCCCCCTGCCGCAAAACCGGCACTCCCGCCGGCGGGCAGTGAGCTGCCAGTGTCATCGCCGCCACAGCCGGCGGCCAGAAAAGGGAGGAGCAAGAGCCCGCTCGAGATCGCAGCGAGCAGACGCTGAGCCGCCGCGGCAGTCAGGGGACTCATGTTCCTCTCCCGTACCATCGGCAATCCGGGGTCGCAATGCCCGCGCGCCAGCAGCCGTCCCGCGCAGAGTCGTGGTAAACCGCGCCCCACGTCATGAAGCCCACGCCCCGCCTCAAACGCGCTCTGATCATGCTCCCCACTGCGAGCCTCTTGCTCGCATTCGGTGCCCTGGCGAGCGGTGAGACGGTCGACGCGCTGCTGCGTCGCTACCCGTACGATCCGGCCTGCCCCTGGGGCCGCATCGGCAACGGCAAAGGGTTGATCGTGCGCTGCCTGACCGAGGCCGAAGCGCAAGGGCTACGCTCTGCAACGCTCGGCTCGTCCAGCGCATTGCCCGTCGCCGGATCGACCGCCAGTGGCGCACCCGTCGCGGCCGTGGCGCCCAGCTCGGCGACACCGCTGGTCGTGGCGCCAGAGGAAGTGACCGCGGCTGACGCGGGTGCACCCGCGCCCGCGCCTGCTCCCGCGCCCAGCGACGATAAGTTGGAGATCACCGTCGGCCCGGTCACCGCAGACACCGGGACGCTGGGCATCGGCAAGCTGGGTGCCGCGCGCGACAAGTACATGAAGTGCGTCAACGACAATGGCGGGTTGAAGGACACCAGCGGTGAAGTCCAGGTGCGCTTCATGCTCCGCCAACGCGGTCGCGCCGAGGGCGTCTCGGTGTCCAAGCGCAGCGGCGTGAGCGCCGAAGCGGCGCGCTGCGTCTCGGAGGTCGTGGACCGCCGCTACGTTGGGGTACCAGCGGAGCCGATCGTCGGCGCAACCGTCGCGATCAAGTTCGTGAAGGTCGCGAAGTGAACGAGTCGAACGAGCGGAACGCTCAAGAGGCCGAGTACCGCGCTCGCGAACAGCGCTTCAACGCAGACGCGGAGCGCCACGCGGCGCGCTCGCGCACGGTGTCGAATCTGCGCGGCCTATCGTTCGGAGTGTTCATCGTCAGCTTGCTGCTTTCGGTCTTCGGCAAGACCAGCCCGCTCGCCGGACCGGTCAGTTTGGTCGGTCTTTTGGCGTTCCTGGCGCTCGTGGTTTGGCACAGCCGCGTGCTCGCCGAAGAAGATCTGGCCCGCCGCTTCGCGCGCGTGAACAAAGACGCGTTGGCGCGCACGACCGGTCGCTTCAGCGAACTGGCTGAAAACGGCGCACGCTTCGTCGACCCCGCGCACCCCTACACGAGCGATCTCGACGTCTTCGGACCGAACTCACTCTTTCAGCGAATCTCGGTGGCACACACCCGCGTCGGACAAGAGAAGCTGTCCGGCTTCTTCAGTCACGGAAGCTCGCCGGCCGCGGTCCGCGAACGCCAGGTCGCCGTGCGCGCGCTTTCACCGCTGCTCGATCTTCGCCAGCGCATCGAGGCCCTCGCGCTCGGCATCGTCGATCCCGCCGGCAGCAAACGCAAAGAGCCGCCCAATCCGGAGCCGCTCTTGCTCTGGGCGGAAGAGAAGCCCCAACTCAAGCATTGGCTGCACGTGGTCTGGGCTGCGCGC
>DATEPG010000008.1:0-26749 GCA_035273265.1 Polyangiaceae bacterium
GAGAAGTCGAAGTTAGGGTTACCCTCACTCCTACGCGCGCGGCGAGTCACAGCTAAATGTACCCGAAGGTGTGTCCGCCAGCGCCCAGACTCGCCCTACGGGCGCGCAGCGCTGAACAGGCACCCTTCGGCCTGCAGCAGCTCCATGACGAGGTTCTTGACCTCTTCACGGATCTCACGGACACGCTCTACCGGCTTGCCCTTGGGATCTTCCAGCGGCCAATCCAGGCGCCGCGGTCCGCGAATGTGAGGGCACTGCGCACCGCAGCCCATCGTGATCAGAATCGCCGAGTCCCTGGCGAGTTCGTCGGTCAGCTTGCGCGGAGAGACGCCGTCGAGGTCGATACCAACCTCACGCATCGCTTGCAGAACCTCCGGATGCACCCGCGCGCCCGGCTCCGTGCCAGCGGAGATCGCTTGCGCCTGGGTCTTGTCGACCAGCGCGTTGAACCAAGCCGCGGCCATCTGCGATCTGCCAGCGTTGTGAATACAGGCAAAGAGTACGGTTTTCATGCGACTTTCTCGTGTACGATCGCCGGATCCACGATCGGAGGCTCGGCCTTGCTTGCCCGAACGGGCATCAAAAATCTAAACAGCGCAGTTGCGGCAAGCGCGCCGGCGAGCTGGGCAACGATGAACCCCGGAGCATCCGCCGGACGGATCCCCGAAAAGGTATTCGTCAACGACCGCGCCAACGTCACCGCTGGATTGGCAAACGAGGTCGAGGAGGTAAACCAATACGCAGCCGTGATGTACGCGCCGACGGCGAACGGCGTGAACGGCGGGTTCTTCCGCGAGACGCCCCAGATCACCGACAAGAGTCCGAATGTCGCGACGAACTCACCGAGCAGTTGAGCTGCTCCGCTCCGCACGTGTTGGGACGCCGCGAACACGGGCTCGCCGAACATGCCGTGCGCAAGCGCGACGCCCAGCAATGCGCCAACGACTTGCGCCGCGAGGTAGCCGGGGACGTCACGCCAGCGGCACCCGCCCTGCCAAGCGTCCGCGAGGGTGACGACCGGATTGAAATGAGCGCCGCTGATGGGACCGAACGTCAAAGATCAACGCAACCAGCCCCGCGCCAGTGGCAATGGTGTTGGGCCAGCAGAGCGATCGCGACATTTTCCCCCGCCAGCCGTTCGCCCATGATTCCGGAGCCGACGACCGTCGCCAGCAAGAACGCTGTCCCCACCGCCTCGCTCGTCAGCTTCTTGTTGAGCGCTTCCTTCGACATGCTCACGCCTCCTTCGCTCCTAGCAGCAGCTCGACTTGCCCTTGCGGCAGCAGTCTTCCCACAGGTAGTCATTCAAGGTTCGCAAACAGCCGTAGTCCGCCGAGTAGTAGTGGAATGTGCCTTCCCCGCGAGCTTTGAGCAGGCCGGCGTCGCTCAGCCTCTTCAGGTGGTGGCTGAGCGTGGACGCGGGCACAGCTAGCTGGGCTTGGATCTCGCCCGCTGCCGCTCCACCGTCTCCCGCTTGCACGACGAAGCGCAGGATCGACAGGCGCACGGGATGGCCCAACGCGCTCAGTTGCTCGGCATGTCGATCCAGTTTGGAGGGCACCGGCACCGGCTACTTCTAACAAATTCGAAGGAGCACGCAAGCTCAATTTCGAGTATTGTCGAAGCAGATTCGGACGGCTATCGCGAGCTCGTGAAAAGCCGACACCCGTCCTCGACTGCCAGCTTGGTCGCCACCTGTGCCCGCAATTGGTCGTCGCGCCGCTCACTGACATTGTTTGGCCGAGCTCCGCTGCATCGCTCCGCGCAGGTGCTAGCGATGGCCAATGACTCATCGGGGCACGCTAGATCCAAAGTTAGATATCGTATTCAAGATGCTGTTCGGGCATCCCGACAATCGCGCGCTCTTGGTCTCCTTCCTGACCGCGGTCTTGCGTCCGAGCTCGCCGATCCGGGCGGTGCGCGTGGAGTCGGAACCCTCGAAGCCGGGGATAGACGATAAGGAAATTGCACTCGATCTTCACGTGGAGCTGGAAGACGGTCAGCAGGTCAACGTCGAGATGCAAACCGAGCCGCGCCCTTCCCGGCGCGAACGAGCGCTGTACTACTGGGCGCGCATGCACTCCGGGCAGCTGGGTCGGGGCGAGGGCTACGAAGAACTGTGCCGCTCGGTCGTGGTGCTGATCTTGGGCTTTCGCGAGCTCAAGGGCGCGCGCTTTCACTCTCTGTTTCGCGTCCGGGAAGTCCATGATTCCGAAGAACTTTCCGAACAGCTGGAGATCCACGTCCTGGAGCTGCCCAAGGTCCGGACGGCCACCGATTCGGACGAGCCCGCGGTGGTGGAATGGGGTAAGTTCTTGGCTGCGGCGAGTGACGCGGAGCGAGAAGAGCTAGCCATGAAAAACCCAGACTTGCGACAGGCCAAAGAGGCGCTCGAGCGGCTGAGCGCAGATCCCGACGCGCGCATACTCGCTGAGATGCGAGACCGGGCCGTGAAGTCTTATCGACTCGACCTCACCATGGCCCGCAAGGAGGGCATCAAGGAGGGCATCAAGGAGGGCATCAGGGAGGGCATCAGGGAGGGCATCAAGGAGGGCATCAAGGAGGGGCAGGCCGCACTTTTGAGCGATCTACTCAGCACGAAGTTCGGGGCGCTCGCGCCCGCGGTCGTCGAGCGCCTACAGAGCGCCGATGAAAGCCAGCTCTTGCGATGGGCCAAAAAGCTCGTCGTTGCAGATTCGCTCGACGCCGTGTTTGCCGACGATTGAATGCGTCACCGTTGCAGGCAGAGATCGCGCATGACAAGTCCGGCTTGGAGACGGACGATGCGGTAGCCGGCGCGGGTTAGCGAGATCCGCGGCGGCTAGCAAGCGCGGAGGTTTCAGCGCAGCGAATCTCCGCTTTAGATTTCGTGGTGTGGCAACGCCAGATTCGCGAAAATGGCTCTCGGATCGTCCGAGAGGAAGACTTGGCGACCATCTGCCTTGGCGTAGCGCTGAATGTGCAGGCGCCCCGTTGGCGTCGCAAAGAGCGCCGCATTGCGTGCAAACCCAAGCAAGAGCTTGCCCCGATTCTCTTCAATCGCGGCCTCGAAGGCCGAGTCATTGCGACCCGGTCCGGCTCGGACGTCGACGAGCAAAGCGTGAGCGCGGCGTTCGATCCGGGTGAGCAATTGTTCCACGTCCGAAAAGCAGCTGCGAATCTCATCGATTCGCTCGAAGCGGGCGGCCGTTCGTCGCGCCATGAACAACTTGCAGACTGGATCGAGGAACAGCTCGTAGTGCGTCAACACTGCAAATGGCGCTAGCGCCGTGCAGGGCTGTCTGGCGCCAGCGGGCAGTCCAGGCAAGCGAGCGCCGCCCCCGCTGGCTGTGCCAGCCGGCTGCTCGCTCGAGAACGGAAACCTCGCCATCTGCTGGGCTCGCCCTGAAGTACGGCGTCGGGTCGCACATCTTTAGAATGCCGATGTCACCCTGGGGCTAGAGTCCTACTCTGTCGGAGCTTCGGCTACACGGTCGAGTGTGGCTGGGGCGAGTGTGCCTGGGGAGAGGACGCCGGGGCGAGGGGTCTGGTAGCTTGTTGGATCATGCCGGTCGTGCCTCGCAGTGCCGTTTCTTCGATCGTCGTTCTCGGCCTGGCCTTGGCTGGATGCGGGGGCGGCGCGTCGTCGCTTCGCGCGAGCGCTCCGAGAATTGCGGACGATGCGGCGCTGTGCCGTGCGGCTGCGCTCCGCGAAACTCCTCTGGTCACCGAGTGGAGCTCGGCAGAGAAGGCGAGCCTTCAGGCGCGCTTGCGCGCCGGCGGTCTCGCGGTCGAATACACGGGCTGCAGCATGCGTCCGATCCTCTCCTGCAACGTGCGCGGGAGCTATCGCTGGCAGCGGACGACGCTGTCGTCGGAGACGATCGCCATCCAAAGCAAGGACGAGCTTTTCACCAAGCTTCCACTCGGTGCGTTCGCGCTTCAAGGCGAGCTGGCGCGAGCGGGTTCGCTCCAAGTGCGCACGATGGTGGGCGGACAATACGTGCTGGACGGGTCAACGGCGGCCGACGTGCCGGATTATGGAGACTGCGCCCAGGCGACGCATTTGCTTTCCGGGCTGTCGATTGGCAGCTTCAAGCTGAATTCCGGCGGCAACCTACAAGCCGGAGCGTCGCTCGGCGTTGGCGACCTGGGCGCCGAAACCAAGACGGCTAGCTCCGAAACCATGCTGCGAGAAGCGGGAGATTTCGAGAGCTGCCGGCGTTCCACGGACGAAACGCCCGATCTCGGATGCAGCTCGCCGATTCAAGCATTCCTCGTTCCGTTGCCCAGGTTTGCGACGGAACGCGGCAGCGGAACCCTGCGCGTGACGTTCGCCTCCGGGGATTCGGAGCGCCCCTGGGAGCTGCGCTCGAATCAGCAGTTCGTCTGCCGAACGCCCTGCACTCGCTGGGTCAACCCGGCCGAAAAATACCAACTTCGCACCGAGTCCGGTCCGGCACTGGAGACGGTGAATGTCCCCGATCTGCGTCGCTACGGAGGCGAAAGCGGGCTGGAGGTAAGGGCACATCCGCGCAATACCAGCGCGTTCTTAGGGGGCATCGTTGCGACCGGGCTGGGAGGCGGGCTTGCCTTCATGGGGGGCATGCTCGCGCTCGCTGGCGGCGTCAGCGACCGCGGGGGGCTGGTCACTGCCGGCGCCATCACCGCGGGAGTCGGGCTAGTGGCCGTCGGTCCCGGTGTGTGGCTGCTCGTATCGAGCGGGTCGCACGCGGAGGTTCTCAGCGAGGGCTCGCCGATCACGGCTACCCCGCGATCGCTCGGCATGCGCGCTGCGTTCTGACTCCGAGGACGGAGCGCGCTCCTGTTCGGGTCGAGCCGCCAGGTAGGCGTGCCAACTACGTTGGCGCAGCCACGGCTACCGAGCCAAAGCCGAATCAACGCGACGTTCGCGGAATCGGCGCTACGGTTTCGGCCAACGATGACATCGCATCCTTTCTTTTTCTGGCCTGGGCTCGCGTTCGCCGCCATCCTGGTTTCCGGCGTGACCTGGGCCGAGCCATCGTCCAACACCTCGACGATTTCCGTGAATGTCGGCCCTCTGCGCAACGACAAGGGGGTTCTTGCTTGCCGACTCCATCCGTCCGCGGACGGATTCCCGCGCACCGGGACGGGCACGATCTCCAAGCGCGTGAAGATCGCGGGTGGCGCTACCCGCTGCGTGTTCGAAAATGTAGCACCAGGCACGTACGCCGTGGTCGTTCACCACGACGAGAACGACAATCGTCAGTTCGACAAGAATCTACTCGGCATTCCGATCGAGGGATACGGCGCATCCAACAACCGCACGTACGCCCTGAGCGCACCTAGCTGGCGAGAGTCGAAGTTCGTGGTCGAGGGCGGCAAAGAACGCCTGCTGGCCATCTCGCTTCGCTACTGACGTCGGGGGCGAACTTGCTCGACGAGCATCACCGTTCGAGACGGGGGCCGTCATCCTCCGCGATCTGCCCTCGCTCACCCTGCACGCGGGGGACACTTGGAGCCCTGCGGTCGCTGAGGTCAGCAGCGCACCCGCTTTCAGTGCGCCGCCAGCTCCCACAGTCCGCCGCGAAAAGCCCGTTTCGCCGGCAGCGCCGGCTGCGAATTTGTCGGCTACCGCGCTCGCCCACCGTCCCGACCCGGCTGCGGAGTTCCGCGCGGCGATGTCTGCCTCTATCAGCGGAGACCACTGACGGAGCCCGCGGCTTGCTCTTTTTCGCCGGTTCAGCCAAACCAAGCCGCGTGACCCTCAAGTCTCTACAAATCTTCGGCACCCGAAAGTGTCAGGAGACGCGCAAGGCCGAACGCTATTTCAAGGAGCGGGGCGTTCGCTTCCAATCCGTCGACTTAGCCGAGAAAGGCTTGTCGCCCGGAGAGCTGCGCGCTGTGGCAACCCGGGTCGGAGGCGTGGATCTCCTGCTCGATCGCAACGGGAAGCGCTATGTCGACAAAGGCCTCAAGTACTCGGCACCGTCCGCTTCTCGAATCGAACAATTGCTGCTCGATGACCCACTGCTCCTTCGCACACCGATCGTACGTTCCGAGGCGGGGTGCACGGTAGGCTATCAGGCCGAGCTCTGGCTGAAGTGGCTGGCCGGCCCGCAATCCAAGTAACCTGTCGTCGTCCAAGAACCCGTTCGGGCAACGCTCTATCATCACGATGATGGCGTGAGCGTCAGTGCGCCGGGCGCAATCGGGCTCTAGCTGCACTGGAGCGTGAATGCGCTGAACACGAGCGAGATGTCGATACTAGTCCTCTCGTCGAAGCCGGTTGAGACCAGTGCAGTGCATGAATCGGACGATCCTTCGATCTAGATGACCTGATACCGCATGATTGCGGAGCGAGCAGGGAGGGCTGTGTAACTGCGTGTTGAAGTGTGGCGGCATCTCGGGCGTTCGTGAGCCGGCGCACTTCACTGTTCTTGCAGTCTCACGCGCGATCACTTAGCTTTGCTGAGCTCGCGGGGAAGCTGGCCCAAACCAGTGAGGAAGAGATGATGATCCGATCAAATGGGCGGAGCGGACGCTCCCTTCTACTCTTGTCGTTAGCCATCACCACGGCGATCAGCGGTTGTGCTTCTTCAGCCACGACTGAAGATACGATCCGCGAGTCCTCCGCACTCGAGAGATCTCCGGCGCCGGCGGGTTCCAGTGGCGCGCCCTCCGCGAAGCCGAGTCCTGCTCTCCCGGGCTCGGGCCCGACCGCCCGGGTCGCCGCGAAAGTCGGCGGAGTACCGGTAGTTCCTGGCCAGCTCGTGGTGAAGTTCAAGGCTGACCCGCGGAGCGGCATTACCGACGACGCCCAGTCCTGTCTACGACGGGGACGCTCGTTTGCCAGCATCACCGCGGACGCTTCATCGTCGTTGGACGCGACCGTGAAGCGTCACGGGATCCTACGAGCGGCTAGCTTGTTTCAGGGGCGGGAAGGCCTCTCCACTGTGGACGCCAAGAGCTTGCTGCGCGCTCGCGCGAGCAGAGCAGCCAAGGCCAAAACACACGGGCGAGCTGCCCCGGTCGAAGAACTCGTCAACGTCTACCGCATGGACCTACCCGCGACCGCTGACTTGGACGCCGCGATCGCGGATCTGCGTGCCGATCCGCACGTCGAGTACGTGCACCCCAACTACGTCGCACATCTCGTCTATACGCCCAACGACCCCTATTGGTCGAGCAGCGGGAGCTGGGGACAACCGCGCGCGGATCTTTGGGATCTCAAGCTCATGCACGCCGATCAAGCCTGGGATTTCACGCGCGGGAACGGCGTCGTGGTGGCGGTAGTCGACACCGGCGTCGACATCAACCACCCCGATTTGGCTGGCAATGTCTGGACCAACCCCGGTGAGGTCGCTGACAACGGCATCGACGACGACGGCAATGGCTTCATCGACGACGTCCACGGCTGGAACACCCTCGCGAACAGCAACTACATCGATGACTCGATCGGTCACGGCACGCACGTTGCCGGTACCATCGCGGCCCAAGACAATAACGGCATCGGCGTGGTGGGCGTTGCGCCGGATGCGAAGATCATGCCCGTTCAGGTGTTCAGCTTCAGTTCCGACGCCTTCACCATCAGCCAGGGCCTGCTCTACGCCGCGCACAACGGTGCCGACGTCATCAACAATAGCTGGTCGATGTGCTCAGGGTACTGCCCCACGGTCGGCGTGGTGGAGGATGCGGTCCGTACTGCGCACGCCGGCGGGGCCGTCGTGGTCTTCGCTGCCGGCAACGATAGCGTCGACATTCGTGATCGCGCCCCGCAAAATCTCCCAGAGTCCATCGTCGTGAGTGCGACGACGCCTCGAGACACGAAGGCGGCCTTCTCCAACTTCGGCCTAATCGATGTCGCCGCGCCGGGCTCCGGCGATCCGGACGACCCCGGCGTGATCGAGCCGAGCTACGGAATCTTGTCGCTCAAAGCCGCATTCTGCTTCGAGCCCTGGATTTGCAATTCCGACCGCCTGGTTGGTGAAAATTATGTGCGGCTTTCCGGAACGTCCATGGCGGCGCCGCACGTAGCGGGCGTGGCGGCGTTGATCCTGGGGCTTCACCCGACCTATTCGCCGGAGCAAGTGCGCCAGGTGTTGCGGCGTACGAGCCTGGATGTCGACGGCAATGGCTACGACCGGGAGCTCGGATACGGGCGCGTCGATACCGCTAAGCTGAGCACGGAACCCACGCCGCTCGAGGCATTGATTCAAGCTCCGCGCGTGGTGCGGACGGCGCAGCTCAGCATCCCTGGAAGAGCCAACGGGGCACAATTTCAGAAGTACGTGCTCGAATACGGCAAGGGCATCACGCCCACGACCTGGACCACGATCACCAGCAGCAGCTCGCCCGTTAGCGCGGGCGCTCTCGGGATCTGGGATGCTTCCAAGCTCGCCGATGGTGATTACACTTTGCGCCTGTCGGCCTACAAAACCAACGGGACGCGCTACGAAGATCTCCATCTGCTGGCCCTCGATCGCGTCCTGATCAGCTCGCCCACGCCCCTCGTCACGCTCGCTGCAGGCGACATTCCCATCGTCGGCATTGCCAACCCTGGCACCTTCAAGAGCTTCACGGTTCGTGTGCAAACGTTCGACGCTGGCACACCGGTGAATGCCAACCTGGTTTTGACCAACGGAGGCAAACAGCCGGTCGACAACGGCGTATTGGCGGTGTGGCGCGCCCAGAACATCGCCGCCGGGCACTACCGCGTGATTCTGGACGTAACCGACACCGACGGCTCGGTGATCTCGAGGAACGTCATCTTGATCGTCGATCCGCTCTTGCATGCTGGCTGGCCTGTCAGCCTGCCGATCGCGGTCTACCAGGATAGGGGACCGAATCCGCCCTCGGAGCCTATTGCGCTTTCGGATCTCGACGGGGACGGTAAGGCGGAGGTGCTTGCGGGTTTCGGTGACAAGGTCACCGTCTTCAAGGGCGATGGCACGATCCTACCGGGTTGGCCGCAAACTTTGGCCACTGCCAACAATCCGTACGCGACGGTCAAGGGGATGCCGATCACCGGGGACATCGACGGAGACGGAACCAAGGAAGTCATTATAGCGACTCTGGAAGGGTTCATCTTCGTCTGGGGACCGAACGGCGCCGTGAGACCCGGCTGGCCCCGACAGATCACGTTTACGACCGAGTGGGGGCCCTCCCCGGCCTCGCTTTCGTTGTCGCTCGGCGACGTCGATCGGAACGGCGTGCTCGAGCTGGTGGCCACGGACGCTCAGCAGACGGGCGTGCACGTGTTCAACGGCAATGGCAGCTACTTGCCGGGCTGGCCCGTCTCTACGTGGATGGCAATCAAGACTCCCGCCACCGTGGCCGACCTGAACAAGGACGGCAAAACTGAGGTCGTGATCGGCGTGGATGGCAACCCTGGCCAACTCGTCGTGCTGAGCGCAAACGGAGTCGTCCGTCCGGGCTGGCCGAGAACCATCTTGAGCTCGATCAATGAATCTACCGGCAGCTACCCGGTAGTCGGCGATTTGGACGACGACGGTGATCTCGAAATTGCGGCACTTTCGTGCGACGGCGGTGGGGACGACGCCGCATCCAAGGTCGTCATCTATCAATACAACGGGCAGCTCCTGACTTCATGGTCGACGGGCGCGGTGCAAATCGGGCCACCAGTGCTCGCCGATCTGGACGGCGACGGCTCGCTCGACGTGCTCGCGTCCCTGATGAAGATGGACGGATCAGGTGGCCTGTACGCGTGGGATCGCAAGGGCAAGCTGATGCCGGGCTGGCCGCAAAGCAATCCGTCAGCGACGCCGACGTTCAATGCGCCCATCGTCGTGGACCTCGAGGGTGATGGACGGAACGAAATCATCACCTCGCGACAACAGGAGTTTTGGTCGGAAGAGCTGCAGATCCAGTTCGGGTACCCAGTGCAGGCCTACCGCTATGACGGCTCGCGGATCCCCAGCATGGCGCGACCCGCCTACGGTTCGTGGAGCGGCCTCGACGGCTCGCCTGCCGTGGCAGACATTGATGGCGATGGCAGGCTCGAGCTGGTCTGGACCGAAATTCGCGGACAAGGACTGAACATGGAGTATCCGTTGCCACGGATCTTCGCCTGGGATCTCAGCACTTCCGTGAGCAATGCCCAGCCTTGGCCCATGTACCGCGCGGATGCACGCCACTCGGGCGTGGCCGCCCCCGTGGTCCCGATCCAGAAGCTGACCACCCGCAATCAGACCTACCGCATCAATGGCCTGGCTCGATTCCAGATCCAAACCGGCAACGGCGGAACGATCCAAATCAAGCATCCTTGGCAGGCCCCAGTGAAGTACGCCATCGGCAGTGCGCCGCTCAAAGCAACGACCCTTGGCTGGGGCGAGCAAATCACGGTCGCTCCGCTGCGTCAGGTCTTGCTCCGGGTGGCCACGACCAGCCCTGTGGACGTATCCATCGATTGGTGGTGACCGTTGGCAAGGGGGTAGAATCACCTCGCCGTGAGCGCCAACGGCGAGCCGCGACCGATGCAGTGCGGCCTGTGTAGCCGTGAGTGCTCAGGGCGCTGGTCTGCTACTTCGTGATACAAACTTCGCCATGAGCGAGAGACGACAAGCAGCGTTGTTTGCACTGGTACTTTGATCGCGGGTTGCAGCAGTGATTCAACCTCGGACGGCTCGGGCGGATTTGCGGGGCAGTTCGGTCGGCCTTGCGGGCAGCGGCGCGGGGGTGGCGGGTAACGCCAGCTCCTGGGCTGGGCTGGGCAACATCGGCACTGGGTCGGTGGCGTGCTCCGGTGTCAGCGGAGGATCTTGCGCTGCTGGGAGCGTGTGTTGCGTGCGCTTCACCGGTGCAGCCAACACGTGTGCGGGCTCGTACGCGGCATATGCACTGATGGCCTACCGCTCGGTTGCGACGATCCGAGCGATTGTCCCGGGCAAAAGTGTTGCGCGAAAAGACCCAGTGGACCTGCCACCGCAAACGCACAACGGCAGCGGCTGCAAGCCAGCGTGTGATCCGACGAGCGACCGCATCATTTGCACGACCACCGCAGACTGTGAGTCGACCGGCGCATGCATGCCGAGCGGCACGCTCATGGCTTGCTACTAATCAGTGGGCACTGGAGTGCATGACTCGAGCGTCGAGGAGCTCATGGGGCTTGCATCGAACACTCGAGTTGCGCTAAAGGGATTGGGGGTAGCGTGGGCGACGGAGTTGCGGGTGTAACTCTGATAGAAAAGTAGGTCAGCCATGGGCCATTTGACTCAGGTGGTGCGGAAGGTCGCGTGCGGGGCGGTGCTGCCTCTCAGTGCTTTGTTTGGGTTCGGTTGCTCGGGTGGGCGAGAAACGCCTGAGGACGCTGCAAGCAGCACCTCCCAAGCGCTGGTCAAGCAGACCTACGGTCAGCGTACTTGATCCATCGCTGCCTGCGCCGACCTGCGATTGCGTTGCCGACCAGGTGACTAAGTCTTGCGTGGCCATCAGCGGTACGGTCGACGGCGTCTCGTTGCACAGGCACTGCGCCCGTCCTGACGCGCCGCCCGTCCTGCTGAAAAATTCCGATGCTTGGCCGGCGTCCTGCCCTGAGCAAGACAGCAGCGGGCAGGTTGGATGTACCAAGTGCATATTCCAGTACGAGAGCCAGGCAACTTCGAGTACCGGCTCAAGGCAGGTGACGACTTCGGGGGTGCGGATGTGATCGCGGTCTACAACGACTTGGGCGTGGATTTTCAAGCCTCCAACCCGGAGGAGAAGGGGCTTCTTCGGAGATGGGGCGTCGCTACCAGGTTACCGTGCCGGTACAGAAGCAGGGCCCGTTCAGCTACGAGCTCGCTCCAGGAGTACCGTATCTGGGGGCGTCGCTGTCCGTTGCGCTCGACCTGGTCGGTGGTTCGTCACTCGGTGATCATTTCGCGGGGGGGCGTTGTCGGGCGCCGCCTACGACATTGATTCGGGATTCGAACTGGTTTTGGGTTCTTTTCATGGCACCTGGAACGCGCCGACCTCGGCCAGCTGCGATCCAGGTCCAATGGGGCAGTGCGCGGCCGGGGACATCAATGGCACGTTTAGAATCGTGCACGCGGTTCGGGCACCGTGACTTGCCGCATCCCGCCGCGAATCTCTGCGCTGTCGTGCCGCTTAGCATGGACGTGTGCGCTACTCGGCCTGAGTTGTCGGGAGCACGGGGCACACCCAGCTCCGTCCCCGACTGCCGCGCCGAGCGCGTCTGGGCCGAGCGCCTCACTTTCACGGTCGTTGCCCACAGCCAGCTCGGAACCGCCTCTGAGCGCGGCGCCGCCTGAGCGAGCGCTGCCGTCTTTCGAGCGTGGGCTGCGCGCGAGCTATGCGCTGAAGTTATCAGCCGAAGCCTCGCTCGACAATTCACCGATTACCCAATTCGTGTTGGCCGGCAGTTTGGAATTGCTCGCGCTCGACGTCAGCCCGGCCCGAGTGCTCGTACAGGGCAGCTTCAAGACCCCGAGCTTGACGACCGCACTTCCCGGGAAAGCGTCCGAGTTCAAAGCGCTCGAGCCAGGTCTGACGAAAACGTTCCTGTTCGAGCTTCTGCCTGGCAATGTCTTGGGGGAAGTATGGGTTCAGCCGACCGCCTCGTTGCTGGTTGCAGGCATTCAAAAAACGGTCGCGGCCTACCTTCAAGGAGGGGATCGTGGCGAAGCGCTCTTCCTCGCCGAGGAACAAGACACGACCGGCTCCTATCAGGCTCGCTATGCCCGTGCCACAGAGCCGGGCAGCTTCGATAAACAGAAGTTGCGCTATCTGAGTGCCATTGCGACAGGCAGGGTCGAACCTTCGGCCACGTCGGGCTTGCCAAAGGTCGACGTCTCCAAATACCGACTTCAGTTCGAGCCCAACGGGCGCCTGCTGAGCGTGAACGGAAAGGAGCAATTGACCATTGGCGGCATGATGGGCGCGGTCGAATCGAAGTCTTCGCTCGATCTCGTGCGGTCTTCGCTCGCGGTACTGCCGAACGTGCCTGACTACCATCCGTTACTCGTTGGGTTGAAGCGCTTCGCTAGCCTCGTGCTCGCAAAGCAGGATTCGAACGAAACCGATCGTTTACGCTTGGCGGGCCGCTCATTGGACCAGATCCTGAGCGCGCTGCGGGCGCAAGGCGCTCAGCCGACGGACGAAGCAGGGAAGCAGGCTTACACCCGGCAGCGCGCGGATTTGTTCGGCGCGCTCGAGACGCTGATCCGCCAACAAAAGGCCACCATCGCCCAACTGACGGCGCTGATTGCCGCGGCCGACCCGCTGGCTCCCGTGCTGCTCGACGCGCTCAGTGCTTCTGGTAGCTCGGACGCCCAGCGCGCGCTCGTGGTACTTCTCGGCAAGGGCAAGCTCGATGCGCGGCAGCAAAAGATGGTCGCGATCTCGCTCAGTCGCGCGCAGCACCCGACGACGGACACGACAGCCACGCTGATCCGTTTGCTCGAGGAGCCGAACTCGCGCATCCAGGCGATGTACGGTTTGGGTACGTGTATTCGCAGGCTCCGTGCGGACGGCAAAACTGCGCACGCCCGTCGTTTGCTCGACCTCTTGCTTGGGCGCTTGCGTCGCGCGGACAGCGCGCTGCCGCGCGTTACGGCCCTGCGCGCGTTGGCCAATGCCGGGGACGTCGATGCCTACCCGGCAATCGAATCGTTCCTGTCTTCGCCGGACGAAGAAGTCCGCGCGGCGGCGGTGGAGTCTCTGCAGTTGGTCAACCTGTCGCAAGCCGACTCAGCGCTCGACCGCGCGCTGACCAGCGATCCCTCGCGTGAAGTGAGGTTGGCAGCGACACGGGCGCTGCTGGTGCACACTCCCGTGCCCGTATTGCTCGACGCCGTCGGTCGCGCAGCTCTTCATGACGACAACGCGCACGTGCGGATGGGGGCGGTGCGCGTGCTCAGCGCCTGGCTTTCGGCGCATCCTGCGCTCGCAGCGGTGCTGACGAAAGTCGCGGAGGCAGAGCCCGAGGCCGAGATTCGGCAGTTGGCCGAGACATCGCTGAACGCGCCCCCGCGAAGCGCCGCCCCCGCAGCGCCAGCGAGTGCCGGACGCTGAGCTACACGTCGATTTCCGCCCAGATGGCGGCGTGGTCGGTTGCGGCCGTTCTTCCCTTCGGGTGCACCTGGTGATGTTCGAACGCGCTGTCGGTATCGGCGCCGCAATCGCTCTTGCGCAGTACGGCGCCGCGCCGGGTGAGCGCGAAGAGCGCGGGCGAGAGCAGGATATAGTCGATCTTGTCGGTCGGAGTGCTGTTCTCGTCTGCGCGCCTTCGGTGCCCGAGCTCGAAGCCGGTGTGGCTGCTGATGTCTCGCAGGTTGGTGTGTCTGAGCAGCGGGGCCAAGGGCGCCCAATCCCCCGTTTCGTTGAGGTCTCCAACCACCGCGATTAAATCGTGCCCGTCTTTGACGAGCTGCTCGTAGATCTTCTTGGCGTGGAACGCTTGGTGGTTGCGCTTTTGGTCGCCAACGCAGCGGATGCCATACTCCCGGCTCTTCATGTGATTGACCAGAAGGGTGATGGTGTTGTTCTTGGGCGTTTGCACGCCGTATACTGGCGATTCCCGCCCAACGATCGGGCCATCCGAGCGCGAAAGGGCGGCGATGGGATAGCCCGCCTTCGCCATGATGGCGACGTCGATCCCACGCTCGTGGCTGCCGTTGACGAGCGTGATGTGCTCGTAGCGAGTCCCGCCGCTGGTCGCGCTCAAGGCATGCGAAAAACGCACGAGCTCTGGCCGGCTGTCGGCCTCGGCGAGCGCGATGACGTCTGCGTTCAGTTCGTTGATGACTCGAGTCGCCACGGCCGCGGCGCGACGGTGGATACGGCCGCGCTGAGCTCCCTCGTTTGCGTCTGGCAATTTCAGCTCGACTGACCCCTGCCAACTCGAGCGACCGCCAGCGACAATCTCGACGCTGCCGTCGCGGCGGCGCGCCAAGAGGTGCCCACCGGTCTGGCGCAGGAATGCAATTCTTTGGGCATCCTCGTCGCGCAGCAGCCCTAGCTCATCGAGCAGCTTGAGCATGCACTTCTTGTCGGCGGCCAAGTAGGCGGGTTTCGCAAACAGCGTGTTGAGTCTTACTTGGCGCTCGAGCGCGTCGGTGCTGGGCGCAGGGGTACTCTCGTTCGGCCCGACGGGGCGCGTGAACAAGTTCTCGACGTTATAGCAAGCAAGTTTCATAGCGAGTTTGAACGGGGTGTGCGGAACGCGGTTTGAAAACCTGCGATCGAGGCGCGGAACATCCGCTCGGCTCCGCGCGGTGGCGGCGCGCGTGGTGTTGGCGCGGCGTGGACGCAAGGCGCGACCACAGCCTGATCACCGATCGCAAATAGCGCGCAAATGATTCCCTTCCTCTCGTCAGCCGCAGCAGCGCGGCAATGCGGTGCTTCGAACCGAACGCTTCAGTGGCAGCGATCCCAGCAAAATGTTGTAGCGCTACTTTGGCAACGCGCCAGTGGTTCAGGTGAGGCCTCGTGTCGAGGCACTCGGGTCACCTGGGATCCGAACGCAAGCGAGCGAACGCACGTTGGCTCGAGCGCTCGAGCGCTCGAGCGCTTGAGCGCATTGCGTCAGGTGAAAACCGCCGTTGATGCCGAGACATCGAAGGCTTTGATCTCACCCTGAGTGGTTGCAAAGTACGTAGCTCTCCAACGCAAATCGGGTGTGTCGAAGTTTGCGCACTGGGGCGACGAATCGGAGTTCACGACCGTGCCCGCGTCTACGCGGTGTAGACTTTGCGGTAACTGCGCGGCGGAAATCGCCGTCAGGGACGCGCTGCGATTCCAAATAGAGCAGAAGGCGTGACGTACGGCGGCGACTCTAGCCGCAGCGAGTCACAGTGAGCGTTCGAGCCAGTCGGTTAGACTCCTCGAACGTGACTGCGTTGGGTTCGAATGCGCGCGGCTACCGAGCTTGGTTCGAGTTCGTCTCTGTCGATCAGCGGTGCAGCGGCTTTTCACTCGGGCAAACTAGCGACAAGACGTTGTTTATACGTGGCATGGCAGCTCGTACACGCGCGGAGCGTTTTGGAGAGGGCGGCCAAGACCGCCGGCCCATCTTGCTTCGTTGCTGCCGCGGCGATCTCGTCCGCCGTGTGGTGGAAGCTCAGGGCCTGCTCGGTGAAGCCCGGAGCGCTCGCGCCCATGTGCTCACACATGCGCCCCATCGTTTCAGAATAGCCCATACGCTTCGCGGCCAATGCCACCTTGTCGAATTCTCCCGCGGCCGCGCCCGCCACGACCTCTTGTACCGCCTCCAAGTGCTCACGCATGTTCGCCTTCTGATGCTGCGCCATCATCGGCAACAGCGGCACGGGCCGTCGCTGGTCCAACTTGTCCAAAGCGGCATTCAGGCTGAGTGCGGTCGATGCCTCGGATGGCCGGGCGGATGCTTCGGGCTTCGGTTCGCTGCTGGCGGTTGCGCGACAACCCAGGCACAGGCAAATCGCGGCCAAAGAATAGGTTTTTTTCACGCTTGCTCCTGCAACGTCTGCACCGCGTCGGTGAGTCCCTTCAAGGCCTCGAGTAGAGGCTGTCGCCTCGAAGCTGGAATGGCTTCCACGATTCGCGAGAAGCGCTCGAGACTCGCTGCCCGAATGTTGCTGGCCATTCGCTGACCGCTGGCGGTGAGCCGTAGCAGGCGCGTCCGAGCGTCGTCCGGCGCAGGTTCTTGCTTGAGCCGGCCCTCGGCCTCGAGCCTCGAGCACAACCGTGCGATGCTGCTCCGGTCCAGGCCGAGCAGCTCTGCCAGCTGGTGCTGATAGGTAACAACGGCGGCTTCCTCGCGGTCCAATAGCGCCATCAGCGCATGCGCGACGGATGGCGAAACGGGCTGGCCGCACGGCGTTTGCTTGGTCACGAGCAGGCCAAAACTGCGTACGAATTCCTGGATGGAGGCCTGGAATTCCCTTGCCGTCGCCAGCTTTGCATTCACGGCGACCTTGGTAGCTTCAGATAGTTGCGGGCGCAATCAATTTTTGTTGCGCACGCAACTATCACATTCTCGAGACCAACGCCTGGATCCAGTGGCCGTTGGCTCGGGCATCGCGCCAGAGCGCTGAGCCCCAGCGGCTCCTGCAAAGGGCCCAGGGGCGGCGCGCTCTCGGCCCCCCTTGCGCGCGGCCCTTCCGTGCGCTAGACACTGAACCATATGGTTCAGTGTGCCTGTTGCCAGGAACCAATCGGAAGGAAGAGAGCAATGGACGCAACAACAGAAAGTGAGCCCATCCGCATGAAAAACCGCAGCGCGGTGGAACGAAAGTCCGACCGTGAGCTGGTCGTCACGCGAACCGTCAACGGCCCGGCGCGCCTCGTGTTCGAGGCCTGGAGCGAGCCCGAGCTCTTCAAGCAGTGGTGGGTGCCCAAGTCGGCCGGCATCTCCCTGCTTTCCTGCGAGATGGATGTTCGTGCCGGGGGCAGGTACCGCTTGGAGTTCGGCCACGGTGACTCGAAGCCGATGGAGTTCTTCGGGAAATATATCGAGGTAACGCCTCACGCACGCCTGGTCTGGACCAATGACGAAGGTGATGACAATGGCCCCGTCACTACGGTGACCTTCGAGGAAAAGGCGGGCAAGACCCTACTGGTCATGCACGAGCTTTATCCGTCGAAGGAAGCTCTCGATGCGGTCATGGACTCTGGGGAGAAGGATTGCGTGGGCGAGGTGCTCGATCAACTCGAGGAGCTTCTCGTCACCTGAGCGCGCTACGTGAATCCGCGCGTTGCGCCGTAACACGGGAGAGCATTGGGGCTGGGCGCTTTCTGAGCGCGCCCAGCTCTCAATGTTGAATGCTCGGAGCGCTGTGGATCACCAGGTCGAAAAGAACGCATAGGCGTGGTTGCCCGCGGTCGTTTGCACGCAATAGCCGCCGTTGCGCTTGGCTGGCAGGGGAGTCGGCCAGTTGGAGGTGCACGACATCTGCACGCCGTTCACCGTCAACTTACGACCGCTTGCCAGGTTTCCGCAGACTCCACCGTTCAAGCTCGCGTTGGTTTGGTAGCAGACGGCGCCCGTGCCGAGATTGCCCGAATTGTAGTTGTTGCTGGTGAAGATCACGGGGTTCGTACACAAGCCGGAGCAGGGCGTGCTGGTATTGCAGGTATTGTTCGAAGGGTGGGTGCAGGTGCCGGCCGAGCAAACGTCATTGGTGCACGTACTTCCGTCGTCCGCGCAGGCAGCCGTGTTGTTCGGGTGGGTGCAGGTGCCGGCTGAGCAGACGTCGTTAGTGCAGGAATTTCCGTCGTCGGCGCAGGCAGCCGTGTTGTTGGGGTGCGTGCAAACGCCAGCTGAGCAGACATCATTGGTGCAGGTGTTGCCGTCGCTGGCGCAGGCAGCCGTGTTGTTCGGGTGAGTGCAAACGCCAGCTGAGCAGACATCATTCGTGCAGGTATTGCCGTCGTCCGCGCAGGCGAGCGCGTTGTTCTGGAATTTGCAGCCAGTGAGAGGATCGCAGCTGTCGGTGGTGCATGGGTTGTTGTCGTCACAGCTCATCTGGCACTGGTTGGTCGGCGGCGTCCCCGAATCGCGAGCAAAAGACAGATAATTCAGGTTCATGTCCCCGGTCTCGAAGACCACGCGTAGGGTGTGCAGACCTGCGCTCAGGAACACGCCGGGAATGGCCGCGTCGACGAACGACTGCCAACCGAGACCTGGGCCCGCCACGGGCCCGCTGACGTCGACACCATCTAGCTCCAAATGCAGGTACTTGCCGGTTGTCAGGGAGGCCAGCCGCAGGGTGACGACGTACTCGTCGTCATTGGCCAGCTGGAGGCTGTATTGCAGCCATTCCGTGGGAGCCGTCCAACCAACGTTACACGTTCCGCCTTTCGGATCGCTCGTCGGTTCCGCATCGACGTCGCTGGTTCCGCAGCTCGCGCTGCCCGAATTGCCCGCGCTGGTGTCGGAGAAACTGCTGGGCTTTTCGGCTTCGAGCACTAAACCGTCGGACACCACCGTCGGCGGCGCTGCGCAGCTACTGTTCGCCGGATGCGTGCAGGTACCTGCTGAGCACAGATCATTAGTGCAGGTATTGCCGTCGTCGGCGCAGGCGAGCGTGTTGTTCTGGAACTTGCAGCCAGTGAGAGGAAGGCAGCTATCGGTCGTGCACGGGTTGCCGTCGTCACAGCTCATCTGACACTGGTTGGGCGGCGGCGTCGTCGAAACGCGGGCGAACGCCAAGTAGTTCAGGTTGAGGTCTCCACTGTCGAAGACCACGCGAGCGGTGTGCGCGCCGGCGCTCAAGAACACACCCGGGATGTCTGCGTCCGCGAACGATTGCCAGCCGAGGCCTGGGCCAGCCACAGGCCCGCTGACGTCGACGCCATCTACCTCGAGATGCAGGTATTTATCGGTTGCTAGGGAGGCGACCCGCAACGTGACGACGTATTCGTCGTCATTGGTCAGCTGGAAGTCGTATTGCAGCCATTCGGTGGGGGCCGTCCAGCCCACGGTGCAGGTTCCCCCCCGCCAATCGAGCGTGGGCTCGGCATCGACGGCGGTCGTTCCGCAGCTGGGCGTGCCCGTATTTCCGGGGGTCGTGTCGAAGAACGTGTTCGGATTCTCGGCCTCGAGCACGAAGCCGTCCGCTCCGGATGGTAGTGGAGGGGGGGGCGGCGGCTCATCCACACCGCCCGGCGTCGCGTCGCCGTAGAAGGTGGTCACGCTGCGCGCGGGCAGACTGTAAGTGAACGTTCCTGCAGACACAGCGACCGCCGGCCGAGCCGCCAGTGAGAACGAATCAGAAGTGACCCAAGGCGTCATCGACGCGACCGCCCGGCCGTAGACGCGAAAGGTTTGCGCCACGGGGCCGCTACCGGCATTGATGGCGACGATTGCGAGGTGCGTGGCGTCTTTGAAGGCGGTGACCGAGACCGCGCCAACGGGCTTGCGCGTTGCCTCGATGCGCTTGAAGCCAGGCCGAACGAACTTGGCGAAGTTGCCGAGCGCATAACCGCGCTTGTACTTCACGCCTGCCTGCATCAACGCGGGGTTCATCCGCTGCGGATCGTTCAAGCTGCCCTGATCGATGGTCAGCGCCCAATAATGCCAGGCGTTCATGTTCGCCACCGTCAGGTGGTCTTGCAGCATGAGCAACATGTCGATGGCCGAGTTCATCCCTGGATCGGCTGCATTGCCCTCCTGGGACGTTTCCGTCTGCCAGAACTCCTTGCCGTTGTCCCTCGGAGCGGAATAGTTGAGATCACCACCGCCATAAGGGTGTGTCGCGATCACGCCGACGTAGCCTTTGGCAATCGGGTCAGCCATCAGCGGATCGACGTAAGCCGGCATGGCGCCCCAGACCGCGGAGTCCGGCGCTACGATGGAAGCCGTGATTCCGCGCGTCTTGAAGGTCGGGCCCAAGTTGTCGCGGATGAACACGAACATGTCGTTCCCGCTCCATTGGGCGTTGTCCCAAGTCGCGACGTAGTCCGGCTCGTTTTGCGGCGAGATGGCGATCAAGGGGACGCCCTGGGAGGCCATCGACTGCACGAAGTTGGCCAGGTAGTCCGCGTAGTTCTGATAGCGCGTCGGCTGCAGGTTGTTCCAACCGAAGTTGGTGCCGGAGCCGTTCTTGTTGTTGGTCGTCTTCCAAATGGGGGGCGGCGACCAGGCCGAGGCCCAGACTTGCGCGCCTCGCGCGACGGCCTGCTTGGCCGTGGCCAGCTCCGGTGCGGTGGCCACGGGGGAGGCGTTCGGCGGCTCGGAGCCGTCCGCTCGCACGTCAGCCGGAAGACCTATCTGCATGCGCAGCATGGACAGACCAATGCCGGTGTCTTTCGAGAAAAACCAATCGGCGTCCTGGTTGCTAATGCGAGCACCGAAGAACGCGGACGACGCGCCGAAGCCACGCATGGTCTGACGCTCGGTGTTCCAACTCACCACGGCTTCCCCAGCCGTCTGCGCCGCCGCAGAACGCGTGTAAAGGCTGAGCGCGCTGCCCAAGCAAAGCCCCAATCCCGACAAGCCAAGTCCACACCCAGTATTACGTAACAATGCGATGCTGCGATTCATATCAACCTTGCGCGGAGTGTCGGCTAATCCGTCAGCCCAAACAAGCGCTCAGTGAGATGAACGTGCAATTGCTCGTCGCTGCGCTGCAGCAGCAGTGGATCGCGAGGGCGCGCAAAAGCGCCCCGGGCTCCAGGACTCGGCGCGCTGCACGGTTTAGCGTTCGCGTCACCCTCTTGTAGTCATTTCGCCAGCTGCTTCGCGTTGGCCTCACCGAGCGTGCGATACGCTGGCGACACTGTGCAGACTCGAGAGGTGGGCAGACGGAGTTTGTCTGCGCTTACCTTGATCGAGAGTCGGCGTTGTCGAAGGCGCTGGCGTTCGCGGGAGGGGCGTTGGGGGATCGCGCCGAGCTCGAGGGCCGCTACTTGGCAACTGGCCTTCGCCCTGAGCGCCGGGACGAACGCGGTCGAAGGAAATGACCCAGTCCGCACGTTGTGGCTGTCTGGTAAAAAGAGTCCGTGCGGAGGGCTCTCTCGCACTCGAGTGCCAGGCAATCAACGAGCGCGTTTGCGCTCCCAGGAGGACTGTCATGAACCGCATTCCGTACTCGTTGGCGGCTGTCGTTTTCGCGCTTGGTTGCAGCTCAGCGGGAGCTCACAAGCCTGAAGGTGCTGGCGCTGTCAATCTTGCATTGGAAACGAACGGCGTTGTCGTGAACAGCATGACGTACAAGATTACGGGCGATCATTTTACCCGCACCTCCGTCGTGAATGTCACGAACAGCAAGCGTATTTCGGCATTAATCGGCGGTTTGCCGCCGGGATACTTCGAGGTTTCGCTCAGCGCGACGGACGTCAGCGATGAGACCATGCGCTGCAATGGCTTTGGCGCGTTCACTATCTTCTTGAACGAGACGGTCTCGCTGACGGTCAACCTCTATTGCCGTCGCGGCTCGAATTTCGGCAGCGTGGCCATCAATGGTGCGTTCGTGCGCTGTCCAGAGAGTCCGTCGATCTCCGCCGAGCCCTCGGAGGCGCCCGTGGGCGAAACGATCTCCTTGGAAGCCAACGCGGAGGACACTGATTCGCTCTTCTTGTACCATTGGGATGCCACCAGCGGCATCTTGTCCGATGCCGACTCGCGCCATGCCACGCTCATCTGCGTCGAGCCCGGCGCGGTCAGCGTGAACTTGACTGTGAGTAGTGCCGAAGGATCCTGTGGCGACACGGCAACAGGCACTGTTTACTGCTCGACCGAAGACGACCCGAACACGCCGGGCGATGATCGGGTGGACTACGTTAGCTGCTTCACACAATCCTGCTCTCCGGGTTTTGGCTGCTGCGGCGAAAGCGGGGGCTGCGCCGCGAGCCCCGAAGAATGTGGAAGTTCCTTGGGTTTTCGCAGCTGCGATGGCCCCGAGGATTGCCCGCCAGGCACTCTATGCGCCAACCAGCGCCATTACACTTCTTGCGGCGCTGCCAACCCGGTCTACGGCATCGCCTGTCACAAAGATTCGGACTGCATCTCGACCCCCGAATCACCCAATCCCTGCCGCCCAGGCGGCGGGTGCGACTTTAGGGACTAAATGTGTCCCCGGGCACTGACGGCGAACCCCGAATTTGCTGAGTTTTACACAGTTTGGGGTGATCTCGAGCCGTCCGTGGGAGCTCGAGGAGAGCAATCGCCCAACGTCCAAAGGGCGGCGAGTTGCGCGCGAATGTTGCTTACCTCGCTGGCCAAGGCGGGCTGAGCGGCCGCGGGCTGAGTCAGCTCGTTGAAGGCGAAGCGTTGCGGCGGCACGAGAATGTCGTCGATGGCCAGCATCAGCAGCGTCACTGTTTCGGCGCGCTCCGCGCCCACTGCTTCGGCTATTTGCCGATGCAGCGGGAGGTCGCGCAGCGCGGCTTGTGCGCCGAGGACCGCTTCACGATGCGCGGGCGCGCTCGGCATCCGCAGCTCCAAGTTTGCAACGAGGGGCACGATCGCCTGCGCAAACGAAGCGATGTCCGCTACTGAGTTCAGGTCAGCGAGGACCGCGCTCAGGCGCTGGGCAAACCCTTCCCAGCTTTCCCCGTCACAGCGGATGCTGAAACCGAGCGCGATGCCTTGCGCCCGCGGCCTGAAGACCAGCCAACCCCGCGCTCGCCCCGTTGCTGGATCAAGCGCGTGAGTCGCTTGCCAGAGCCGCTCCACGGATATCCAGTGGGGCGGATATTTGAAGCGGGCCACGTCGAGAATGAGCGCAAGATCGCGGGCTCGGTGATAGCCGCCGATCGGTGAGAAGTGCCCGCTGCCAGTCTGGCCGAGCGCCGAGCGATCGTAGCAGGCCACGAGAACTCCCTCGCCCCCTGCAGCCGACGCGATTGCGGCTCGAAAGGCGGCAAGATTCTGCGCGTCGCCATGCACTAGTTGCACGTCGGCGCCGTTGCAACGGGCGAGACAGGCTAGCTCTTCGAGATCGAGCCCCCGCTTGCGCACCTCAGCGAGTGGTACGCAACAATCGAGTAGCTCTTCGCTGAACCATCGCCAAGGGCCCTTCCACAAACGTCCTGGATCGATACCAAGAGCGTTGAGGCTCACGACGAGTGATCCAAGCCCGCAGAACGCAGGATCTGACTGGGTATGAAACTGCTCGGCCAGTGGGAAGTACCCGTCGAGCCCCCCAGTTGCGAGAGCCTCGGCGAATACCTTCCGACCATCTAGCGATGAGAACGCGATGGCTTCGGAGGGCAGGGGTCGGCGGTACAGCGTCTCGCTCATGCCCCACTGTAGTGCCGAGGCGGGGGTTCGTCAGTGGGTTAGGCAGGCAAGGCGCAGCGGCCGGGTCAGAGGGGCGCGCCCTCTGAGGGGAAGGCCTGTGGGCGTCAGCAGAACGCCGCCGAGAGTTTTCGTAGTCGTAACGGTGGCGCTCGGAAGCCGCGACTACGGTCGGGCCTATGCCGATTTCACGACGCTCCCTCCTCCGTTCAGGTGCTCTTGTCGCTGCCGCGGGTTCGATGGCCAAGGTCATCGGCTCGGCGAGGCCCGCCTGGGCGCGAGGGCCCCGCTCGCGTCCGTTCAAGGGCTACGGCCCGCTGCTCAAGGACCCGAAAGGCGTGCTGGACCTGCCACGTGGCTTCAACTACCGCGCGTTCTCGCGCGAGGGCGACACGCTGACGGGCGGCGGTATCGTCCCGTCTGCGCATGACGGCATGGGGGCGTTTTCGGCCGGTCCCTGGGGGACCTTCCTGGTCCGCAACCACGAGGTAGGCGTCGAGGACGTGGTCGAAGACGGGCGCGCGCCCGTGCCGCACATCAAGGGCGCTACGTATGACCCCGAGGGCCCCGGCGGCACGACGACCTTGCTGGTCGGTCAGAACGGGCGGCTACTCTCGGATCGGCCGAGCCTGGCGGGCACGTTGACGAACTGCGCCGGTGGCCCGACGCCCTGGGACACTTGGCTCACGTGCGAAGAGGACGATTCGTTCCTGAGCAAGCCGCACGGCTACGTGTTCGAGGTCGATCCGTGGCACGGCGGCAACCCCGAGCCGATCCGTGCCATGGGCCGCTTCGAGCACGAAGCGGCGGCCTTCGATCGCCGCGGGAACGTCTACCTGAGCGAAGACGCAGGCGAACCGCATGGCTGCCTGTACCGGTTCCGACCGAACAAGCCGCACCGTGGGCGGGGCAGCCTGCACGCGGGCGGCAGCCTGGCAGCGATGAAGATCGCGGGCCTGACCAGCGATCTGTCGATCGTCCAGACGGCTGGCACCGTATTGCCCTTCAAATGGATCGATGTGCCGAACCCCGACCCCGGCGCGGGCGATGCGCCCGTGCGTGAGCAGGTGATCGTCGCCGGTGCGACATCACGGCTGGCCCGCACGGCTTCCTGCTGGCGTGCTCGGACGGCGAGGACGATCAGTGGCTGGTCGGGATTACCGAGGACGGCGGCACGTTCCCGTTCGCGCTCAATCCGAAGGACGATTCGGAGTTCGCTGGCGCAACATTTTCGCCCGACGGCGATACGCTGTTCGTCAACATTCAGGGCCAGCCGTCGGTCACCTTCGCGATCACGGGGCCCTGGCGCCGGGGATGACCAAGCAGCAGATTGTGGGCAGGGTCAGATTGCGAACGCGCGCCGCCACGCCGTCCGTCGTGAAAGCTTAGGGGGCTGGGTCTTGCGCCAATCTGGCTTGCTGCTCCTCGCGTGAGGGGAAGTCGAGCGGGTGGAGCAAAACGTGCCGCTCGACGTCCTCTGTCCAAGACGTGCCCGGGTAACGCCGCTGCATCTCTCGGGCGACGTCCTGCGCTTCGTGGAAGCGGCGTAAATCGTCCAGCGAGCGCACGGCAATCCAAGCGCGCTCCGCCGCGTCCGCGCTGCCCGGGTGCTCGCTGTTGGCCCGCATTGCGCGCAGCAACGCCTGCTCCGGATCGCTCAGTCGTAGAGCGCGCAGCTCGCTCATCAGCCCCCGTTCGTCGAAAGCATGCGCCGGTGCCGCCGCTACCGGCTGCGTCGCGGGCACCGTGCTAGGCGCTCGCTCGGCAGGAGACAGTGGCGCCGATTGCTCAACGGCAAGGGGTTGCGCTTTCGCAGGGAGGCGAGGCCCGGCGAGCGGCGTGCGCGTGGGGTAGTACGCCAAATACGCCACCGTGCTGAGCGTGGTCAGGGCGATCGCAACGTGATGATGAGCCAAACGCATGGGGTCACTTCAGGTTCGGCACTTCGTCGCGGGTGACCGTGCGCTGGTCGTCGTACACGCTCTTGATGTTGGCGGTCGTGTTGTGTGTGCCGTCGCTCTGGTAGCCCGACCAGATGTTGAACAGCACCCACGGCGCCGCGTTGGGGAACATCGCCGACGGCGTCGGAATGCGACCTGTCTCGTGGAGAGTGATCGGTACGTCGTTACCGATGATCCCTTTGGCGCTGTTGAACATGGCGGTAAACGGCTCATTTTCGGCGTAGGTGTCGGGCCCGGACAGATCCAGGTACTGCTTACCCGGATAGTACGCGGCGCTCGGGCTGCCGCTGAACGGCATCAACCAGACCAAGTGGTTGAGCTTCTTGGTGGTGGTCAGGTACTCGTACATATACTTCCACAGACCGATGAACTGCGGACCGGAACCTTTGGCCCACCAGAACCAACCGCCCGGTTGCACCTCGTGGAAAGGCGCCCAAAGCACCGGCACGTCTTGCGCTTGCAACTTCCCGAGTTCGGCCGCCACGTAGTCGAGCTTGCTGTTGAACGAGGCGTTCTCCGGCGTGTTGCTCTTGAGCACGTTGTCGATGTTGCTGGTGCCCTTGGAGTTTTCGTACGTGTCCGCTAGTGGCGGCGCTCCCATGTGGTAGCGAATCATGGTGATACCGCCCGCCTTCCAATAAGCGATGGCGCGGTCGGTCGTGCCGTCCGGATACAGGTAGTCGCCGCCCAAAATTGCGGGGGCCTTCATCCCGTTGCTCGTGTACCAACTAATGTCACCACCGGGGTTGCTCCAGCTCGTCTCCTGCTGGCCCGAGAGAACGTGGTTCTTGTATTGGCTGTACACGTAACACAGCAGATTTTTCGCCTGCCTCGTTGCGTTCGGGTTGATCGGGGAAACGCCGCAGCTGCTGGCTCCTCCGCCGCTGCCTCCGCTGCCGCTGCTGCTCCCTCCGCTGCTGCTGCCTCCGCCGACAGCCCTGCCGCCACCGCTGGCTCCGTTGCCGCCGCTGCCTCCGCCGCTGGGCGACCCGGCCGCGGGGGAACCGCCGCTCGGCGCTCCCGCCGCCTCCGAGCCACCGCTGGGCGATCCGGCTGTGGGGGAGCCCCCGTTGGCGCCGCCAGTTGCCGCTCCCGCCGTGCCAGTCCCGGCCATGCCGCTGGCATTGCCGCTCCCGCTCGTGGC
>DATEPG010000009.1:0-3018 GCA_035273265.1 Polyangiaceae bacterium
CCGCGTGGGACGACCCGAACGGTGTGCCCATTTCAGCCTTCGTGTTCGGCGGCCGGCTGAGCCACGACATGCCGCTCGTGTTCCAAACCTTCGATTGGAGCCACGGGATCTACGCAGCCGCGACCATGGGCTCCGAGGCAACCGCGGCCGCCGAGAGCAACCTGCCGCAGATCCGCCGCGACCCGATGGCGATGCTACCGTTCTGCGGCTACCACCTGGCGGACTACTTCGCGCATTGGCTCGCGCTGGGCCAAAAGCTCGCACATCCACCGGCGATCTTCCGCGTCAACTGGTTTCGTCGCGACGCAGACAGGCGCTTCCTCTGGCCCGGCTTCGGTGACAACGCCCGCGTACTTGCCTGGATGGTGGAGCGCGCACACGGCCGCGCAGCAGCGCTCGAAACCCCGTGCGGCTGGATGCCCCGCTACGAGGATCTGAACTTCAGCGGCCTCGAGTTGAGCAAGGCCGATTTCAATCGCCTCACGAATGTCGACCCCGAGCGTCTATTGGAAGAAGCGAAGACGCACGACGAACTCTTGGCACCATTGTTCGATCGCTTGCCGCTCGAACTCACTCACCAGCGCGATCTGCTTCGCCTGCGCTTGAAAGAAGCAGTCGAGGCTCCGCGCGCCAGGATCTCGGTATTGCCGCGGCCAGGTGGCCCGCAGGCAGCCTAATATCGAGGTGAGAGCATCACTAACAGAAGGAGCTAACAGAAGGAGCGCTAACTAACCGGCAGCGGTTGACTGAGCGGTTCCATCGTCGACGCTCGAGCACGTCTCACAATGCACCGCCTAGTTGTCTGCTGCGGCCATGGAGCCTGCTCACGGGACACGCGCTGCTAACGGCCGCCAGCCGCCGCGCCTTGCAGTGCAGCGGAATAGCGGGTGCTCCGAGTCGCCCGCCGTGTATCATTGGGCGTGCGTATCAGAAAATTCGGACTTGGATTTGGGCTTGGGTTTGCGCTCGTCGTCACCGCTTGCGAAGGTACGCAACGCGGCTTCCGTACTGGTGGGGCAGGCCACGGCGGGGCGGCGAACGGCGGAACGGCCACGAACGGCGGGGCGACGAACAGCGGCGGTGAGCGTACGAATGGCGGCTCGCCTGGCAGTGGCGGTTCGGACGCCGCAGCCGGCTCGGATGGCGGTTCTGACTCGGATGCCGGCGCGGATTCGATGGGCGGGGACGTGTTGAGTGTCGTCAGCGTCAGTCCGAGCGGTAATATCGCGAGCACCCGCGACGAGATCAGCGTGACGTTCAATCAGCCAGTGACTCAGGCGAGCGCCAACGACGCCGTCTCAATCGAGGACGGTCGTGGCAAGGTGGCAGGCAGCCTGCTGATCGACGGCAATGTCGTGCGCTTCCGGCCCCGCGGCGCGCTTTGCTTCGATCAGAACTACCAGCTATCGATCGCTGCCACCATTCAGACGGCAAACGCCACCCAACTCGGCAAGGCGAGCTCCTTCTCGTTCAAGATTCCAGATGGCTTGTGGCAATCGGGGATAGCTGTCGGACCGAGCGTCGTGAACGCGAGCCTGGTCAAACTCGACATCGACCTCGACGGAAACACCCTGGCAGCCTGGGAAGAGGGCACCGCCCCAGCGCTCAACTACTACGACGCGGAGAAGAAGACCTGGAACGGTGCGCGCCGGCCAACGTTTACCGGTGAGGTTGCAGGCGAGTCGCTCGCCGTGAGGATCCGCAGCGGCCACGCGATCGCCCTCTTTCGCGCTGGTCTGGCCGAGAGCGCGAATGGCCTCGCTTGGTCGGACACCTCGCTGAAGACCGTGCAGGGCAGCGCTGGCTATTTCCGATACGGCGCAGTGGCAATGGCCAGCGACGACACGGCAGCGTTCGTCTGGAGCGACTCGTACCAAACGAAGCCCACGCGCCTCTGGTCTGCCTTTCGTGCGGCAGGCGGCGCCTGGCTGCCGCCGACCAGCTCGTTCGTCGAGCCGGAAACCTTCAGGGCCGAGCTGCATGAACTACCGGACAACTCTTTCCTCGCAGTGTATGAGCGCCGCCTGGATCAACTCACGCCCGGCAACGTGGCGGCGCGCCGCTACACGAAGAGCAAAGGTTGGTCGGGCGAGAAGCTGATCGCGGCAGGCGGAAGCCCGGTCGTGGCCTATGACAGCTTCGGTGGTGCACTCATGACGGGGTACTCGAACGAGGGCAACATCGGTGCACCCGTCGCCCGCTACGACGCAGCAACAGACCTTTGGAGCGCCATGCCGGACCTGCCGAAGGTGAGCGATAGAATGTCCGGCGGCCTCGCGCTCGCGGGTGAAGGCACAGGCTACGTCGCCTACGTAGGTAGCAACTTTGCAGGCGACGAGCACCACATAGGGCTGCAGCGCTTGGTCGGCAAAAAGTGGGATGCCGAAGAGGTGATCTTGCCTTCGACGAGCGCCCCAATCACCTTCGGCGGGATCACGGCCGACGACTGCGGAAACCTGATGGTCGTATGGACGGACACCGATAAGCGAATCATCTACGCCCGCCGCTACACCGTCGGCGGCGGTTGGGGATCCACGGTTACTTTGACCAAGACTTCCGAGTTCGGCTACCCGTACCGGACCGACGTCGTGGGCAACGCGCACGGTGAACTCGTCGTGCCTTACTCGATCTCCGGTACTGGCGCGGACGAGCTGGTGCCGAGCGTTCTGCGCTTCGAGTAGGCCGCGTCCCGGCCTCGCTCAATCGCAGCTCATTTAGCCATCATGCGTGTTCCAACACGAAGCGCACGATGGCGTCGAAGGCGGGGCCGCGCGTCGGCACCAGGTGACCACCTGGCCAACGAGCCACTTCTCGCTCGGGCGCGCTGAAACACCCGACCAACTCTTCACAGTACTGGCCGGTCAGGGTGTCGCGGTCGCCCCAGACATGCAGCGAGGGCAGCGCGACGGGTTTCATGAAGGCCGCCCGCAATTGGGCGGCGCGTGGCTTCCGGCCAGCGATGAGCACGGCAGCATGGATGGCCGGCAACTCTCCGCCGCGAGAAAGCGCTGCTACCGC
>DATEPG010000010.1:0-9612 GCA_035273265.1 Polyangiaceae bacterium
CAAGGGACGAGCCGATCGCCGAGCGCCGGCAGACCGAAGCTCAGACAGGCATCCAGCGCGGTCAGCCGCACGCTGACGTCACTGTCGTCGAGCGCGGCACTCGCCAGACGCGCTCCGCTGGTCTTGGGCAAGTCCCGCAGCGCCTGCGCGGCGCGCCGGCGCACGTCCACGTCTTGGCTGTGCAAATCCCGTTCGACCCGAAGCACGGCGCTCGGCCAAAGCGCCGCCTTCGCCGGCACGGCCAAGGCGAACAAGAGGACGATCAGCGCGGAGGTCGGCGGGCGCACGTGCCCGAACATAGCATCCCCCGCCCTGCGATCACGAAGCCGGCTCGTGGGAGCTATTTATCTCGGCCAAAGTTCGGCGTGACGCTTGGCGCTGCTGCGGCCGCAAATAGCCGAAAAATACCGCATTGAGCAGGACCAAGCGGAACAGCAGATAAAATTCGGCCACGTCCAAGCCAATCGACACGGCCAGCCCGAACACGAGTGACCCGAAGCCGAAAAAGTTGCGCCACAGGCGCATCAGGGATCCGGCGTACTTGCGATAGATGGCCGCGTTGCGCTCGTTGAACTCGGGGTTCGCACTCAGCAGCTGACGCGAGGTCGGGTCGAACTTCTTGGCGTAGTCGTCCTGACTCCGCATGTAGAAGAAATAGATCCCCCAGGCAAACCGGAGCGCGAACGACATTCCCGAGCGCTGCGACTGAAAACGCGCTTCGGCCACGCTCAGATCTTCACCCTCGCGGTAGCTCGGGTGCGTCATGCGCAAAAATACGTTCTTGAAGTGATCGTACATCGTGGTGTGAAACGAGCTGGTCAGGATCGTCGTCACCGTGAGCACGAGAGTCAGCAGCAGGAACCAGAGCGGATCGTTGTACTTTCTCAGAACGAGCCAAGCGCCGCCGCCAGCGACCACTGCCGACACCACCAAATCGGCGATGCCGTCCAACATGCGCCCGAACACCGAGGATGTCTTGCGCAGCCGCGCCAGCTGTCCGTCGCAGCAATCGAGCACCGCCGAGCAGAAAATCAGCAAGCCCGCCAGCGGCAAATGCCAGGGAAAACGGGCAAAGATCGCCACTCCCGCCGCGCAGCCCACGACAATCGAACCGATCGTCACCAAGTTCGGCGAAACCGGGGTGGGCAACAGCATCCTCGCCAGCACGTAAGCAGGCGGGCGATGCACCCAGACGTCGATCGGCTCCTCGACCTCGAGCGGCTTTAGGCTTCGAAAGTAGGCATCCCAGAAGCCCATGCACTGCTCCTATGCGGCCGCGTGCACTCACGCGCACGTGGCCGCTGATCAGAACTCACTCGGCATCGCTGGCGCCTGCGACGGCGACGTACGCACGGTGCACTTCGCGCCGAACACGACCACCGAGCACACGCTCGAACGCTGCCACGCAGCGCGCGTTCTGCTCACGAGTACCAACGGTCACGCGCACGTAGCTGCGCTTGGCGTGATGCACCGAAAGCGAGCGAATCAGCACGCCATCCTTGAGCATGGCTTCGACCAAGCGCTCTGCGCTTTGACCGCTGGTCGAAACGTCAATCAGCACGAAGTTGCCCTCGCTCGGGACGGGCAGCAGCCCCTCGATGCGCGCTAGCTTCTCGGTCAGCTCTTCGCGCGCCACCCGCAGTTCGGAGATGCGAGCATCGAACTCGGCCGCGTCGTCCAAGGCAGCGCTGGCGGCGGCCAAGGTGATGGCCGGGATGTTCCAGGGCACTTTGACCCGCGACAACAACCGCACCACAGCGGGGTGCGCGAGCGCGTAGCCCAGGCGAATGCCAGCCAAGCCAAAGGCCTTGGAGAACGTTCGCAGAACGATCGCGTTCGGGAACTCTTCCAGCAGCCGCGAGAACGACTCCCCCTCACCGAACTCGTGATACGCCTCGTCGATCACCGTCGGCAACCCGAGTCGCAGTAGGCGCTTCATGTCCGACTCCGAGATTCGGCCGCCGGTGGGATTGTTCGGAGTGCAGAGGAAGATCAGCTTCGTGCGCTCGGTGACGCCGCGGATCAGACCAGACAGGTCGTGATCATGATCCTCGGTCATGGCCACCAGCACCGGAATGCCGCCCACGGTCCGCGTGCGCGCTTCGTACATGCTGAAGGTGGGTACGCTGAGCAGCACCTCTTCACCAGGACCCACGAAGGTGCGGATCACGAGGTCAATCAGCTCGGTCGAGCCGGCGCCCAAGATCACGCTGCCTTCGGCCAGGCTATCACGCAGCGCGAGCTTGTTCTTTAGCGCGGGCGCGCCGCCCGGGTAAAAGTTGCCGCGCGTGGCAGCCTCGATGATGGCGTTGATCACGCGCGGGCTGGGCGAGTACGGACTCTCGTTGGACATCATGCGCAGGACGTCGTTTTGCTCGGCCACCGCGAAGTGGTCTTCGTTGTACGGCTTGGCTGCGCGCACCCAGCTCGGAGCGTAGAACTCGATGCTCTCCGGATCGATGATCGGGGGCTGACCCGTGCCTGGCTCGTCACCGAGCGTATCGCCGAAGACGCGCAGCATGGCTTCCGCGCAGGCCAAGGCTTGCGGCGTGTCGACATCGACCCAACGCACGTCACCGACGTCCGTGGCCAGAAATCGACCGCGGCGGCTGAGCGCCTGCACGCCGTCACTCAGCGAACAATCACCAGTGCTGGCTTCGACCGCAGCCAGCTCGGCGATCAGCGCCGGACCGATGCGGAACACGCCGGTGTCCAGAGCGTCGTAGCGCTCTAGCTCTTTGCCGATGCGCTTGATTTTGCCCAGCTCGACGCCAACCTTGGTGGCATCATCCAAATCGAAGCAGCGCTCGATGTCGTAATCGACGGCCAACGCGCACGAGCCCTCGGGCACATCCGCCGCCAACAACCGGCGCACCAGCTCCGGAGAATACAAATGATCGGACATCGTGAGCACGCACTCGCGATCGACGAAACCAGCCGCAGCGAGCAAGCTCACACCGTTCTTCTTGTCGAAGTGCGGATTGTCGACGAACGACAACTTGAGGCCCAAATTGGTCTCGGCCTTGAGCGCGCGCCGAACCGCCTCACCTTGGAAGCCGGTGATCACCACCGCTTCTTGGATGCCGGCGCTCTTCAGGGTGCGGAGCACGCGAACGACGAGCGGCACACCTCCCACCACACGTAGGGGCTTCGGAAGCACATCGGCTCCTTCACTCAGTCGAGACCCCGTACCAGCCGCAAGTACGATGGCCCGTGTGACGCGTCGCTCAGTCATCTCTAAGGCTCTCTTTCGTCACCCAGGGGAACCCCGGGCTGAAGCATATATGGGACTTAGCATGCGCTGTGACAAGGGGCCAAAGCCTATTCGATTCGATAACTTAGACCACATACGCTGTGTCTTCGGCCGAACACAGTGTTGCAAATAAAAGACACTCCTGTCGCGTTCCAGGACCACTGGTAATACCAGAGTAAAACTCAACAACTCTGCAACGTTACCAACTGATAACGGCAAATGTTGGCTTTTATCTCGGTTTTCGCCCGATCGGCGCGCCGCGTCAGAGAGTTCGCAGTGACGCCCTGGCAAGGACACCGGGATCAGGCACCGCCACGGACGAGCTCCCGGGCGCGCTCGAGATCGGAAAAATCGTCGACCTCGGTCCAAGGGAGGTCGGCCACCGCCACTGCTTCCGCCTGCAGTGCACGGGCGGCTATCAGGCGAGAGTAGACGTCCTCGTAGTAAAGCCCGGTCTCGCCGCGGGCGATTGCGGCGTCCAAAGCGGCGAACAGGACCGGTGAGAGGCTGCTAGAGATCCGCTCGATTCCAATGCTCTCTCCAGCACTTTGCGACAGTTCGATGCCTTTGCCAAAGGCGCTGATCTGCGGTGCTCCGGGCGCGGAAAGCGTGACTTTCATCGCTTCGGCATCGAGCATGCGGCCGGCGTCAACCGCCACCGCCAGCTCCGCCGCCGAAGCGTCCAGCCTTTCCAGCACTTGACGCTGGAACACCAGGTCCCCATCCAGCTTGAAGAAAGCGTCAGGGCCGAGCGCGTCCCGACACAAAGCCAGCGACACGGAGTTTTGAGTGCGATCGAATTCGGGGTTCCTGCAGTACTCCACGGCAAGAGGCGCTCCCTGCATCGCCGCCCTCACCGCGTCTTCGCGGTATCCAGTGGCGAGTACGACTTTTCGCACTCCGTAGCTCGCGAGCAAGCGTACCGTACGGCCCAAGATCGTCTCGTCGCCGAGGTCGACCAAAGCCTTGGGTCGTTCATCGGTCAGCGGTCGAAGTCGCGACCCAATCCCCGCAACTAGAATCACAGCTGTCGTCGTTTTCATCTACAATTTCCGTAATTCCTTGACCCGTACCCATTGCGTACGGGCACGCACCTTGCTAGGAGCCGCGCATGCAACGACCTGAGAAAGTCAAAAAAGCCGAGGGCAAGCTCGCCGTACTCTTGCCGGGAATGGGCGCTGTGTCCACGACCTTGATGGCGGGCGTCCTCTTGGCGAACAAGGGCCTCGTGAAGCCGATCGGGTCGATCACGCAGAGCGGTACGATTCGTCTCGGCAAGCGCACCGACAATCGCGTGCCACGCATCAAGGATTTTGCGCCGCTCGCCAAGTTGGAAGACATCGTCTTCGGCGGTTGGGATCTGTTCCCCGATAGCGCATACGAAGCGGCGTTGCACGCCAAGGTTCTCGAAGCCAAAGATCTCGATCCGATCAAGGAGGAGCTCTCGGCGATCAAGCCGATGAAAGCCGTGTTCTATCCGGAGTTCGTCAAGCGCTTGCACGGCACGCACGTCAAAACCGCCGCCAGCAAGTTCGAGATGGTCGAGCAACTGCGCGCCGATATTCGCAACTTCATCAAGGACAACGGCTGTTCACGCGCAGTCTGCGTGTGGTGCGGTTCGACCGAGGTCTACCTCGAGCAAGGGCCCGTGCACCAGTCGATTGCCGCCTTCGAGAAAGGCTTGCACGACAGCGATCCGAACATCGCCAACTCGATGATGTACGCCTGGGCGTGCCTCAAGGAAGGCGTGCCGTTCGCCAACGGTGCCCCGAACCTGACGGTCGACTTCCCTGCTGCGCTCGAGCTCGCGCGCGAGACGCAAACACCGATCTGCGGCAAGGATTTCAAGACCGGTCAAACGTTCATGAAGACCCTACTGGCGCCCGGTCTGAAGGCACGCGGCCTAGGCGTGAAGGGTTGGTTCTCGACGAACATTCTGGGCAACCGCGACGGTGAAGTGCTGGACGAACCGGGCAGCTTTCGTTCGAAAGAAGTCAGCAAGCTGGGCGCGCTCGAGTCCATCTTCCAGCCCGAGCTCAACCCGGAACTGTACGGCGATCTGTATCACAAGGTCCGCATCGAATATTATCCACCACGCGGAGACGCCAAAGAGGGCTGGGACAACATCGACATCTTCGGTTGGCTCGGTTATCCGATGCAGATCAAGATCGACTTCTTGTGCCGCGATTCGATCTTGGCGGCTCCGCTCGTTTTGGATCTGGCGCTGTTTGGCGACCTGAGCAAGCGTGCCGGCTTCCGCGGCGTGCAAGAGTGGCTGAGCTTCTACTTCAAGTCGCCGCAGACAGCGCCCGACCTATATCCCGAGCACGACGTCTTCATTCAATCGATGAAGTTGAAGAACACGCTGCGCTGGATGATGGGCGAAGAGCTCATCACTCACCTGGGTAACGAGTACTACGACTGATCCTCGCACCGGCGGCGTGATCAAATGTCACACCTTTCAAGGGGTGTCGCAGAAAGTCACGCTGCAGCGAACTCCGAGTAAGAAAAAAGCCGCCCGCGCTGTGCGCCGGCGGCTTTCGCCGTTGCACGCGCACACATTGGGCTAACATCGCGCGGTGCGCAGCGACGGGAAGACGCGAAGCCTAGCCAGCCAAGTGGCCGACGAGCGCGCGCTGCGAGTACAAGCGGAAGAAGCCAACCGCATCAAAGACGAGTTCCTGGGCACGTTGAGCCACGAACTGCGGACGCCACTGAACGCGATCACGGGTTGGGCGCATCTACTGCAAGCCGGAACACTCGGTCCCGACGAGCAGCTGCGCGCGGTCGACACGATCTTGCGCAACGCCAAGCAGCAGGCACGGTTGATCGAAGATCTGCTGGACGTCTCGCGGATCATCAGCGGCAAGCTTTCACTCACGCTCTCACCGCTCGATCTGAAGAAGGTAGTCGAAACCGCGATCGAAGCCGCAACGCCCGCGGCGCTCGCCAAGCAGCTGAGCGTAACGACTGAGTTCGCGGCTGGCTCGAGCGAAGTCTCGGGCGACGCGGTGCGCCTGCAGCAGGTGCTTGCGAACCTGCTCAACAACTCGATCAAGTTCTGCGAAACCGGTGGGCAGATCGTGATTCGCCTGCAGCCTCGAGATCAGCGCGTGGAGCTGAAAGTGAGCGATGACGGACGCGGCATCGCGGCCGAGTTCGTGCCGCTGCTGTTCGAGCGATTCCGTCAAGCTGGGCACCCGCTGGCGCGCGCCCGGGGTAGCGGGCTCGGGCTGGGTTTGGCCATCGCCCGCTACCTGGTGGAGGCCCACCGCGGCACGATCACGGCGGAAAGCGCGGGCGAAGGTCGAGGCGCGACGTTCAGCGTGTGCTTGCCTTTGCTATCTGCGACCGACTCGCAGCTGCCCACTCTGGAAAGCGCTCCGCCAGCAAGCCGGCAGTTATGCGGTGCCTACATCCTGGTCGTTGACGACGACCAAGACGCACGCGAGCTGCTTCGGATGCTGCTCGAGCGCGAGGGAGCGGAGGTTGCGCTGGCAGCGTCGCCATCGGCGGCCAGGGATTTGATTCGGGCGCGACAACCAGACGTGATTGTGTGCGACGTGGGCATGCCGGAACAGGACGGCTATAGCTTCATGCGCCATCTCCGTGCGTCGGGGGAGCGCGCGGGAGCCTTCGTTCCGGCGATCGCGCTCACCGGCCACGCCAGCGCGGAAGACAGCCGCCTGGCGCTGCTCGCTGGCTTTCAAATGCATACGAGTAAACCGCTCGATCCGCCGCGGTTGCTCGAAAACTTGGCGAAACTCTGGCGGCGAGGTGTGACTCGAATCCCATGAACGATACTTCCCAAATCGAGCCCGGCTCATGGCGAGTGGAACGCACCGAAACCGGCGTAGTCGGCCTGGACGCGGTGCTGCGAGGTGGCTTGGTGCGAGGCGCCATCTATCTGGTGATGGGGCGACCCGGCACGGGCAAAACGACGCTCGGCAACCAACTTTGCTTCGAACACGTCAAGCGTGGCGGTCGCGCTGCTTACATGACCTTGCTCGCCGAGTCTCACGCCGCGATGCTGAAGAACTTGCACACCATGCAGTTCTTCGACGAACGCCTGATCAACAACGGCTTGTCCTACGTCGGGGCGTATCGCGCGCTGCGCGACGAAAAGCTACGCGGCTTGCTGGACATGGTACGGCGCGTGATCTTGGACGAGAATGCCACGCTCCTGGTGATCGACGGCATTTCACCCGCGCGCGCTCTCGCCGAGAACGACGTCGCCCTCAAAGAGTTCGTGGTCGAACTGCAGATGCTGAGTGCGATGACCAATTGCACGACGCTCTTGCTCGCCAACATGACGGCCGCCGACGCCAACGACCCCGAACACACCATGGTCGACGGGCTGATCGAGCTAGCTTTCGAGCAGTTTCGGCGACGGACGCTTCGCACCATCGAGGTTTTGAAGTTCCGCGGCACGCGTCATTTGCTCGGTCGTCACGAGCTGGAAATCAGCTCCGCGGGCGTCTCGGTGCATCCGCGTCTGGAGGATTTGCTGGACGGGTCCGAAAAGCCGGCCCCTGCCAGCGACCGGCGCTCGCCGACTGGCGTGCGCGAACTGGACGCGATGCTGCGCGGGGGCGTTCTGCGCGGCACGACCTCGGTCGCGCTCGGTTTTTCCGGCAGCGGCAAGACGACCCTCGGCCTGCACTTCTTGAATACGGGCGCCGAAGCCGGCGAAGCCGGGCTCTTGTTCGGCTTTTACGAGTCACCCGATCGCATCCTACAGAGCAGCGACCGCATCGGCCTCAAGCTGCGGGGACACGCCACGGACGGCTTGTTCTCACACGTTTGGCAGCCGTCCTACGAGTTCGGGCTCGATCGGCTGGGCGAGCGCTTGCTGAGCGAGGTCGAACGCATTGGCGCCAAGCGGGTGGTGATCGACAGCTTGGATGGCTTCCGACAATCGGCCATCGATCCGGCTCGTACCATTCGCTTCATCACCGCGCTTTTCGGTGAGCTGCGCCTGCGCGAGATCACCACCCTGTTGATCGACGAGACCATGAAGCCCTCGGGCCCGGAAATGGAGATGCGAGTCGAAGGAATTTCGGCCTTGGTCGAGAATCTGTTTTTGCTCGAATACATGACCGTGGGCCCGAAAATGCGCCGGCTGATCTCGATCGTCAAGCAACGCGCCAGCGCCCACGAGAGTACCGCGCGCGAATTCTTCCTCACCGGACGCGGCATCGAGGTCGCGCCCGACGCAGCCAGCGCCGCCGAGGTCGTGGCGCACTCGGACGAGTTCTCGGCCCGCCACAACGATCAGGCGCGTTCGCCGGAAGGCGTTTGACGCATCCCCAATGCCGGCAACGCCCCACAACGTGCTGGTCGTCGACGACGAATACGCTTCGCTCGAGGTCCTCGCTCTGCTCTTGGCCGGGGAAGGCTTCCAATTGTTCACCGCAGGCGACGGGCAGGAAGCGCTCGAGCGCTTGGCGGAGACCCCGATCGCGCTCGTGATCACCGACTACAAGATGCCCAGGATGGACGGCAGCGAGCTGTGTCAGAGGATGCTGGCTGACCCTCGATATCAGCACATCCCGGTGATCTTCACGAGTGCCACATACCGTCAGGACGTGCCTCGGCCCAAGAACGTCGTCGCGTTTTTCTACAAGCCCCTGCTTTTCAAAGACGTGCTGGCCGCCGTGCATCGGTTCTTGAAGAGCGCTTCGTCAGCATAGCGCGTACACTCGCGGGGTGGCAGCCGATCCTCTGCGCGAGCTCTCCCTTCCGGCGCGGGAGTGGTTCGAGACCACGCTCGGCGCGCCGACGCGCGCGCAGGCGCTCGGTCTGCCAGCGATCATCTCGGGCGCGTCTACCCTGCTCTTGTCGCCCACTGGCTCCGGAAAAACCTTGGCCGCGTTCCTCTCGGCAGTAGACAAGCTGATGAATGCCCCGGAGCCGCCGAAAGAGACGCGCTGCCGAGTGCTGTACGTCTCGCCGCTCAAGGCGCTCGCGGTCGACATCGAGCGCAATTTACGAGCGCCGATCGCCGGCATTTCCGAAGCCGCGCGTCGCCTGGGCAAAGACCTGCGCATCCCGACGCTCGCAGTGCGCACGGGCGATACACCGCAGGTCGAGCGAGCGCGCATGCGTCGTACTCCGCCCGATATCCTGATCACGACTCCAGAGTCCTTATTCCTGCTACTCACCTCCGAGACCCGTAAGATCTTGGAATCGGTCGAGACGCTGATCGTGGACGAAATCCATTCATTGGTGGCTAGCAAGCGAGGCGCGCACTTGTTCTTGTCGCTCGAGCGAGTGCAGGCCCTGCGCGCTGGACGAGCGCTGCAGCGCATCGGGCTGTCTGCCACGCAGCGGCCATTGGAAGAGGTCGCTCGCTTGCT
>DATEPG010000011.1:0-2328 GCA_035273265.1 Polyangiaceae bacterium
ATCTTCGTCAGACAGAACGCTCGATTTTCCGTTCGATCCAACCCCCAGTACGACACGTCTAACCTTCATGATCTGTCTCCTAAGAATGTTGTTGCTTTGGGATCTCTTCGCAGAGACCCAGTGTGCATAAAATGGCTTTTATGCAAATATGCACCTGCACGCCGGAAAGCTCATCGGGGGGAACCCTAATGCTGGAACGCCACATTTATGCATTGAGATCAACGAATGCATGGTGCGCTTGACATACGCGAGAGGCCATCTCGTCGTGCTCCGCACGCTGAGAAATGACTCGACGGGATCGTCAAGGCGATGCGGAGGGCAGCCTGCTCAGCAACGGGGCGGCCTTTCATGTCTACAGCGCGGTGCCAGCATCCCCACGATGGCGAAGTGAGCCGCACTAGGATCGGCGTTCGCTGTCTGTTGCCGATCTCGTTGTAGAACTCCAGAACAACTTCAAGATGCCGCTGCCAGCCTGTTTGACTCGCGACTGCCTGCCACGAATGGATGCGCCACAGGCCGCCGACGTCTCGGAAAGTCGGCAGGCCGCTTTCGGCGCTGATGCCGGAGCCAGAGAAGCCCAGTTTAGGGATTTGCAACCGAGTTCGGCGTCTATCGCCTGCTCAAGCCGCCAGCTGACCTTCGTTCGCGTCTACTCCACCTCGGGCGCGATGTTCGACATGGTTCGCGCAAATGACAAATTTATTTGGATCGATGGCGGGTTTCGTTGTTTTGGCCTCGCGGTTTTAGGAGCCGAAAGTACTGAATCGAGTTCAAAGGGGCAGGCGACGCCAAACTGGACGTCACTTCCACACGCCGCTTGAGGTGCGGAGTAGCGAAGCGCGCGGCGCAGGGTTCATTCGGAACCCAAGGTGCAACTGGCGCTTGCGTTTCACCGGAAGGTGCCACGAAGCGACGTTCGCCGATCGGTGCTCATCGACGCCATTGCACCGAACGCATTCCGCTCAAAGGCTTTCAGTCCCCTCACGTACGCATCTAAGATGCCACGCCTTGGTGACTCAATCTCCCGGCTCAAAGCGCTCAGGTAGTCCACTTTCATGCTGCGGCGCCACTCGATGCTGAAGCCCGCGCGGTGGCACAGTTCGCTGTGGACCACCAGAATGGTGCGGTCGTTGCCATCAAGGAAGGGGGCTATACGCGAGAAGTCCCAGGACCTCGCCGCTGCGCCAATTACTGCTTGTTGGGCGCGATCCGCAAGCCCTCCTCCACGGCGAGCCTGGCGTCGCGCGGATGGGTGAACCAAGTGCGGGCTTTGGTCACGGCAATGTCTGGCGCCGTGACGGCGCGATCCTGGCCAGCCCAAGGATAGAACGCCGAGAAGAGGATGCGGTGGACTTCGAGGAAATGCGCGTAGCCGAGAACCTCGCGCTTGGACAAATAGGCGATCGCGTCGTCGACGCTTGCGCGGAAGAACTGGTGCTCGAGCTCCTGGACGATCTTCGGGTCCTTCTCGCCGAATCGGTTGCGTAGACAGCCGGCCTGGGCGAAATCCATAAATGGATCGAACACCCCTGCTTGCGCTCCCGCAAGTAGTTGACCAGCAGCGCGGCCATGTCGTCGGTGGAGAGCTTGCCGGCCCGCTTCCGCGCGATCAGCAGATCTGCACAGGCTCCGGAACCGAGCTCGTCGCCCGCCAGGCGGGCCACGGTCTCGGCCCATTGGTTCGAGGACGTGCTGGTGTAGCTCACCTGATACTTGTGCGCGAGATCGCGGACGAACTGGGCCACGCTCGAGGACGGTATCGTCAGGTGCCGCTCGCGAGCGGAACTCATCGGGACGCTTGCGTGTGCGGTCGTTGACGTAGGCCACGGTGCGACCGCCCAAGCTCAGCTTGCGCCAGACGCGGCGGCGGCCTGTATCGAGAACCAAGGCATCGTTACGGCCCTGCGGGGACTTCTTGGCGCCAGCCATGTCAAAGCTCTTGGGAGCCGAGACCATCTTGAGCTTGGCGGCGCCCTCCTGCGCCAGCGTCGCGAAATCGGCCAGCGGCCGAACCGTACAGGTTTCCGCATCTTTGTGGGCCTTCGCATAGACACCGGCCCCCAGACGGATCGGCTCGCCGTCGCGCCGCAATGCTTTGAGTGCGTGCGATACCTGCGAAGCACTGCCCAACTCCGAGAGTTCGGCGGGCAGCACCACCTGGTCGGCGCGCCGCCGGACCAAAAGACGCACGCGATCCCGGAATTTCAGGCTATGGAGCTTCAGGTGGAAATTTTGCCACCTTGCTGAGCCGACGGACAGCAACTCCATCTCTATCAATGACTTATGAGTGCAGACATTGCCGGACTTCCAGCAAAGCCTGAGCGATAT
>DATEPG010000012.1:0-3710 GCA_035273265.1 Polyangiaceae bacterium
TCGACTCGTCGATCGAATCTCCTCCATGCGCGACGGCATTGACCGGTATTGCCGGTCTCTGGACAACCTCCAGCGCCTCCGACGCCTTTCACTCGACGACGACGATCCCGATTTCTAAAGCGCCGCCCAGAGAGCCAACACCCCGGCCGCTCCGCGCCCGGCGCGTTGGCTCTTGCCGTGTCCATCGACATCAAGCCGCGCGCGCATACGACCACCAACAATGATGCCCATCAGCCTGTAGGCGCGATCGAACATCAGCCAGCGTGCGCGGCAACACTCAGGCTCAGCGGGAGCCGGCACAGGCAGCTCGACCTGAGTTTCGGCGACCGCCGCGTCGCCTCCAAATACCAGATAGAGCTGTTTGAGCTCGTCGCGCGAGAGCTTCTCCGTACTGCGCCCGAAGCGGTAGCGATTGGCGAGCAGCACGCGCCATGCCAATCGATCGTTGGTGCGCTCCATCTCCAGCATGAGCGACATCATCTGATCGATCGCAGCGGCGCCGTCGCCCTGCGCGAGCATGCGCGTCAGCTTGGCTTTCAGCGCCTCCGCGCGCCGCTGGCGATCGAGCTCGAGATCGGCGTCTAGCTCGACCTGCACACCGGCCGTGAGCAAATCCACCGAAACGGGCAGCGGTCCCGGTGCGACGAAGGAGCGAGCCTTGCTCGCACTTCTGTTGGGCTGTTTTTTGAGCTTGCGGCGCACGACGGACGTGCGCCGATATGATCAATTTCGCTCAAGTCGCGCAACAGAATTCGAACGTACGAACTTTTCTACTCGGCGGCCTGGTCAGCGTAGTCGTGCTTGTAGCGCTTGCGGCGCGTTGCACCAGCGAGATCGATCCCTTCCAACATCAGCGCAAGCTCGGCCGAGTCGATCTCGACGTGCGCCGCCGCGCCTTGCGCTTCGCGCACCGGCTTGAAGGTGCCAGCCTCGAGTCGCTTTTTTACGATACAAAAGCCGTTTCTATCCCAGAAAATCATCTGCGCGACGTGACCCCGCCGATTGAGGAAAACGAACAAGTGACCGCTGAGCGGCTCGAGACCGAATTCCGCCTCGACCAACCCCGCGAGCCCGTCGAAACTCTTGCGTGCGTCCACCGGTTGCGCGGCAACGTAGATCTTCACGCTAGGCGGCAGCGTCAACATGCGGCACCTTCCGCAATCATCAACAACCGCGCGACAGCCTCGCCGTCGAACGTACCGCTGACGCGAACGCTTCGACCATTGCGAAGCACCACCTCGACCTGGCCGCGATTCGCGCCCGCTCTTCCATCCACCGTCTCCGCGGCGCGAGCGACATGCACCGGCACGAACATCGAGCTTCGCTGGCCACTACTGGCCCGCGGCGCGACCGCCGAGTCTCGAACCTTGCTCGCCCACCCAGCCAGTGTCCCCGCGTGAATCCCACGCTCCCGCGCGTACTCCGACGCCTTCTGCCCGCTCCCGCGCCATCGCCGCACCTCCTCGACCCACTCCGCACGCGAGCGGCGCGCCCGTTTCTTCAATCGACCATTTTTTGCTGCGTCCTGCATCCTCTGCAGCCTGCAGCCGCACGCCCGACTATGCACTCACGCTCCCGGTAAGGGGCTTACCGACCATCTGCAAATAGCGGAAGAAGCGACGCAGCGAAACAGCAGCAACTTTCATCGAGCCCGGCGTCCAGCGGTCCGCACGCGCAGCTAGAAATCCGGTAATGGTCGACGCACGAACACGAGAAAATTGCGGTGCTTTGTCACCGAAGCAGTCAGCAATGAATTCCCGCGCGTATCTGGCACTGTAGACGCACGTAACCTCTGCTGCTCCGCGCTCCTGCCGCAAGTGTGCTTCAAATTCGCGAACAAGCGCCTCGCCTTGCGAGACCGCACGTGACGGAATGGCCACCACGCGCTGCGTGCAGCGGAGCACGATGAGCAGATGCCGCAGAGACGCCCGGACCTGATGAACGCTCGTGCTGCATGGGGGCGGGCATGCGCAGCGCGCGAGATGCCCATGGATAAAACGCTCGATCACCTGCTCGTTAACGCGCTCCACGGAACACCGTGTGCGGCGGAGCCACCCGCCGAAATGCTCAACGGCCTGAACGTACTGCTGAATTGTCGACGGGGGATGTCCACGCTCAGTCAGATACGTGACGTAGTCATCGATCGCGGCGAAGAACACGCTCGTCCGAAGCCGACGCAGAACACGCGCCGAGCGAAATATGTGCTCGATCATGGTTGCTTCCTCTCTGCCTAGGGCTAGAGGAGCGACCCAGATTATGCGGAGCTTTTCAAGGCGGAATGCTGCGGTTTCAAACTGAAGCTGTGTCCTCTCCGCATAATCCGGGACTCCGCATAATTGCGATTATGCAGAGCTCTGCATAATCGGAAAAATTTCCTGTTCGCCGGGAACAAGGACGCGGGCGAAAACTTGGCTGCCCTCTACACAGTCGTTGCCACGTGCGTCGCCAACGAAGTCGATCCCCTTGCGTCCTGACGGACGTGCTGACCCGCCTCGACTCGACGATGGCTCGATGGCTGACCAAGTCGACGCGCTTTTGCCGCAGACTGGGCAGTTCTGGCGCTGTAGATCAAGCCCGGCGTTCGCCGGACGGATACGAGTGGTTGAGTGGGCGAGGTGCCCGCGAGCTGCGAAGCGCTTGGAGGTGGTGCCCACGCCAGCGGCCGCTGCGTCGCTCACGCTCGTTGTGAACGGCCCGCGTGAGGCCTTCTCCTAGAAGAGCCTGCCCTTGCGACCTACAACAAGAATCTCTTTGGTGGGCTTGGCGTTCTCGGTGGCTCTAAAGCTTCCGGCTTTCACGAAGCGTGCCGAGGCGACCTCAATGCCGGCGCGCTTGCACATCTTTGCGATCTCAGAGAGCCCGTAGCGTCTGTCAGGAACGATCAGTTCCGTAGGAGCGTGACCAATGGTGAACTGTTCTTTGCGATAGACGACGCGGGTGGTCGTGTCGACGAGACAGAACCTGGGATTAAAGACATTCCCGCTTGCCTGCATCGTATCGCTAGCGGGAAGTGCGGCAAATTTTGCGTAGGGTCTTCCGGCGCATCGAAGCTTTGCTATTTGATTGATGTAATCGAAAGACATTACAGAGAGCGCCAATGGTCCATTGGGCCGTACACTTGCGATCAGAGCTTCGAGAAGTCTTTGATTAAGATCATCGTCGGGATACGAGCCGACGACATCATAGAGGCAGATGGCTGCATCGAACTGTTTCTCCGGTCGCCAAGTGAGACAGTCGGCAGCCACGAATCGGGCTCCGGAGCCCTCTCGCTTCGCTCTTGCCCTGGCAGCGGCAATCGCCGAAGCGGAGCTGTCAATGCCAACAACGTGAAATCCGCGACGAGCGAGGCATATCGAGTGGCGCCCGCTACCGCAGCCAAAATCGAGCACGCTCTGTCCTGGCGTGAGATTGAGCTCTCGGATCAGCAAGTCGACTTCTTTTTCGGCGTGATTGGGGTTTGCCCAACCGTGGTGCTGCTCGGGGGCCGCACTTGCCATGCGTTCGTAGGCCTCCCTGGCGGTCTTCGTCATATCCTCGCGGAATTTCAAAAATTCACTCTCAGACCACGGGGCGGCTCTCTGATTTTGAAAAGTCACTCCCAGCCACTCTTGCCCCTCAGGCAACGGCGCGCCCAGTAGCCAGGGAGCAGAATTGGTCACTTCTCGCAAGCTCTCCTCCACAGCCGAAAGATCTTGGTGAAAGTCCGTTTG
>DATEPG010000013.1:0-35275 GCA_035273265.1 Polyangiaceae bacterium
CATCGAGGTGCGTTACCGCGCTGCATTGGCGCTCTCGGAGGTCCTCCAAGACGAGCGCGAGCTGTGGGCGGAACGCAGCGAGGTATACGCTTTGGTCTTGTCCGAGGTGGCCAAAGGTCCGCTCAATCGAGCTTCGATCGACCATGTATTTGCGCTGCTCGCCCTGGCTCTCAAGCGCGGGCCGCTCGAGTTGGCACGGCAGGGCGTGCTCAGCGACGACCGCAAGCTGCGTGGCACCGCGCTCGAGTACTTGGAGAGCTTGCTGCCGGAAACAATCCGCGCGCCGCTCGTCGCGGCCTTGGCCGAGCACGCCGGCCCGCGCGATGCGACGGAGAAGCAGGCGAATGCCGAGCTCTTGGAGGAGTTGCGGCGCTCGTTCCGAGCTGACCTGCCCGCGCCCAGCCTGGGCATCGAACCGGACTGAACTGCCCATGAGGCCTTATTGCGCTGTGTAGCGCCGGCGCGGCCGTGGTAGCTCGGTTTCTCGCGTCAACCATGCCTGCAAGAACCGCGTCCCCCATGTTTCGAGCGGCTCCGAATTCAAACGTCACCACGCGTTGTCGCAAGTTGGCGTGCGGCATCCACGCGCTGCTCTTGGCACTGACGTTGTGCTCGAGCCCGTCGACTGCGTCGGCCGAATCTCAGCCGGCGCGATCGCTGCCCGATTACGACGGCCGAGGCGGGCGAGGGCAGCCGACCACGCCGGGCCAAGCCGCGCTTTGGGTGCCGCGGGTGATCCTGTTCCCGGTCTACCTGGTTACCGAATACATCGTGCGTCGGCCTTTGGGCTACGCCATCACCGCGGCCGAGCGCGCCGAGGTGCCAGCAGCCTTGTACGATATCTTTGCCTTCGGCCCGGATCACAAGGCGGGGATCGTTCCGATCGCCTTCGTCGATTTTGGTTTCTACCCGAGCGTTGGCCTGTACGCGTTCTGGGACGACGCGGGCTTCAAGGGACACGACTTGCGGCTGCGAGCTTCGACCTCGGGGTCGCGTTGGTTGAGCGCGGCTGTATCAGAGCGCTTCCAACTCACGCCCAAGACGAATCTGTCGCTCAACGGCTCCCTGATCCATCGCCCGGATTACGCCTATTACGGGATTGGGCCGGATACTCGTGAAGCCGCTCGCAGCCGGTATGGTGCAGATACCGCCGACCTGCACGCAACTTTACGCGCCGGGTTCTGGCGTTCGAGCTCGGTGGAAACCAGTATTGGTTACCGCGGCGCAAGCTACTACCCCGGCTCCTTCGGTGACGATCCCTCGCTCACTCAACAGGTCGAAAACGGCGTCTTTCCCTTGCCTGACGGCTACACCGACGGTTACAGGGTCGGATTTCAACGCAGCCAGCTCACGCTCGACACGCGTCGTGATCAAGACGCTTCGGAAAGCGGCGGGCGATTCGTGCTTCGAGGCGAGCATGGCCTCGATCCGACGCAGGCCCGCGCCGCAGGCTGGATCCGCTACGGGGCGAGCATGGGTGGCTTCCTCGATCTGGGCGATCACGGTGGCCGGATCTTGAGCTTTTCGGTGGCGGTCGAGATGGCCGACCCGCTAGGCGGGCAACCGGTCCCGTTCACCGAGCTGGTCAGCGCGGGTGGCAACGAGAAACTGCCGGGTTTTCGCGACGGTCGAGTGCGTGGTCGAAGCGGTGCAGCCGCCACGTTTCGCTACTCTTGGCCGATCTGGATCTGGCTCGACGGCTCGCTGCAAGCTGCTGTCGGCAACGCTTACGGCGAACACCTGTCGGGGATCAGCTGGGGGCAGTCGCGCTTTTCGGGCGCGATTGGTATGGAGAGCCGCGGCTCCCGCGACAGCGTGTTTCAACTTCTGGTGGGCTTCGGCACGGAAACCTTCAACAGCGGCGCCGACGTCAACTCGATTCGCGTCGTAGCAGGAGCTCGCAGTGGCTTTTGAGCGTTCGCCCCTGATCATCGCGCTGGTCCTGTGCGGCTGCGCCAGCCCCGCGCGCTTTCCCTTGCGTGAACCCCTGCTGCGCGATCCCGACCAAGTACCCGTGCTCGCGGTGCCGGAGGAGTCTTACTCGCCGTTTGCTTGGGACGGCGCCAATCAGACGGTATTTCGACCTCTCTCGCGCTTCTTCGCGGTCGATCCGGCAGGCCCTGCCGTCAACGTGAACGCGCTCGACGAGGTGCCGGACTCGAGCTGGTTCGAGAATCGCCTCGGAAAGAGGCAGCTCTCCCCAGCGGAGGTGGCGCGGGGGGCTTGCGCGGAGCACGAACTCGATCCGGGCGCTCCGGATGGAACGTGGCTGATCGACAAGGGCAAAGACAACGGAGCCAACCCGGGCTTTCGCATCAGCGTGCCCCGGCTCGGTAAATTCATGCTCAAAAGCGATCCGAGCGAAGAGCCGGATCGCGCGACCGGCGCCACCTCGGTGGCATCGCGCGTGTATCACGCGCTCGGCTACTACGCGCCCTGTGACTCGGTGGTCTACTTCCGTCCTGCGCTGCTGAAGCTCAAGCCGGGCTTGACCGTGACCAACAACGAGGGCGTAACCAAACCCTTCGACGAAGCGCGGCTGAAAGATCTGTTGGCACACGCCTCCCATCGCAATGGTCTGGTGCGGATGGTGGCCTCTGAATGGTTGCCCGGTAAGCCGATCGGCCCGTACAAATACGACGGCCTGCGTAGCGACGACCCAAACGACGTCATTCCGCACGAAGACCGCCGCGAGCTGCGCGGCGGCCGCCTAGTGGCTGCCTGGCTTGCGCACTTCGACTCGCGTGAGCAAAACACGATGGACGTGTTTTTACCGGCCGATCCAGCCAAGAAGAACGGCCCCGGTTACGTGCGCCACTACATCATCGATTTGGGCGACTGCTTCGGAAGCGTCTGGTCCGACGATCGCATTTCGCGCCGGCTCAACCACGCCTACGCCTTGGATTTTCCGTATTTGGCCGAAGATTTCGTGACCTTGGGGATGATCGAACGGCCTTGGGAACGCGCGCAGAAGGGCGCACTGTTCGGCTACTTCAGCGCTCGCGATTTCGATCCCGAGTTGTGGCGGGGGGAGTACCCCAACCCGGCCTTTGGGCGAATGACCGAGGGCGATGGCGCTTGGATGGCGCGCATCCTGGCGCGATTCGACGAAGGATTGGTGCGTGCCGCCGTGGCCATCGGTAAGTACGAGCCCGCCAACGAGCGCTACCTCGCCGAAACCTTGATCGCGCGGCGAATGGCGATTCTGCGCCGCTATTTGGCGCGCGTGTCGCCAATCGGCGAGGTAAAGGCCAGCGCTCATGGTTTTTGCGGAGTCGATCTCGCGCGCTTGACCGGGGTCGTGCCGAACGAGTCGACCTCGTTTCGCGCTCGGGCGTATCGCGGTGCCGAGCTCGAGCCCACGCGTGCGCTGCGCTTGCGGAGTGATGCCACTCCGCGCGTGTGCGTGGAGCTGCCGCACGCGGAGCTCAGTCCTAGCCTGCCCGCGGACGACGCTCGCCGTTACGTGATCGTCGATCTCGAGAACGGTTACGCGCCAGGCCCACTTCGCGCGCACCTGTATGACCTCGGCCCCGGGAGGGGCTATCGACTGGTCGGGATTGAGCGCCCGGAACAGTCCAGGCGACCGTGAGCGAATGCTCGCGAGGCCTGGCACGTGCGTCATGGGGAGGGTCTGATCCGACCGTCCACTGACTACACGTGACCAGCTCCTGTCCGGCTCCGTCCGCGCGGCGTCCGGGCAAAACGGACACTTGTCCGCCTGTGAGTCGCGGGCCACCGACGCAATTGAGATACTCCTGTCCGCTCGTAGCCAGTTCCAGGCCGCTTCTGAGGCCCCAGGGCTCGGGCACGGTTTCTGCAAAAGGCATAATCATGTCTTCTGCGAACACTCCCACGTCCAACTACCTGTCGACGGTTCAGGGCTACGCCGTGGTCTCCCGTGAAGAGGAGCTGACGCTGATCCGGCGTTGGCGCACGGAGCAGGACGAGCGCGCGCGGGATGCGTTGGTGCGGTCCTCGCTACGGCACGTGGTGTCGATCGCGCGGCGCTACCAACGCTACGGCATCCCGCTCGCCGAGCTGATCTCGGAAGGCAACTTCGGTGTGGTGCGTGCACTGAACAAATTCGACGGCACGCGCGGCACACTGTTCATCACTTACGCCAGCTACTGGGTGCGCGCTTGCATCCTGCAACACGTCCTTCGCTCCTGGAGCATCGTGGGCTCGGGGCTGCCGCGTTCTCGGCTTTTCTTCAAGCTGCGCCGAGAGCGCGCCAAGCTCACGGGTTTGATCGGCGACGAGGCGGACGCCAACCAGATCCTGTCCGAGCGCCTCGGTATTTCCGTGGAGCGCTTGGGAGCGCTCTTGCAACGGGTCGATCAGCGGGACTGCTCGCTCGACGCGGAGATCTTTCCGGATGGTTCGTTGTCGATGGTGAACGCTCTGCCGAGTCCCGATCCCGATCAGGAGCAGCTAGCGCTGGCCAGTGAGTTTGGCGGCAACGCACACGAAGCCGTTCGCGACGCGCTGACCGTCCTCGACGCGCGCGAGCGATACATCGTCGAGCATCGCATGCTCGCCGACCCCGATGCCGAGCTGTCGCTGGCGGACATCGGGCGCAGCTTGGGCGTCTCCCGCGAGCGGGCGCGCCAACTCGAGGAGCGCGCCAAGCGCAAGCTCCGCGCGCGGATCTCGTCGCGGCCCGGCTCTGCGGATTGGCTCGACCAGCACCGGGCGGCGTGAGCAGCGTTCAGGATTCGCGCGTGAGGGCCGAGATCCGTAAAAATTCCGAGATCGACCAGGCCTGAAACGGGCAGCCGCGAGGCGTGTGCGGTGCTTCGCCGTCGGCGATCTCCGAGATATGACCAATGCCCGCGTGATTCAGCTGCGCTCGCAATGGTGCGACGAAGCGCTGCGCGGCTTCGCGCTTGGCCTCGTCCGTGTTGCCGCGGCTCTTGAGCCAAGCTTCCACGAATGGGCCCATCAACCAGGGCCAGACCGTGCCTTGGTGGTAGGCGGTGTCACGTTGCCAGATCCCGCCTTGGTAGTGGCGCGTGTACGCGGCATCACTCGGGGCGAGCGAGCGCAGCCCAACCGGGGTCAGGAGCTGTCGCTCGACCGTGTCGAGCACGCGCTTGGCGCGTTCTGGCGACAGCAAGGTCAGTGGTAAGCCCCCGGCGGCGAAGATTTGATTGGGGCGCACGGAAGCGTCCAGCTGACCTGGCTGGTGGTCGACGTCCACCACGTCATAGAGCGAAGCTTTATCTTCGTTCCAGAAGCGGAGCTCGAACGAGCCTCGCGCGTGCTCGAACCAGCCGGCGAACGCGGGCGAAAGAGCTGTTGCCGTGGCCAATGCGTTCAGCCAAAGAGCCTGAATTTCTACGGGTTTCCCGCTGCGCGGGGTGACAATGTAGTCGCCGACCTTGGCGTCCATCCAGGTGAGTTGCAGCCCCGCTTCGCCACAAGCCAAAAGGCCGTCCGTGTCGCGGCGGATCCCGAAGCGAGCGCCGCGCGCGTAGCCTGACACGATCGCCAAGATAGCCCCCTGCAACGCCTGTCGATCGGCCAGCGAAAGCACGCTCGAGCCTTGGGGGTCGGAAAGCAGCTCACCAGCGGCGATCACGTACCAAAGCGAGGCATCGACCGAGTTGTATTCGGGCTCGCCGTTCCCGTCTGGGAATCGGTTCGGTAGCATGCCCTCGGACACCAAGTGCGACCACTCCACCAGGATATCGCGGGCCTCGCCGAGGCGCCGGCTTGCAAGGCACAAACCCCGCAACGCGATGAACGTATCGCGGCCCCAATCGCCGAACCAAGGGTAGCCTGCGATGATGGTGCGGCCTCGACCGCGGGCGACTAGGTAGCTGTCCGCCGCTCTTTCCAGCGGAGAGCCAAATGCGCTCCGTCGCGCGCGCTCGCGGCTGCTCGAAGTCGCGAAGAAGCTGATCGCGCTGACGTCCTGCGGCAGGGCTTCTCCTGGCGTATTTGCACTCGAAATCCAAATCGCCGGGCCAGCCGACAAGTCGAAGCTCAGGACGCCGGGCGCGGCCAAATCTTCCTCACAATCCAGCCCGCGCTGCGCTTCTTCCGCGTAGCGGAAGTTGCGGTACCACTCGGGACCGTGCGTGTACGTGCCGTTGCTCAGCATGGCGATCGTGGGCACGCCGGGGTAGGGCGAGAAGAGGAGCCGTGAATCGCGCTGCTCGGGCTCGAAGCGGAAAGCCGAGTTCTCGCGCTGCAAGGCATGAAAATCACGCCCGGACAGCAACGGACGCAAACACAATTTCACGCCGCTCGCGTTCCCCTCCAAGCGGAAGCGAAGCAGCACCGTCGGGCTGCCGTGAAGCAAGAAAAGCTCTTGGATCAGCGCCAGACCCGTGTCGCTGACGTAGCGGAACGTGGGCCAAGGTTCGGGCGTGAACGCTTCGATCGGCGCAGCTGCTTCGCTCAGCACGTCAGGCGTGAAGTGATGGCGCGTGAGCTGCAGGTTCCCGCGTGGGGTCTCGAGCCAAGCGCGAAAGCCATTGACCAAGACGAAGCGGCTGGAGGGGGGATTTTGCGCCGAGAGCAGCAGCGCGTGGTAGCGCCGGGTGGCGACGCCGGAGGTCGTGCTGGAAGCGAAGCCGCCGAGGCCATCGGCCTCCAGCCATTCCGAGTGCGAATCGACCGCTATCGCCGTGTTCATCGCGGAGTAAGATACTCGCGAGGCGCCCCGAAAGCTCCCTTTCGAGCTGCTTTCCCTGGCTCTTCAGGCGCTCGCGGTCGAAAGCGCGCGCTCGATGGCGGCGTTCAAGAGCGGCTCCTCGATACGATTTTCGTAGCGCACGCCGTTGATGAAAACGGTCGGCGTGCCGATGATCCCGCTGTGTAGCGCCGCGATGCTCGACTCGCGCACGCGCGCGGCAAAGCTGCGCTCTTCCAGCGCTCGACGGAAAGACGCGGCATCCAAGCCGACCGCCGTGGCTGCGCTCAGCAACTGCTCCAGATCGTGACGGCCATCGAGCGCGAACAGCTGCACATGCATAGGCCAAAACTTACCCTGCGCAGCAGCAAACTCGGAAGCTTCCGCCGCTTGCTTGTCGAACGCTTGACCCGATTTGGGCACGTGTCGGAAAACGAAACGGAGCTTGCCGCTGAACGTCTGACGCACACGCTCCAACACGGGAAACGCCTTGACGCAATACGGGCACTCGTAGTCGCCATATTCGATCAAGGTCACGGGCGCATCCGCCGGGCCATCAACGTGGTCGTGTTCGGTAATCGGGCTGGGCTTCACCCTGCGGACGGTACACCGAGTGCCGTGAGCAGGGGATCAGAATTCGCCTTCGGCTCGCGCTCAGCTCGAGGTAAACCCGATCCGCGCGTGCGTGCCGTCGCAGAAGGGCTTGTTGGCGCTACCGCCACAGCGACATAGGCGCGCCTGTTGGACGCGCGCGACCACGCGCCCCGTCCCGCTGGTGATCTCCAAATTGCCGCGTACTTGCAGGGGCCCGTCGGTTTGCGGCTCCACCGAGAGCGGCCCATTGCGTACAGCCAACATATCGGCGGCCCCCGTGGCTGGCTCGCCAGAAGCCGAGAAATTCACCTCGTGATGGGAGCCGTCACAATAGGGCTTGCTCTTCGACGCTCCGCAACGACACAGCGTTGCGCGGAATGCGCTCTTGCCCGCGATCGTCAGCTCACCGCGCAGCGCGTAGGGGCCTGCCTCGCGGATCGCCAGCAAGTTGACGGGCGGCGCGCTCTCGTCTGGTTTTCCGTCTTTGCGCCGATAGCGAATCGCGCCCGACGGACAAGCGTGCGCGATTTCGACCAGCGCATCCACGGGCATCGCGTCCGGGTGGATCCAAGGGCCGACCACGTTGGCCAAGAACACGTCTGGCGCGCCGGTCACGCAAAACCGCGAATGGATGCACTTCTTGCCTTCGTAGATCAGCGTCATCTCGCGGCCTTCGATGTGCTCGACGCCGTCGATCACGGTCGGTATCGCCGCCGCCATCGGTAGCGAGGCCGAGCTGGGCTTGGTCACCGGCGCGGAGGGGGGGATGGACGCGGCTGCAGCGAACCCGCGTTGTGCGCGCTCGCTCAGTTCGTGGATGATGCGCGCGGCATTTTTCACGCGCTGATCGCCGTTTTGCGCCAGCACGTCCGCAGCTTTGGCCATCTCGGTCAGGCGCTCGATAAAGAAGCGGCGCGTGCTCGCTCCGGGCGGCAATGAGGCGGCGTCGCGCAGCGCGGTGAACGACATTCCGGCGTTGCAGCCTGGGTTGGAAGGCCCCGCGGGTAAACGCGCCGCGCGCTCGGCGAGCAAAGTCACCGCTCGCATCAGGCCCATCGATAGGTCCACCGCCAAGGCCTTTTCCGGCATCGGTCGCGAGACCAGGTACGAGTGGGCAAGCAGCCGCAACATCAGCCCGTAGCCGGTATTGGCCAGATCGACGGTCTCGGCGGCCTCCTCGTGCTCGATCCAAACGCGGCCCGTGCGCCCCATGGGCGGCCGCAACACCGGATTGTGTGCCGCGGGAAAGGCGGGCACGAAGTCGGGGTTTGCTGCCTTCAGTGCCGCATACTCGTTGCGGATCCCCAAGAACTTTTGATAGTGCGACCCCGCCGAATGCTCGGGAGCGCCTTCGCCTTGTTCCACGATGGTCGCGAACGCGCCCAATGCCGTCTTCATGCAGATCACGGGTCTTGCGCCTGCGAGCGCAAGCTCCGCTGCGGAGAGCTGCAGTAGCGGATCGCCGCTGAAGGCCGCGTCTTCACCCAAATGAGCTACGAATGCCTTCAAGCTCGCGCCCAACGTTTCGTAGAACGCGCCAACCGTGTCGTAGTCGAGCGCCATCGGCGTGAGCCGAACTCCGTCGACTCCGCGCCGAAAGTGCGTTTCTAGAGCGAAGCCCTCGCCGTCGGGCTCGTGCGAAGTCGCGGGCCGCTCCAGGTGCACGAAGTGTTGGATCACGGCCTCGTTGAAGGGCGAAAGCTTGACCACGATGCCGGCCGGAAGATTGCCCGGATCGAGCGGGAAGTTGCCGCGCCCGAAGCGCGGCGCGCCACCTAGCGCGGCGGTAATGTTCCAGACCGCTGCCAAATGACTCATCTCCTCGATCGCCACGTCGATGATCACGCGCCGCCAGCCAGCCACAGCGAGGGCTTCGCTTGCGCTCAGACCTTCGGCTTCGCCGTCCCGTAAGCTGAACGCAGCGTACAGGTACGTGCACATCAACGTGTGTTCGAGCTCGGCTGCTTCGTACAAAAGGTGAACGAGCTGCTCGCGAGTCGGGGGAGTTACCTCTAGGTTCGTTGCCACGCAGCGGTTCTAGCAGTCTCGTTCTGCGCCGGCGAGGGAAGCGCGCAGCGGGCCCGGAAGCCGCAGTCTCGAGCCCCAATCTGGACACAAAGCCGACGCACGGTCGACTCAATGCTTGGGGCAGAGCACCCAGCTCGAGTGAGGGCGCCGACCGAGCGATTCACCACTCCGAGCTTTGCTTAGCTGAGGGTTCGTGCGCTGCCTTCGCACTGCCACTGCCACGCCCAATCGCCGATCGTGGCGGTGTCGAGTGTCTCACTCGCTGTCTCTGGTCGGGACAGTCGAAACAGTCCTGGTGCCGTGCACCTGCGTTCGCGCGCGAGAATCATTGGCTAAATCTGCCGAGCAAGCTTGGCACGTGGCTTGAAAAGGCAGTGCTTCGTAAGCCAAAGGAGCGCGTTACCCAATGATGTCACGTAAGCAGCTGGAGGAAATTGCCGCCACCGTTCAGGGTATTCCGGTCTGGGGCTGCTTGCCCGGTAGCACGGCTGCGGAAGCGGGTGTGCGCTACGGCGACATCGTGCTCGGTGTCAACGGCATGCCCACACCCGGCATTGGCGAATACTTGTCGGCGCGCGCGCTCCGCAGCGATGGCATCGAACTCCGCCTCTTTCGCGCTGGTGAAGAATTGACTCTGTTCGTCAAGTTCCGACCGCCAGAAGATCAACTCGAAGCGCTGGCCACGCAAATCGCGGACGGTCGCTACCTCGGCGCGGCCGAGCTGCCCGAACACGCCGGCAAAGACACGCTCAGCTGATCGTCTGTCGGGTCCTAGGTGCTCAGCACGATCTCCGCCAGCCAACGCGCGGGGGCTTCGCGGGCCGCGAATTCAGCGCGGGACACGATTCGGGAGACGACGTCTGCGTAGTCCACGCGGGCGCGGCGCAACTCACGGAGTTGCGGTGAGAGTTCCCGCAGAAGCAGATCGCGAGCGCGCGGTTCGACTGGGAGTTGGCTACCCCGGCTCGGCATCAGCCCGACGAAAGTCGGCCGATAGGATGCACCGGAGCCGACCGTCCAGAGCGTGCAGGGAAGGTCGACGGTCGTATCTGCGAACGACTCGCGAGCCACCGCCAGTTGGGTGGACACGCCAATCAATTCGTCGGCCACTTGGCTCGCCTCGGGTAGCTGGCATGCGGTGGCGAGCCGCTCGCGCAGCGTCGCCTCGGAGCGAACGATTTGCCACAGCCTGAGGCGTCCGCTGCCTGCATCCGCCAGGATCACGGCGCGCCCAGCCGACAGATGCGCGGTGTTGGCCGAATGCAGGCGCGCCCACTCGAGCAGTTCGTTGCGTGCGCTGAGCGAGTCGGGAAAAATGGCCGTACCCAGTGAGTGGAAGCGAAACCCCGAGCCTGAACCTGCCCAATCCGTGCGCGCGGTGCGAATCGGACGGATGTCGAGGGAGGCGACTTCGTGGAGTAGGGCGCGACCGTCGACGGGCGGCCAGATCATGCCACCCGGCATCATTGGGTCGGGCACGAACAGCCGCTCGCCTGCGTCGTCGCCGTGCGCACGGCCTTCGGATTCGATCTTCGACGAGGAGAGCTCGGCCTCCAGCTCGGCCTCGAGAGATGCCAACGCCGACTGAACGAGCGCCCCGTTCAGCGGCGCCGCGGGCTCGCGCTCCGCGCCTTGCATACGCTCCAGTAGCTGAGTCGCGTCGTCCTCGGCAGGTTTACCCGTGTGCAACTGGCCGGCCGTCGCCAACGCGCGAACACGATCGAGCGCTAGCCGGACAGCCAGCACGAACGCTTCGCGGATGCCTTCGCCGGAAGTGGCGGTCGAAGGCACGATCGCCAAGGGCGCAATGCGGTTCAGCGCGTGCTTGATCTCCTCGGCCGACACCGCATCGGGCGCGTCGCGTTTGTTCGCCTGCAGTACCAGACCGACCGGCGGGCTCTTGGCTCGGCAAAATGGCACGGTGTCCCGAACCCAGCCGAGCCCGAATTCCCATTCCATTTGGCGCGTGTCGAGCACGAGTACCAGAGCGTCCGCGGTCTCGATCAACAGCTTGCGCCGGTGCGCCAGCTCTTTCTGTCCCGGTACACTCACGATCTGACAACGGATTTGCCGGCCATCGAACAGGCCGCCTACGTAGTCTACCCAGTCGAAAAACAGCGTACGTCCCGCCGACTCGGCAGGACACTCGACTTGGCTCGAAACGCCTTGGGCGAGCGCGCGCAGGCTAGTCGTCTTCCCTGAGAGCGCGGGGCCGTCGTACACGATGCGTACGACGAGTACGCCCCTACTTTCGTCGATGATCGCCATCGCACCTCTGACCTGAGCCTCGTGCCGCTAGTCTGAGCTCTCGAAGAGGGGGTGCAGAACCGCGCGCGCTTTGCTGCGCCAGATGGCGGAACGCGCGCGGCCAAAACCCCTCGGCTCGATTCAGATCAACGCGGCCGCGTGCTTGTTGACTGCGGTGCGCATGATCGCCAAATTCGAATGCTTCTTGTCGACCGCGAGGTACAAGAACGTGTTCGGACTGACGAGCTTCACCAAGTGGATCTGGTCCGACAAGGTGATGAGCATGTCTTCGATCGTGCCGGTCAGGCCGAGGGTGCGCATGATTTTCAGCTTTTGCTTGACCAACTCGCTGTTGTACGCGCTCGCAGCAGTTAGGTCGAAGTCCGTGCGGGAGGCCTTCACGGCCAGGGTCATCCCGGAGTCGAGATCGACGAGCGAGGCGGCGATGAAGCCGTTGGTGTCTGATTGGATCTTTTCGAGTACGTCTGTGAGTTGTTTTTCGCTAGGCATGTGGTCCTTCTTTTCGCCTCAGTCTCAAATAGTGAGTTCTTTTTCCATCGCCGCGAGTTGGTGACGAGACATCGCCAAGTTGCCGCGCGTCTTGTCGAGCACCAGGTAGATGAACAGCGCGTCGTTGCTCGACAGAGGCCGGATCAGGTGGTACTGACCGTGGAGCGTGATCAGAATGTCTTCGATGGTGTCCTTGAGATTCAGGGCCTTCATCGTCTTGCGCTTGGCTCGCACGACCTCCGTATTACCGGCCGCGGCGATCTCCAAGTTAATCGGACCAGAGCCGCCGTCGGATCCGAGCATCATCCCGCTGTTGCTGTCCACGATGCAGGCGCCCAGCGCCCCATCGAGCTGCATAATCTTGGATAGGGATTCTTTGATATTTGACACGAGTTCCTCCTTAGAATGACGTCTCGCGCCGGACATCCGCGCAGGCGATGTCGGTCTCGATCGTGGCCCGAGTACGAGTGCTCGAGTGCTCTGCAATGGCCGCGCCAAGCCGATATGTCCGCAAGATCGTGAGCGTTCCGGCGCTTGCTGGCCGCTTTGGACACTTGCTGTCCAATCTGCCCGTGTCGGATTCGAATCCGACATGACCGATTTGGCCGGCGCAGCGCCGAGGCCACGAATTAGCCGTGCTCCGTAGACTCTGGAGCGACGCGGACCGTGGTGCGCGTCTTGCTACGCAGAGCGCGATGGGCGAAGTCAGCTTTGTAGACGGAGAGGCGTCCGCGCCTTCCCACTCTCTCGACATCGCGACGGTGGAAGCGCCCATTGCGTTGTGCACTGATGCAGGTTTGCTCCAGGCGGCGACGACGCCGGCACTCGCGTTGCTGCGGCGGGTGGCGATCCTCGAACAGCTGCCAGCGCCCGTGCCGCCAGAATTGTGGCGCTTGCTGGAGCGCAGCCCGAACGGTGAAGCGGTCGAATGGCGGCCTCCCGGAGCGCGCCAGGAGGTGCTCGGGTTCACCCGCTACTATGCGGCGCGTGGCTTGTTCGTGCTATTGATGCGTGAGGTTTCGGCCAAGCAAATCGCGCTGTCCGAGCGGCTCAATCGGCAACGCATGGACACCACGGAGCGTCTGGTCGCCAGCATCGCTCATGACATTCGCAGTTCGGTCGCCAGCGTGGTCTACAGCGCCGATTTCCTGAACGTCAGCGGCAGCAGCATTCCGCCCACCGTACTCTCGGAAACGGTGCGGGATCTCTCGGAGGCGAGTGCAAGTCTGCAGCTCACCGTAGACGCCCTGCTCGACTACGCGCACTTGGGGCCCAGCGTCTCGGTCCCGGTGTTGCTCCGGGATGTTCTGAATCGCGCGCTCGGCTCGCTGCGCACCCACTACCGCGAAGGCGCGCATCGGGTTCGGATGGATGTGGCCCCGCGCGCCGAGTGGGTGAAGGGCAACCCGATTGTAATCGAGCAGATCTTCGTCAACTTGTTGCTCAACTCGGTCGAAGCCGCCAGCACGCCGCGCTGTGTGATCGTGACCGCGTTTCCCGCGTTGCGACCGCGCAGCGCGCGCGTGGGGACGCCGTTGTATGTTTGTATCAGGGTCTGGGATGACGGCCCTGGTATTCCGCCCGATCTCCGTAGCTTCGTCTTCGATCCGTTCTTCACCACGAAGTCGGGCAGCCCGGGGCTCGGCCTGGCGATTGCCCGGCAGGCGGCCGAAAGCCTGGACGGCGTTCTCGAGCTGACCGAAGACGACAACGGCACCTGCTTTTCGTTGTACCTGCCCGGCTATGAAGGGTCGCCGTAATGCGCGCCCCTTCGCATGGCGCAAGTCGCGCGCAGGAGGCGAGCGCCATCGACCTGGTGTGCGCGCCGGCGTCCATGCGCACCGGTGCGCTGCTGGACGAAACCATCGCAAAGAGAGCCTACGAACGCTTGGAAGGTCTGGCGGCCACGCTGCCCGACCTCTTTGGCACGCTCGACCCCACGTGCCTCGACCGCATCGCGGAACGCCTGGGAGGTGAGCCCGGGGACACGACCTTCAATGAAATCTTGCTGCTCTCGGACAAGAGCCTGCACGTCATCCAGCCGCTCGCCACGCAGCCGGGGATCGCTTTGGTCGCAGAATGCCCGGCGACCAGTAGCATTGGGCTGGTGCTCTCGGCGATTCGTGCGCACATCGTCGAGTTGGAGGCGGGGTGAGCGCCCCGCGCGCATCGAGCCGCGTCTTGCCGAGCATTCCGGCAAGCCCGGGGCTGATCAGCTCGGTGTTGCGCTTGCTCGCCGTGATCGACAAGCTACCGCGAGGCGCGACGGGCGTGCTCAAGTTCGCGGACCATGGCGTGATTTTGCTCGAATCGCGCAAGATCTGTTGGGCGGTCGCGCGCCCCATGCGCCTCCGCCTGACCGATATCTTGCGCAATCAGAGCACGCCTCCCTTGCCGCGCGAGGCGGTGGAGCAAATCTTCCGTCGCTGCAAAGTCGACGGCCGACCGATTGGAGAAGCGCTGGTCGAGAGCGGGCTCGTGAGCGAGGCCGGGCTGCGCGCCGCGCTGTTCAAGCACAATGGCGAAGCGATCGCGCATCTGGCCAACAGCGGAATCGTGCCCGAAGCGTTCGTGAGTCACACCCGCACCGGCTACGATCCGAAATTCTCTTTCTCACCGTGCGAAGTGCTGGCCATGCTCGGTTCACTGGATGATCCCGCCCGCGCGCTCGCGGCGCAAAGCGAGCTTTGCAATACGCTCGTGCCGGACAGCTTCGGCGCGGCCTTCGTGCGCAGCAACAGCGCGTCCGGCGCGTTGGTGATGGCTGTGGATCGTGCTTGCGATCTGCCGGTCTGTGACCTGGTCGAGGTGTGCAACTGGACCGCGGGCTTGTTCGATGTCGTTCACACCTTCGATCCAGGGGCCGCTTTGGCGCGCGCCACTTGGGGCGGGCGCTTGGCGTTGGTGGCCTGGCGCTCCAGTGAGGTCGCGTACGTGGGTCTATGCGCGTCTCGCGCCGCGGCCGCGCGCCTGGTCAGTCGTCTGGAAAGTTCGGCGAAGTCGAGCGGTGTGATCGCGGCCGCCGCGCGTTACGAGGGCCCCGAATGACTCGGCTCTTGATCGTGGACGACGACGAACTGCAGGCGCGCGCGCTGGCTCGCGCCTTTTCACGCTTGCGTCCCGATCTCACGTTGCTCACCGCCAGCAGCGGAGCCGAAGCGACGCGGCTCATGCAGGAGCCGGGGATCGATCTGGTGCTCACCGACCTGCAAATGCCGGAGATGGACGGCTTTCAACTGGTTGCCTGGATCCTCGGCAACTTTCCGGACGTGACGGTATTTACGATGTCCGCCTTCGGCACGGAACAGACTGCCTCTCGCCTGGATGGACTGGGCGGGATCGAATACTTTACCAAGCCGCTCGACGCCAAGCTGGCTCTGGCTCGGCTGACCGATGCGCTGGACCAATCGGTGCGCGGTCACGTGCAGAACGTGAGCTTGGCTTCATTTCTGCAGCTGATGGAAATGGAGCGAAAAACCTGCAACCTGAGCATCCGCAGCGACGACAAAGTGGGCGTGCTCGTGGTGCGCAAGGGGGTGCTGATCGACGCGCGCAGCGGGGACTTGAGCGGTGAAGAGGCCGCGATTTCAATCATCGCCTGGCCCAACTCGAGCATCATGATTTCTCGCCACGGTGAGTCCGGTCCGGCCGTGATCCAAAAGTCACTCGGCTTCATCGTGATGGAAGCCATGCGGGTTCAAGACGAAGCCGCGCGCAACGCGGCGCCGTCCAACGATGGCAACGCTTCAATCTTCCCCGGCACACGTCGCTCGTGGAGGCCGAACGTCACACTCCCCGAATCCAGCTTGCCGCCGGCCTATCCCTCGCTTTTGCCCGCAACCCGCGACCTCGGTCTGCCCAGCGGGGCGAGCGCTCTGGTGATAGTCGAGACGGCTACCGGTACGGTCTTGCACTTCGCGGCCAAGGAAGGTTGTCCGGTGGCCGAGCTGGCGCGCTCGGCGGCGTTGGTCGTGCGTCACCAAGTGAACACGCTCAGGCGCTGCGACGAGAATGAGGGAATCGAAGAGCTCGTGCTCTCGACGAGCTCCTATTGCGACGTGATTCGCCCGATTGGCGGCGGCCTCGCGCAATTCGCCCTGCTGGTATTCGCCCCCGACGAAACGAACCTGGTGATGGCTCGACTGGAACTCGAACGCTTCATTTCCGGCCGTCGTCACCCCTAACGAACGCCGTAACGCTTCAAACGAGCGCGCAGCGTGGATCGTGGGATCCCGAGATCTTGCGCCGCTCGCGACAAATTTTGTCGAGATTCTTCGAATGCCCGCAGGATCAAATCGCGCTGCAGATTGGGCAGTGATGGGGGGCGGCTCAGCTGCGCGCTCGACCGAGGGCTCGGCGCATCCAGCTGCTTCGTTGGCTCGTTCGTTTGCGCCGTGCGCGCCAGACTGGGACCTTGCCAGGACTCGCCGGTTGCCGCTGCGGCACTGCATCGCGCCTGTAATGCGAGCTCGATATCCGTTCGCTGGACGAGGCCGTCGTGGGCGACGATGGTCGCGTTTTCCACGACGGCCCGCAGCTCACGCACGTTTCCTGGCCAGGGGTGCGCGAGCAGCGCCTCGAGCGCTTGCGGACTCAGGCTCATCCTGCCCACTTGATGACGCTTGGCGAACTCGAGCAGAAAGTGGCGTGCCAGCTCGGGGATGTCCGAAATGCGTTCGCTCAGGAGAGGAGTGCGAATCGCGTAGCCGGCAAGTCGAAAGAACAAGTCCGCGCGCATCGAGCCGCCGAGCGAGGAATCGAGCGCGCGGTTCGTGGCGCTGACGACGCGCGCGGCAAAGACGCGCGTGCGCGTGCCGCCGACGCGGCGAAACTGGCGGATCTCCAAGACGCGTAGCAGCTTGGCTTGCAGCGCGAGCGGCATCTCGCCGATTTCATCCAGAAATAGCGTGCCCTGCCCGGCTTCTTCGAACAGGCCGACGTGGGACGAGCGTGCGCTGGTGAACGCGCCGGCTTCGTGTCCGAATAGTTCACTTTCGAATAGCTGTTCCGGCACCGCGGCGCAGTTGACGCTCACGAACGGCTCGTTGGGACAGGTGAGCGCGTGCACGGCTTGGGCGACGAGTTCTTTGCCCGTCCCGGTCGGACCCTGAATCAGCACCGACACGTCGCGAAACTGCGCGACGCGCCGCACGTGCTCGCGTAGGTCGCGAGCTTTTTCGCTCGCACCGACCAGCTTCAGCAATGATTCTTCGAGTGCTGAAGGCTCGGAACTGGCAGCACTCTGGCCGCGTGTGGCGCGCCGTTGGGCCGAAAGCTCGCGGATGCGCGCCGCGAGCACTTCCTCCGGTACCGGCTTCTGCATCACGTCTTGCACCCCGGCGCGCGTAGCTACGACCGCAGTGCGTACGTCGATGTGCGCCGAATGAATGATGGTGGCAGGGGCCGAGCCCTGCTGCGCCATGGCGTAGACCTCCATGCCGTCCATGCTGCCCATGCGGAGGTCGAGCAGCATCACGTCGTACTCGCTATTTGCGAGCCGGTTGAGCGCCGCGCGTCCGTCGAGCGCGGTGTCGACCTCGAATCCCTGCAAGCCGAGCACACGTTGCAGGGCGCGCACGAGGACGCTGTCGTCGTCGACGACGAGAACTCGAATGGCCCCGCTCTCGTTGGCGGAATACTGCGTCTGGCTCGCCACGTTGATCCGCTCCGTCACTCATCCTACGGCGCTGGCCGACGGACCCTTAGCCGTACAGCTTCACCGATGACCGAGGCGCGGCACAAGCCCGAATCCGGTCTCGATTTGACGCAAGCCAACCTGCATCAGCTGCGAGCGCTGCGATGTTGCAGCCTTCTTTACGGCATGTTGCAACTTCGATCGAGAAGCCGGCAAAGGGTGCCCCGTAGCTCACTGGTCGGGGGGGTGCCATCGGCGGCATGCAACCAGAGCGAATCGTAGGCGCGTCCGGCTTTGGTCTCGATGTGCAATTCGACCGGCACCAAGCCGACTAGCGCTAGGCGAGCGAGCAGCGAACCGAGCAGACCGAGCGAGTCAGGAGCCTCGAGCGTTAGCATCAGCGTGCCGCCATAGTCGCGTGACTCGAGCAGGCGGTACGAATCGATCGCGAACACGGGCTGGGCGCCGATATCCGTCTCCTCTGCGAGCGCGGCATAGTCGATGCCGAGCGGGTCCTGGGCTTGCTTCGAGCCGAGCACGTGCAGCTCTGCTATCCAGATGTCGTCGGCGGTGAGTCGCGCGTGCACATGGTCAATCGAGACCTGCAGCTCGGCCAAGCGACAGCTCAGGTTGGCCAGCCACGCGCCCCGGAAGGGACCACCCAGTCGCACGCGAAAGCTCGAGCGCAGAAGGGCCGTGGCTTCCGACCAAGCCTCGCCTCGGCGCCTGAAAGCGCTGCCATCCCCACGGGAAATGCCGTTCATCCCCAGAGCGATAGCCGCAGCTCGGTTTCGAGAGTGCTTCCTGAGGCCTTCGCCTCAGCCGTAGCGGTCATCGCGCCAGGGGTGCGCGGTCATGGAGTAACCGCGTTGCTCCCAAAAGCCGGGCGCGTTCTCGGTCAGCAGCTCGATTCGATTGATCCACTTGGCTCCCTTCCACGCATACAGCTGGGGAGTGATCATGCGCACTGGACCACCATGCTCGCGAGGCAGGGGAGCTCCGTCCACCTGGTAGACCAAGAGCACGTCCGGTTTCAGCGCTTCCTCCAGCGTCACGTTCGTCGTGTACTGGTCACTGGCGTGCGCCATCAGCGCCAGGGCACTATCCAGCGGGCGCGCGAGCGCGAGCAGCTCCGAGACTCGCACACCTTTCCAGGCCAAATCGAACTTGGACCAGGTGGTGACACAGTGAAAGTCGCTCACGTCCTCCACCTGCGGGAGCTCCAGGAGTTCGCGGAAGCCGAGCACGAGTGGTACTTCCACCGCGCCGTCGATGGTGAGGCGGAACGACTCACGGGTGACCTCGGGCAAGATCCCCAAATCCAGCACGGGCCACTTCTTGCTCGGGCTTTGCCCGACCGGCAATTGGGGCATCCCGTGGCGATTGCTTTTGCCGCTGCCGAGCGGGCTCGGGTCGGTCATCCCCGGGGTGGCTCGAGTTCGCGCCTCCCAGCGCTCTCGTAGCTGCATGCGAGCTTGAACGACGCGCTCGAGTTTGGTTGTTGCCACGCGGGTCAGTGTACCACCCATTCGAGGAACGAGGCCGGCATCGTGGCGAAACTCGCCATTCTCCGTCGGTGACTGCGTTACAGCGATCCGCCGCTTTGAGCGATCTGAAGCCAATCGACCGCTGCGCGGAGACATCGAGTCGATTCGCCGAGCAGGCGAGAGAGCCGCAGATCTATCGAGGTCGTGACCCACCATGCGCGAGCGTTGCCCCGCGTGAAGGCCGACCCAGGCCAAATCGATCAAGTACTGTTGAACCTCGTGATCAACGCGCGCGACGCCATGCCAGCGGGCGGGTGCGAGAAGTGCTCGCTTCGCGCAAGCCTGACTAGTATGAAAGTGCGAAGATACGATGTCTGATGATGTCATACCTTAGAGTGAAGAATCTCAATGTGAGTCGGTGTCTCATTTTGGAGCGCATCAACTTCGAAAAATGCCTACGGACTGCCCGGCTTCGGTTCCTTTAATATCGAGTCTATGATCGGACCCGCAGCTCTGCTTGCAGCTTGCACACTCAACGCCTTCGGCGCCTACGACGTACTGTCGGCGAACATCACGCACCCGCAGCCCTCGCTCGAGCGCGTCGTGTATCAGGTCGAAGTCGACCATCAGCAGCTGAATCGTTTCGCCATCACCCATGTGAGTCGAACACATGGTGGGCGTGCTGGGCCGGTGCTGCTCTTGAGTCCGTTTTCGCTGCCCGGTCAGTTCTACGAAATCAGCGAGACCGGCGAGTACGGGAAGTCGGCCGCGGGCGAGCTGGCCAAGGCGGGCTACGACGTCTGGCTGGTCGATCAACGCCGCACGGGTTTGCCGGTCGGGGCCTGCGAAGCGGGCGCGGACTGCAGCGCCGTGGCGCACTGGAACTTCGATGCCTACTCGAGCGACGCGCTGTTTGCGTTGTCGTTGCTGAAGTCGTTCAATCCCCGCCAAAAGCCGGTTGTCGGCGGCTTCTCTGCCGGATCCAATGCCGCGTTGGCGACCGTGAACCGCGCGCCGCGCGAGTTCGCTGGCGTGTTCTTGTACGAAGGCACCTTCTTCACGGAGGATCCGGTGATCGCTTCGCACAACGATGCCATTTGTACCTCAGTAGAGGCGGCAATCGCCGGCGGAGCGCTGTTCGACCCGAGCGTCGCAGTGCTCCGTGGGGTGCTGCAGCTGGCGCAGGCGAACCCGAGCGCGACCTCGCCATTTGCGTTCTTTCCGCCCGGCACGACCAACCAACAATCCATGTTTTACGTGTTCGGCACCCCGCCGCCGGTTGGTGCGCTGGCACCCACGCCGGGCTTCATCCGCAACAAGGTCGACCTTGCGAACCAGCGCTTCGTTTATACGAACGAGCAACGCCTGCAGCTCGTGGGGCCGCTGTTCGACAACTACGGCTCGCTCGCGGCGCTGCGCGATCTGTCTTGTGGCCTAGCCGGGCGAGACGACACGCACTACCGAAACGTGGGCGCGTTCCGCGGAGACGTGCTGGTGTACGTGGAAGGTACGGGCTTCGGCCAGGCTATGTTCGATACCGTTTCGCTGTTCGAACGCGCGGACCACGTCGACATCGAACACCACCCGGAGCTCGGTGAGGCGGATCCGTATTTCGGCTTCCGCTGGAAGCAGACCTTCCTGAAGCCTTTGCAAAGTTGGCTCAAACGCACGCTTTAGCGCCGAGCTCAGCACTCCGGTGAATGATGGCATCGTCGGTATGGCCCGACATGAACAGTACATTCATGCCTGGGCGTATCGGCGCCACCGGCTCCCAAGGTTGACGTCCGCCGGTGCGCGGCTCTCCAGGCGACAAGGGCCTCAGCGCAAGCGCGGCAGCGCGGCCTCTACCAGGGGCGCTAGTGCGGCGGCGACCCGGCGCGATCCTTCCGCGTTGTAGTGGACGTTGTCCTTGTGAAATCGCCGGTGTTTTTGCTCGATCTCGGCGCGAAACAGGCCAGGTACATCGAGAAATTGCACGGCTGACCCGCTGACTCGTGTGCGCAGGTGGACGTTCAGGGGGCGGTCGCGGCCGTTGGTATTGCCTCGGCTGGCTCCGACCAAGATCACCGGGATGGAGCGCGACTTGGCCAAATCCAGCATGGTTTGCAGGTTGAGCCTCAAGCCGCGCCGCCAGCGTTCGGCCTTTGCCTCTTCGTCCTCCTGCTCGGCATCGGGGACCACCGGGCGTGGCGTGGGCACTCCGAGCGCCGTGGACCATGCTTTCTTCAGCACCACTACCGCGTTCGAGTACAAGAGCTTGCCCGCGATGCCCGAGTGCAGACTGCGCACGTAGGCGCGGCGTTGGTCCTCCCGGATCTCGTTGGTGTCGTGCGCGTGAATGATGAATAGATCTGCGTCGTATTCGAGCGCTTCTTGAAAACGTACGACTTGGCGCGCAGTGCCGAAGCCGGGCACGGACAAATTAATCAAACGCAGCGCCTGACCCGGATGGTCGTGCTCGAGCAGCTCGAGCGTGCGGCTCGGATAGTTGCCGTCGCTTCGGTTGGATTTTGGACCCTCCCAAGAGATCGACGCGCCAATGACGATGATGCGCAGCTCTGCGGACGGTTTTTTTCTCGGAAAGTCTTGCGGGATGATGTTCATGTCCTGCGTGGCTCGGCAGCTCATCTGCTCCAGGACTGGGAAGCAGGCACGCGAGCCCTCGAACCCGTACTGGGGGGCGGCAGGGTAGTGAGCCGTGTACGTCTCGAGTGAGACGAAGGGCGGCTTGAAGAAGGCGCGCGTGCCGAGCTCCAAGCCCACGAGCAGTACGACCGCGAAGAGCGCGCCAAACGGCAGACTCCGCCAGCTAAAACTGGAAATAGATGAAGGTTTGTCCACCGGGGGCTCCAGCAATCAAGATCGACGACAATACCGCCGCATAGACCAAGCCGCGTGCCCAGAACTGTCGGCGCTCCAGGAAATTCGGTCTCAGCTCCTCGGCCAGCTCGAGCAACAGCAGCAGAGCGGTGCACGCGCACAACCACTTGGCTGAGCTGGACGCCGCGCCGAGTGCTCCGCCGCGCTGAGCAATGCCGATCAAGATCTCTTTGACCTCGAGCAGACTACGCGCACGAAACGGCAGCCAGCCCAGCACGACCAAATGGAACATCAGGGCGCAGCGCAGCGCACTCCAAAGCCCGCCCGCCACGCCACCGCTCGGCCGAACGTGACTCAACACCGGCTTCAGCAGTCGATGCGCGACCAGCAGCAGTCCGTGGTACGCGCCCCACAGCACGAATGTCCAAGAGGCGCCATGCCACAAGCCACCGAGCAGCATGGTCAAGAAAAGATTGAGCAAGGTGCGCGCCGTTCCGCGCTGGTTCCCGCCCAGTGGGATGTACAGATAGTCGCGCAGCCAACTCGACAAGCTGATGTGCCAGCGTTGCCAGAAATCACTCGGGTTTCGAGCCAGGTAGGGGTGCCGGAAATTGAGCGCGAAGTCGAAGCCGAGCAACTTGGCCGTGCCGCGCGCAATGTCCGTATAGCCCGAGAAATCTCCATAGATCTGAAATGCAAAGGCATACAAGGCCAAGATCGCTTCGGCGCGAGTCAGCTTTGCTGGATCCGAGAAGGCTTGGTCGACGATGACTGCCAGGTTGTCGGCGATGAATACCTTTTTATACAGACCGAACAAGATCAGCTTGGCCCCCGCGTACAGCGCCTCCGGCGGCAAGCTGCGCGGAGCGTTGATCTGCGGCAGGATCCGCCGCGCACGCTCGATCGGGCCCGCCACCAGTTGCGGAAACAACGACACGAAGGTGGCGAACGAAAGCAGGTTGCGCTCGGCAGGGATCACTCGCCGGTACACGTCGATCGTGTAGCTCATGGTCTGAAACGTGTAGAACGAGATCCCAACGGGCAGCACGATGCGGAGAACGAGCGGATGCTCCCCAAGGCCAAGCCGCTGCAATAGCGGAGCGGCGCTGGCGATGAAAAAGTTGAGGTACTTGAATACACCCAAGATGCCGAGCTGCACCGACACGCTGAGCGTGATCAGCCACTTTCGACGGCGCTCGTCCGTGTCCGCATCGAGCCTGCGGGCCACGAAGTAGTCGACCAGCATCGAGAACCAGAGCAGGCTCAAGAAGCGGTAGTCCCAGCAGGCGTAAAACCATTGGCTGGCGATGACCAGGACCACATTTTGTGCGCGCCAGCGCTTGCCCAAGAGCCAGTTGGCTAGGAATACGAGCGAGAAAAACAGCGCAAAGCGCCCAGTATTGAAGAGCAAGTCGTCCGCCAGTCCCCGTTGTCCGCAACGGCGGGGGGACCATACACCAGCAGAGGCGATCGCCCCAGCCGTCGTTGGCCGCGGATTTCGATTGTTTCGTGCACCGAGAAGCCAATCATTGTGCGCACGTCGCGTCCGAACGATCTTGCTCTCTCGCTCTGCCCGGGCAAAGACTGTGGAAGGCTCGCTTCGTACCCCCTCCCACGGCGCTTCGCACATCGAAAATGACAGAGTTTCTCGACACCATGCCCGCGGCTTACGCTCGTGCCTTTTCGGCCAGCGAGGTCCTCGCCCACGCCGAAGTGGTGGCACGCCGAGGCTCGCACCTGGTCCATGCCGAAATTTGCGGCGGCCCTTCCGGAGAGCAGGTCTGCGTCGTGGCCGAGGATCGTCCCGGCCTGCTGGCCCTGGTCACTGACGCCCTATTGGTCCACGGCTTGAGTATTCGCAACGCCAAGGTGTATTGCCGTCGGCGCGCTGACGGCCAATCCGAAGCCGTCGACTTCTTCGAGCTGAAGCACACGATGGGTGACGCCAGTCTCGGCATCGGCTCCGCCGAACTCGCAGCATTTCTACAAACGCTCTCCGAACTCGTGGCGGAAGACGTGCTTGCCGCGTCACGGCCGAGTTCCATCCCCACTTCCAGCTCGCCGGCAACTCGCGTGTACTTCGAACTCGAGGCGCTGCGCCGCGGTGAAGCGACCTTGCTCGTCGAAGCCCCAGACTCGGAAGGCTTGTTGAACGCGATCAGCAACGCGCTCCACGCGCAAGACGTGCACATTCACGCTTCCGAGATTCGCACCGAGGGCGGCGTCGCCCGCGACCGCTTCGATCTCGTCAGCGACGACGCACAGGCGCTCAGCTCCGTCCGCCTGTGCGATATCCAACAGGCCGTGCACGCGGCGCTGCCCAAGGTCGGGCGCCGCTGAGCAAGAACGATGCTCCGACTCATTGCCGGCTTCGAACGACGGGTGAACAATGACACGCGTGATCTGATTTTTCGCGGCCTTTTTTCGACGATATTTCTCGGTCTCGGTAGCGAGCACCTGCTGGACGATCGCCTGATTCAGCACTTCATGCCGGCCTGGGTCGGCTACCCCACGCTCGCTTCGCGCTTCAGTGGATTGGTGCTGCTGATCGGCGGCCTCTCCATCCTCACGGGCTACCGGATGCAACTCGGGGCCCGGCTACTCGGTGCGTTCGTGTTCATCGTTACGCTGGTCGTTCACGTTCCCGGTGTATTCCAGGTCCCGCCCGGCATTCCAGTCGACGCTGCTTGGCTGTGGACGGTGTTTCAACGCTCGAACCTAGTCAAGAATCTGTGCTTGTTTGGCGTTTGTGTGCACCTCACCACGCAAGCACCAGGCCGCTTCAGCATCGATGCCTGGCGCGCGCGCCGTGCGGCAAGCGGGCCCGAGTGACACGCGGAGGGGTCATTGCGGCAGGCGCGCGAGGCCGGCGCGAGTCCCGACCCAGAGCGAGCCAGCGAAGGCTTTCACCGCCGTGACGTCGGTGCTCGGCAGTGGTCCGAGTCTCGTCGCCGGTAGCTGGCTGGCCTTTGGCCCTAGACCGAAAGCGACCAAGCCGTCGCCCATACTCGCCGCATAGAGTCGCGAGCCGAGCCGGCCAAGGCCATGAGGATTGAGCCACAGCGATCCCGTGCCGGGGACAGGGCTGGCGCCGCTCGAGTCCAGGCGAGTGACGCCGCCTTGATAGGTGCCGACGTACGTGCCGCCTTCGTCGGCCAGCAGCGCGGTCACCCAACGATGAGGTAGTGCACCACTTTCGACGCTGAAAGTCTCGACGCCGTCCCGGCGGATGCGCGCCACGCCTGCTGCGGTGCCGGCCCAGAGCGTGCCGTCCGCGCCCTCGCTGACTGCGTACACAATCCGGCTGGGCAGCCCCTGACGTTCGTCGAGCTTGCGCCAGCTTTGTCCTCGTAGACCCAACAGGCCGTCGCTCGTTGCGAGCCATAGCGTTCCGTCTTTGGCGCGCGCCAGGCCGTTGACGTGTGAGGCGGCGAAGCCCAAGGGGAGCTCGCGGCTCTCGCCGTCCTTCAGCTGGAAAAGGCCGGTTGCGCTGGCGAGCCAAAGTGCCTCTGGTTCGGCCAAGAGCGCATTGATGAAACGCGGCGCGCCTTCAAGCTGCGTGATCTGTTCGGCCGCGTCGATACTGAACGCTCCGCCGTCGAAGCTGCCCACGACGAGCTTGCCCTGAAAGGTGGCCAGCGCGGAGACGTTGCTCGAGGGCAGCTCTCCGGCTGACACATTGCTCGGAATGGCCGGCTGCGTGGGCGGAGCAAGCGCGCGCAGTTCGGCCTTCGTCAGAGGCCCTGCTGGTTCGAACGCGCCTGCACGATACACGTTGCGAGTCCCGTCGCGGAATCCGACAACGAACGCTCTTGCATCGGGGGTGGGCGCGATCGCGATCGGGTGTGCGGCGGGTAGTCCGCTGCAGGGGGTGACGTCGCGCTCATCGATGCGCAGAAATCCGTCGAACAACTCGACGTGCTGGCCGCCCACGCGCAGCTCGGCCCTGCGCGCCGTTCGACCGAACCAGCAGCGTACGCCGGCGATCGATTGCGCCCCAGGCGGAGCGTTCGGCTCGCTCGCTCGGGCTGCCAAGATGGCTGGGGCTGTCGTCGAAATACTGGCTTTTGTCCGGTAGATCGCTGCGCTGCGCTTGGCGCCATCGACCGTGATTTGGCTCTCACTGCGCGAGCTGTTTTGCGCGTAGTCGGTCGCCACCAGCGCCACGCGATGCAGGCCGTCGGCCGGCCGCGGCAAGGTCGTTTGCCACCTGCCGAGCGTCGTGGGCGTGAGAGAGTAGACCACGCCGGTGATTTCCACGCTCACGCTCTTCACGTCCACCAGAGCGAGGCGAATGCTATCGCCGCTGCGGTCGAAGACCTCCGCTTCGGGTAGGGCAGTCAGTTCGATGCCTCGGTCGTTCGGGGCGACCTGCAGCCGATAGTGCGGGGCTTTGCTGTCGACGCGCAGGAACAAGCTGCTCCGGCGCCGGGTCCTGCCCTGATTCTTGGTGAACACGCCTACTCGGTACAAGCCGTCAGCCACGCTACGGGGCACCAAGAAGCGGCCTAGCCAGAGTCCTTCTGCTGCGTGCCAGGTGCAGTTCACCTGGTCACCCCAAGGCAAGACGGCGATCACTGCGCCAACGCCGCGCGGCGCGACAATGCGTAGCTCCGGGTCGCCCGGTGCGATTCGATCGGGCGATAGCGCATCCGTCGCCAGCAAGCTGGTAAACGCGGAAACGAGCCCGAATTGCTGGGCGAGTTTGCTGGCTTCCGCCCGAACTTGGAGGTCCGGTTCGGTAGCGAAACGCGCCTCGAGCGCTGTCAGCTTGGTTCGCGCCCACTCACGCGGCACGCTCACGCGGTCGGTTTCGCGCTCGCTCAGCTGCACGGTCTTTTCGAAGTGCACGGGCTGACCGTGCAAGGTAGCGGTCACGCTGGCCTTGAGCGTCGCAGCGTTCGAGCGACCCACGACGTGGATCCGTTCGCCGAGCGCGAGTCGCCCCGAGAGCTTGCCGTAGCGATTGTCCTCCGCCATGCCGTCAATCGCAACCTGCACGTCCTCGAGCACCGGCGCAGCGACGAGCTGGGCCAGCGAACGCAATGACTCACGACCGGCGTCGCCGCTCGGCAAGAAGCGGAGCGTTGCCTGCGGAAACAACCGCTCGAGCTGCGGTTGGCGCGAGGGATAGTTCAGCAGTAGGACGATTACTCTCGTGCTTGCGAAGTCGCTGGGCTTGGAGGCCGGCAGCAGTCGATCGGGCTCGTCGCCGACCGTCGATTGGCCATCGGTCACCAGGACCAGAACCGGATTTTTCGAGTCGCTGAGCAGTTCGCGCGCGCGGTCGATGGCTGCTTCTACGTTCGAAAGTCCCGCCGCTCGCTTGGGGCGCAGCTCGCTCAGCGCCTGCGCCTTGGCCTCGACTGAGGCCTGGCTGAGCGCGCCCCAGCTCGTGAGTCGGTCGTCGAACTGGATCATCGCCAAACGATCCCGCAAGGTCAGCTGCTCGAGCGAGCGCTCGACCAGCTGCTTGGCTTGCTCGAGCGCTTCACCCGCCATCGATAGAGAAGTATCGACCACGAACACGAAGTCTCGCGCGGGCTCTCGAGATCTCAACGAATCGGCGTTGAATGCAAAGTCCACTTGCGCAAAGCCGGGCTCGGTGGCCGTGCCAGCAACCGCGCGGACCGAGAGTTCGAGCGGATCGGCGCGCTCGGTCCAACGCACTACCAAATCTTGCCCTAGCGAGCTGGCGGTGCGGTTGAGCAGCACGCGTTCCGTGTTCGCGTCGAGTTTCACCAGGCGAGCATCCGGATGGTTCAAGGACGCGACCGCGGAGAGCTCTGCGTCTGCTTCGATGTCGACCTCGAAGTCGAGCGTCGGTTCACCGCGTCGCAGCGAGTGCGCGGCTGGAAAGGTCAAGCTGCGCTGAGCGCCGAAGGATTCCAGACTCTGCACGTAAGACAGCTCCACGCGCCGCGACTCACCCGGCGCGAGCGGTGACATCGCCACACTGAATCGAGAATTGCCGGTGCTTTCGCTGAGCGTGGCGCTCTCGCCGCGGGCCAAGGCTTGCTCGAAGTTGGCCTTGGCCTGGGTCTTTTCCTGGGCGCTTGCGCGTACGCGCTTGCCGTTGCTGAAGTAAGCGAGCTCGCTCACCGTGGCGTCACTCGGCAGTGGAAAGCTGTACGTGAAGTCGACCGGCGCGAGGCCGTCGTTGCTGACCACGTCGATCACGCGGATCTCGGCGCTTCCGGAGCGGACTACGGCTTTCACGTTCGAGTACACGAGGCGCGTTGCCTCGCTGTTCGGGCCGCGCGCTTCGCCGGCTTCCAGGGCAGGAGGCTCGCTGCTGCTGAATGCCATGGTTTCACGGCTGACTCGCTGTGCGCCGAGCACGACCGGATCGCGGACTTTGAGCTGACCGCCAGGCGATTCCCCCGCGCTGCACGAGGCGAGGCTGCTGGCGAGTAACGCAAATCCGCACAGCTTGCCAAGCGAGGCTCGGTGGTCCGTGCTCATCACTTCTTGCCTGCTTCGACTACGAAGAACCGAACTCCGGCCGAGGCCGCCGGCTTCACCTGGGCAACACGACGCGCGCCCTGCCGCTCCACTCTCAGAAGGTCGAGGCCTGCGTCGCTGCCACCGAGCACCAGTACCTGCTCTTTCGAGAAGTCGACCGCCGGCACAGGCGGCTGCTCGGCGGCCGGCAACGCGCTGACGTGCGCCTGCCACAGCGCGCTCCAAACACGGCCCGTGCGCGCCCAACGCACGTGTGCGCCGAGCAGCCCCGAGCGATCGCCGAGCGTCTCGATGCCGGCGAGGGGCACCGCCTTTACCTGCTCGCCGCTGCCCGTGTAGTCCACGCCGATCGAAGACGAGTAAGCGCGTGTGGTATCGGTGAGCGTGCCCGAGAGCCTGGAGTCTGGCCCCGCCAGGCCCTGAGCCACGCTGCGCGCCGACGCATCGAGCCGAAAAAAACGCCCTTCGGTGTGGCGCGCCAGGGCGTCAAAGGTCGCCTCCAGGCTCGTGTCCGTGCCGCACGCGATGCTATGAAGCACGATGCCGCGGCTGCGCGCCTCGCGCGCGAGCCATGACTCGTTCGGGCCGTCAGCGTAGTGCTGCGCGGGCGCGTCACCCACGAGGTAGATCAGGCGCACCACGTTCTCGTCGCCTTGGCTGGGCTTGGGCGTCCAGGCGAGCTCGATGAGCGCAGCTTTCAGTCCTTCGAGCACCGCTTCGGGCGTATCACCGCCGCCGCCGGCTTCGGCAGCGTCGAGGTACGCCTTCATCTCCTCCAACTTCGGGGTGAACGGTTTGACTCGGGTGACGAACTCGTCGCCCTTGTCTCGGAACGTCACCAGCGCGAAGCGCACATCCGGCTTTGGTTCACCCTCGGCAAGACTGTGCGCGATTTGTCCAATGCGTGCTCGCGCCTGCTCGATGTACGGCCCCATCGACCCTGTGGCATCCATGGCGAACGCGACCTCGATGCGAGGCGCTGGCGCGGCGCGCGTGGTCGCGGCAAAAATCCAGATCGCACACACGAGACTCGAGATCAAAGGGCTTCGCCGCATGTTCGGAGCTCTTTGCAGTTGCTGTGCCCAGTGCCCGAACGCAGAAAATGCGCCGAAAATCTAGGAGATGCGTGCGCGCTTTGTGCCCATGTGGACACGCGCTGTGTGCGTTCGGCCGCCGTGGATGAGGCGACGGATCACGCCGCACTCGAGCGTGCGTGGGGCAATCCACGCGCTGGACTCATGCGCAGGCGGTGGCGGATTACGCGCATAGGTGTTGCTCCAATTGCTGGCGATTGGCCCTTGCGGAAGATCTCCGAAATCGGAAAGACTCGCGGGCACTCGGGGAGTCTAGCGAGCCGAGCTGCTGCGTTCGCCGCAGCGGCTGCCGGCACTACGACTCCTCGACAAAAGGAGAGGTTGGAATGAAGAAGCTAATCACGTCAGGGGCGCTCTTGGTTGGCTTGCTCGCGGCGGGAGCGAGTTCGGCGGTGGTCAATCCACCCGTCAGCATCGCGTATCCGATCTCGGGCAGCGCCAACAACAACTACTTCAAGGTGAGCTTCACGGTGACCTGTCCGGGCGGGATGCACACCGTCAAATGGGCATTCGATACGACCAACTCGGTCGGCGCGGCCACGTTCTACGACAACTTCAACACTCAGTTTCTACACAAGTTGCCGAGTGGCTGGCACACGATCGATGTCGTGTCCACGTGCGGTCAAGAGCATATGAAATTCTACGTCAACTAGCCGGAGGGGATGCCTGAGCGAGACCGGTCGACGGCAGAGCGGCCTTCGACCGGTTCTCGTGCCGAGCGCGAGCGGTCGGAGCCAGGCCCACGGGGGGGGGCGCCGCGCAGGTGCGTTGGCCTGGGTTCCTGGTGACGTCGCTGACGGATGCCGATAAAGTGATAGAGTTCCCCTCGTGTCATGCCACGAGGTCTGCTTGCCGCGTTCTTCCTATGTAAGCTCACGTTGTCGCTGGGCTGTCACCCCGCGCGCCAAGCGCTTCCAGGTGAAGCGATGACTCGGGTAACCGCGCCGGCTCCGCCCCTGGCGTCGGCAGCGCCCGCTGTGCCGCACGGCCTCCGCTACCCGGACGCCCCGCGGGGCACGCAGCAAGATAGCTACCACGGCGTGACCGTGAGCGATCCCTACCGCTGGCTGGAAGCGATGGACTCGCCGGACACGCGCCGCTGGATCGACCAGCAAAACGCCCTCACCAACGAGCAGTTTTCGAAGATTGGCGCACGTCCAGCGCTCGAGCGCCGCTTGCGCGAGCTTTGGAACTACGAGCGCTGGGGTGCTCCCTCGCTCGAAGGCTCGCGGCTGGTCGTGGCGCACAACGACGGCCTGCAAAACCAAGCCGTGCTCTACACGCTGAATGATGCCGGTGAGCGCACGCCGCTGCTCGACCCCAATCGGCTATCCGCGGACGGCACCGTGGCTCTCGGTCACCTGGCGTTCAGCAACGACGGCAAGCGGATGGCCTACGGCTTGGCGGAGGCCGGCTCCGATTGGCAGGTCTGGCGCGTGCGCGACGTGGCCAGCGCGACGGACACCAGCGACGTGCTGCGCTGGGTCAAGTTCAGTGGTGCCAGCTGGAGCCACGACGATCGTGGCTTTTACTATGCGCGCTTCGATGAGCCCAAGCCGGGCGACGAGCTTACCGGCCAGAACTACGACCAGAAGGTGTACTATCACCGGCTTGGTCAACCACAGTCGGCCGATACGCTGATCTACGCCCGGCCCGATCATAAAGAGTGGGGCTTCGGCGCCACCGTCAGCGAGGATGGCCGCTGGCTGATCTTGTCCGTCAGCGTCGGCACCGATCCCAAGAACTGCGTCTTCGTTCAAGATCTGCGCCTGCCTGCTGCCGCGCGCAAAACCATCGAGCTTTTGCCCGATTTTACCGCAAAGTTCGAGTTCCTCGGCAACGAGGGCGATACGCTCTGGTTTCTCACCGACGACTCCGCCTCGCGCCGCCGAGTGATTGCGATCGACGTGCACAAGCCCGAGAAGGCTGCCTGGCGCGAACTGATCGCTGAAGGCGAGGACACGCTCGAATCGGTCAGCGCGGTCGGCGATCGCTTGATCGTGACGCGGCTAGACGACGCGCATACCAAAGTCACCATCCATCGGCTCGACGGCACGCTCGAGCGTGAGCTTGCATTGCCCGGGATGGGAAGCGCGGGCGGCTTCTCCGGCAAGCGCCGCGATCGCGAAACCTATTTCTGGTACAGCGGCTTTTCGGTTCCGACCGAGATTTGGAAGCTCGACGTCCAGTCCGGTAAAACGAGCTTGTGGCGCCGTCCGCGGGTTGCCTTCGATCCGGACAGCTACGAGACCAAGCAAATCTGGTATCAGAGCGCCGATGGCACCAAAGTTCCGATGTTTCTATGCGCGCGTAAGGGGCTCGCCCACGACGGTCAAGCTCCGACCTACCTGTATGGTTACGGCGGCTTCGAGATCTCGCTCACGCCTAGCTTCAGCGTGCCCAACTTGGTGTGGATGGAGCTCGGCGGGATCTTGGCCGTGCCCAACCTGCGCGGCGGAGGCGAGTTCGGAGCTAGCTGGCACGAGGCCGGCATCAAGCTGCACAAGCAAAACGTATTCGACGACTTCATCGCCGCCGCCGAGTACTTGACGAAGAGCGGCTACACTCGAAGATCGAAGTTGGCGATCGGTGGTCGCAGCAACGGCGGACTCTTGGTCGGCGCGGCAATCACTCAGCGTCCCGAGCTGTTCGGCGCGGCTCTGCCCGGCGTGGGCGTGCTCGACATGCTGCGCTTCAACCAATTCACGATCGGTTGGGCCTGGGAATCGGACTACGGTTCGCCGAAAGATGCCGGCGAATTTGCGGCTCTTCGCGCCTACTCGCCGTACCACAATACCAAGCCGGGCACCGCCTACCCGTCTACCTTGATTTACACCGCCGACCACGACGACCGCGTCGTGCCTCTGCACAGCTACAAGTTCGCAGCCGCACTCCAGCACGCTCAAGCTGGCCCGGCGCCAATCTTGATCCGCATCGACACCAAAGCCGGTCACGGCGCCGGCAAGCCCACGACCAAACAAATCGAAGAATGGGCCGATCTGTGGGGCTTCCTCGTTCAGCAGCTGGGCATCGACCCGGCACGAATTCTTGGCTAGCGCGATGCTGAAGCTCGTGGTGCAAAACCATGTTCGATGACGCCCTTCCGGCTGATTTCGCGGTCGAATGGGGCGATCCGCGCGAGCCGGGCTTGCCTTTGTTCGCCGAAGAGTCCGAGCTCGTCGTGTCCGCGGTAGAAAAGCGTCGGCTCGAATTTAGCCGAGGTAGGCAATGCGCGCGCGCGGCGTTGAGACGCTTGGGAATTTCCGACCGGCCGCTACTGACCGGCAGCAAGCGTGAGCCCCTTTGGCCAGCGGGAGTGGTTGGCAGCATCACGCACACCAATGAATTGTGTCTCGCCGCGGTCGCTTGGCAGGCGAACTACGCCGGCGTCGGCATCGACGTCGAACCAGCCAAGCCGCTGGAGCTCGCAGTTGCCAAACGTATCGCCACGGAAGCCGAGATGAACGCGCTCGGCTCGATGCCGCCCCTGCTGGCGGCGCGCTTGATCTTTTCGGCCAAGGAGGCCTTCTACAAGTGCCAATTCTACCGCACCCGCGAATTCCTGGGGTTCTCCGACGTATCCATCGAGCTGGAGCCCCAGGGTGATTTTTTCGCACAACTTTTGATCGACGCCGGACCGCTGGTTCGAGGCGACGGTTTTCGCGGGCGTTGGCGCCAGCAGGGCGGGTTTCTCTTCACTGCCATTCACATGCCAGCCGATGCGCGAGATGCGCGAGCGAGCTAGTGGATCTCTTCGCCTTCCAAAGCCGGCGCTTCGCGAGCTAGCGCTGCTATTCCTGCGTCTGGGGCTGACGGCGTTTGGCGGGCCCGCGGCGCACATTGCGATGATGGAGGATGAAGTCGTGCGCCGGAGGGGGTGGTTGACACACGCCGAGTTCCTCGATCTCCTCGGCGTCACCCACTTGATTCCGGGTCCGAACTCGACGGAGATGGCCATTCACATCGGCCAGCAACGCGCAGGCTGGTCAGGTCTAGTTGTAGCCGGAGCTGCCTTCATCTTGCCGGCAGCCGCGATCACCGGCGGTTTCGCCTGGGCATACGTCCAATTTGGAACTCAGCCGCAGGCGCGCGCCATGCTGTACGGGGTCAAGCCAGTGATGATCGCGATCGTCGCCCAGGCGCTCTTCAGCCTGACTCCCAAGGCGGCCAAGAACCGCTCGCTCGTGGTAATCGGTGGTCTTGCCTTGCTCGCGGCCGCGCTCGGGGCAAACGAGCTACTTTGCTTGGCGCTCGCCGGTTCAGCGGAGCTACTGTTCCGCCAGCGACTCACGCCGCCGCCGCTGATACTCGGTGGCGTGGCTTCGACGGGGGCGCTCGGCGCTCTGGCCGCTACGAAAGTTGCGGCTGCGCCATTTGGCCTGGGCGGGCTGTTTCTGGCCTTCGCCAAGATCGGATCGCTGTTGTTCGGCAGTGGCTACGTTTTGTTGGCCTTTCTGCGGACCGACTTCGTGGAGCATCGCCATTGGCTGACGGAAGCGCAATTGCTGGACGCGATCGCGATTGGCCAGGTCACGCCCGGCCCCGTGTTCACCACGGCGACGTTCATCGGCTACGTGCTCGGAGGCACGGCGGGCGCCGTGTGCGCCACGCTCGGCATCTTTTTGCCCGCGTTCTTCTTCGTCGCCATCAGTGGCGTGCTCTTGCCCTACATCCGCCGCTCTGCAGCGCTGGCTGCGTTTCTGGATGGGGTGAATGTCGCGTCACTGGCGTTGATGGCCGCGGTCACCCTGCAGCTGTGTCGCGCCGCGCTGGTGGATTTGCCGACCGTGCTGCTCGCGCTCGTGAGCGGCCTCCTTCTGGCTCGTTTCAAGCTGAACTCGACTTGGCTGATCGCAGCGGGCGCGCTGATCGGGCTGCTGAGTCCGGGCTCTCGCTGAGCGTCTCTGTGGGCCGGCGGGCGCGGGACCGGTCGAGTCAGCCTACATCTTGGCAGAATGCCTATTGATCGGCATGCTGCCGCCCATCAAGGTTTGAGGCTCTTGGCGCAAAATCCTAGCAGGCACGATCCGCTCGGTGTGCCCCCGTCATCGCGGCCGGCGCGCTCCCTCGATCCTCGATTGCTCGAGTGCTTGTCGCACGCGTTCAAAGGTCATGCAGGAACGGACCAGCTGATTGATGCTGGTGATCTGCAGCGCGCGCTGCGCATTCGCAACGCGTTCTTGGCCGAGCGCATGCTGGTAATTTTGGATCGCGATGGCGACGGCCGAGTCAGCCGAGAGGAATTTCTGGCGGGCGTGCGCCGGCTCGTCTTTGGCAGCACGCGCGACAAGCTCCGCCTGGCATTTCAGATTCATGATTTGGACGGAAATGGCTGGATCGAGCCGGAAGAAGTTCGGCGCATGATCGCCATGAACCTCGACGAAGAGGCGGGCTCGGACGCGTCCGGGGCGCCCTCCATGCGTCGACGCGAAGACCGCGTCCAAGAGCTCACGCATTTGCTCTTGTCGACCGCCGACGACAACGGCGACAAGAACCTCTGCTTCGAAGAATTCGAGCGCATCGCGGCCTGCGACGCTCAGCTCTTCGATCTGATTTCCAAGAGCGAGGCGCATTGGCTACTGCCGGACGGGGAGTCGTTGAAGCCAGCCAAGCCGCCCGCCAGTTGGCAGCTCCGGCTACGCCGATTGGCGGAGAATCGCTCATCGCTGGTGGTGTTCTTCGTGCTGTGGGCGATCGCCAACGCGGCGATCCTCGTGACTTGTGCTCTGCGCTACGAGGCCGAAGGCCCGTG
>DATEPG010000014.1:0-10605 GCA_035273265.1 Polyangiaceae bacterium
CGTCACGCCAACTACTTCGCGGCTTTGGCCTTGCTGGCTGCAGGCGTGGAGCGCTTCGCGACCAACGTGCGGCACTGGCAGCGCAGCGAAGTGGGCGAGGCCGAAGAGCGCTTTTCGGCAGGGCAAAAGGGCTCCAGCGCGATGCCGCACAAGCGCAACCCCGTGCTCAGCGAGAACCTGTGTGGCCTGGCGCGCGTCGTGCGCGCAGCCGTCACGCCCGCGCTGGAGAACGTCGCGCTCTGGCACGAGCGCGATATCTCACACTCTTCGGTAGAACGCATGCTGGCGCCGGACGCGACCACCACGCTCGGCTTCATGCTCGAACGCTGTACCGGACTGGTCGAGGGCTTGGTCGTCTACCCTGAGAACATGAAGCGTAACCTCGAGCGCAGCGGCTCGTTGTTCTTCAGCGAGGCCATCCTGCTGGCATTGATCGGCAAGGGCCTCGGCCGACAGGAAGCGTACGTGCTCGTGCAGCGGAACGCGATGCAAGCATTCCAAGGCGAGGGACAGTTCCGCGATCTGCTGGGCGCGGACGCTGATGTGTCGGGGCGACTGTCCGCGACCGAGCTCGACGAGTGCTTCGATCTTTCGCACTCACTCCGCTTCGCTGAGCAGATCGTCGATCGCGCGATTCGTGCCTGACGAGAGCGCGCGGCGCACCGGGCGTTCACGCACGTAGCGCCGCGCGATCAACAGCAAAATGCTGAGTGCGTGCCAGGCGCGCACTCCGCTACGCTCGTCGGCATAGACCGGTCGCACCGGAACCTCGACCACGGACAGCGCGCGTGCCGCGAGCATGCCCAGCAGGTCATTCGGGTAACCGAAGCGCGGCCACAGATCATCGAGCGGCAAACGCAGGGCCGCAGCGCGCGAAATTGCCGTGTAGCCGCACTGGCAATCGTCCACACGGAGCCCCGTGGCTAGCCGCGTGGCGAGCGCGAGCAGACGCCCCGCGACGCGACGCGCGAGCGGCATGTCGGTCTTGCGCACGTGCCGAAAACGGTTGCCCTTCACGTAGCTGGCCTGACCGAGCGCGACCGGTTCGACGACCGCGCTCAAATCTTCGGGCGCCATTTGCGCATCCCCAGCCATGACGACCAACACATCGCAATCTGCCGCCAGGGCGGCGCGGTAACCGCTCACGATGGCGGCACCGACGCCTCGATTCTCGGCGTGGACCACGAGTTCGACCCGAGGATCGCCTACCCCGAGCACGACTTCGGCGGTGCCGTCATCGCTGGCGTCGTCGACGACCACGATCAGATCGACAAAAGCCGGCATACTGGCCAGCGTGCGCTCGATTAAACGCGCTTCACGAAAGCAGGGAACGATCACGGCGACCTGCGCCGATTGCCACATGCCTCGTCGGCTAACACTTTCCGGACGGGCTGGAAAGCGAGATTCGTTCTAAGCTAGCGCGCGAATCATGCGAACGCGCCGCGCGCTCATCTTCGTCATCGGCGGTCTGGCCTCGGTCCTGCTCTTGGTCATCGTGTGGGGGCATGTGTCCTTCCCGAGCGACCGCACACCGGAAGGTGCCTATTTGCGCGTCGTCATCGCCGTGAACCGTGGACGCCCTCAGGATTTTTTTGCCTATACAGAGACGCGCGCGCAGCACGCTTGCTACACCATCCGCGACTACCGCAAGAAAACACGCGAGCGCGTGCTGCACAGCTTTCCCGAGCCGGAGCGTTCGCGGCTCGCCGCGGAATACGCCGAAGAGGCCGCCGCACCCGACGGCGCAGACGTGCTCGCCATCTACGCCAAGCGGAACGGCTGGATGAACCGTCTGCGCAAAGACATGTCCGGCGTGGCTCGCGTCGAGATACAAGGTGAGCGCGCAACGGTGCAGACTGCGCACGGAACGCGCTACCCGTTTCGTCGACGTGACAACGGAATTTGGGGGCTGACGCTGTTCACGGCTACGCTCAGCGCGGAGGCAGAAAAGGCGGCTCGCGACTTGGCGTTGATCGACCAAGCCGCGAGCGACTACGATCACGCAGCGAAGCGGGAGGCGAAGTGAAGCGCTGGCACGCCGTCACGGGCCTTGGCCTGCTCGGCCTCTCGTGCGCGGGGGAATCGCACAAACCTGCCGTTCAAACCGCCAATTTGCTGCTCGCCAGCGCCCCGCAATCGGTCAGCTACCAGAGTCCGGCGAGTTTCCGCTATCATCCGACCAAGCAAGCAACCGTGCACGCCGAGCGCAAGCTGAGCGACGGTCGCGTGCTGCTCGTCGGTAAGCGCGGCGAGCGTTGGTTGCTGGATCCCGTCACACGCGGCTTGTCCTCGGGCGCGAGCCTCGCGCCCGAGGACTTGATCGCGGTGCTGGACGGCGATGCGGGCTATCGGTTCGTGGGGCAGAGCGGCACCAGCTACGATGCGCGTGACCCGCTCGGTCTTTTCGTGCGCTCCAGCGCGCCGCTCGAACCCTTGATTCGAGTCAGCGCCGCCCGTCGTTCGATCGTCGGCATCCCCGCCGATCGTTCGCTGTCGCGCAGCACCGACGGCGCAGCGTCCTTCACGCGCGTTGGCCCCGCCCAGGTGTCTTTCGTCGACGTCGAGTTGGCCAGCGACGGCAGCGGGCTGGCGCTCGCCATCCCCGAGGCCATTTGGCTGACTCGCGACGAGGGCGCGAGCTGGTCGCTCTTACCCGGCAAGACCCACGGCGCGTACGGCTTGTCACACGATCGGCAAGGCCACGTGCGCGTCGACACCGTGTTCGGCCCGTATCGCTTCGCCGACTCCCCGCCTCGCCTGGAAGCCGGCACCGATCCGGCTTCGGTCCAGGATCTGCCAGCAATTGCCCCGCCGCGTGGCCCGGATGCGGCGGCCCTGGCCGACGGCCGCGCGATCGTGCTGGGTGGGCGTTACCTCGAGGTCGCGGCGGCGTCGGGTCGTCCGAGCGACTACGAACTTTGGCAAGGGCCCTTCGACGGTAAGCTCGAAGCGAGCGCCCTGCCCCTACTCAAAGATTGTCGCGCCGCGCGCTTGACCGGCTTCGATCGTCAGCTCGAGCTCGCCTGCGTGCGCGGTTCGAGCGATGCGGGCAGTATGCCCATCTCGTTTTTTCGAAGCGACGACCAAGGACGTCACTTCGAGCCCGAACCATTCACGAGCTACGGCACCCTGGCCGGCTTTCGTTTCGCGCTCGGCGCCTCCGGCGCGTTGATCGCGACCGGCCTGTGCGGTTCACCGAGTCCCGGCTGCAGCACCGGCGGCATGTTCTTGCGTCGAGAAACCCGCAACGTCGTTCCGCGCGCCAAGCGCCAGAATAGCGATCCCGCGCCGCGGCGCGGGAAGTTCGAACTGTTTGCGGCGGCCACGCCGACCTTGGCGGAGAGCGCTCTCGGCCTCACCTTCTCGTTGAACGGCCGCGTTGCCTACGCCATCGGTCGCCGCTCGAAGACCGGCGCAATCGCGACCTTCGTCTCGCACGACGGCGGGAAGAACTTCGATGTCCACGATCTCGACCTGGTGCGCGCCGACTCCGACGACGAAGACCAATATTGGGAACACACCCAATCGTCGGTGCGGCTGGAATCCTTCGCTGCAGCCGAAGACGGCTCGCTTTCGGTCGTTCTGGCCGACCGCCACGGTCGGGCCCTGATCGTCGCGGACGAACAAGGACGGCTGCTCTCCGGCTCGAAGCCGCCGGACGAGCGTGCGCTCGTGGCGGCCGTGGGCCTGCGCGCGTTTGCCCTCTCGCCCAACTCACGAAAGACCTGGGAATCGCTGGACGGCGGCGTCACTTGGCAGAGCCTGTCGCGGTTTCCGATTGCGCTCTGCGGACCCGACAGCGATTGCGACGTCAAGCTACGATGCGCGACCGCGGGCTGCGTGATCGGCAACGAAGTATCACGCATCGGCTGGGCGGGTCAGACCGAAGACGAAGTCAACACGCTCCCGCCACCCGGCAGGGAATCGAGCCCACTCACGGAACGCAAGGTCCGCACGCCGGTGGCCTGCGTCCTCGACGAGCTTCCCTGGCAAACGCTGCCCGGAGTGCGCGAGGTTCCGAACTTTCGGGATGCCGCGTTCGGCAAGTCGAGCTTCGTCGCCTTGTCGAGTGATCCGAGCCGCGCGGCCGCGTCCATGATCCATGTCTTTGGCGGATCACGTCCGCGCCTTCAGACCGTGAGCTTGCTGAAGCCAGTCGAGCGCCCGAGCGAGTACGCTTACTTGGTCCTGGATCAAGTGGAGGGAGCGGCTGCTCTTCGCTATCGTTTGCCCGAAGATCCCGCCAAGGATAGCCACTTGCGCAATATCGAGCTGGCCTGGGACAATGCCTTGTCTGGGCAAGTGGGGCGCGCGCGCTTGGCAGATGGTGGGCCAGTCGCCCCCGCGGACTATCAACTCGGCGAGTCCGCCCAACGCGCCGATCCGGATCTGCTCAGTATCGGCGAAGGCGGACTGTATCTGCGCCTGCACCACACGGCGGGCGATGTGCAGGACACGTGGTTCTTCGACGGCCGCACGAATACGCGCATTCCGCCCGTGAAGTGGCCGATCGCCCCGAACATTCGCGGCCGCACCGAGATGGCGCGCAGCGAAGACACCCACGTTCCGCTGATGCTGTTCGGCCGCGGCACCGCGGTCGCGCGCGCTCGGCGAGTGGGCGCAGAATGGGAGTTCGACGCCGAAACCACCGGCCTCCCCGAGCCCGGTGCATTCGGGCAAAATCTGATCAGCAACGTGGCCTACCTGGGCAACGCCTCGGGCCTGTACGTGCAGGCGCAAGCGGGTGAAGGAGCGCGCGCGAGCGCTGCGTTCCAGGTGTTTCGCGCGAGCGGCCCGGTGATGGGACCGAAAGTTCCGGCGCCCACCCAGGCCAGCTTGGCCGATCGCCCCGGTCGTTGCAGCGCAACTGACTTGGCCACGACGCCCCGCATCGACGCTGCCTATTTGCCGGGCACGCGGCACCCGATCGTGGTCACCGACAACTCGGATCCGCCTCGTTTGTTTCTGAGCGCGGGCGCCGTGCTGTACGGAACCCCGGAAAACGCCTGTGCCACCGCCTTCGACGCGGACGAGGTGGCCGAAGGTGCCGCAGCGCTGCGGCGCGAACGCGCGCTGCTCCTACTCGAAGACTTGGAACACAGCTGGCTCTTTCGCTCGATTCAAGACTCCAATGCGGTCCAATATCGAACCATGAAGTGCCACTTCGAACCGGAGCTCGAGGTGCCGAGCGACGTGTATCGGGCGCCAGGCACGCTCGTGCCGCGCGGAGGCTAGCCCGGTGGCGCGATTCACTCGAGTCGATCCCGTGCGCTGAAATATGGTATGAGGCGGCATGATCGATCACACCGGAGTCAGCGTGACTGACGGCGCAACCAGCCGGCGTTTCTACGAGCAGGCCCTGGCGCCGCTCGGTTACCAGGTGCTGATGGTAGTGCCGACGGAGTTCACCGGCGGCGTGATGGTCCTAGGCATGGGTGAGCCGCCCAAGGCTGACTTTTGGATCCACGAAGGCACTCCGCAAAAGCCACATCTGCACGTTGCATTCCGGGCTGCCAATCGCGCAACGGTCGACGCCTTCTATCGAGCGGCCATTGCTGCAGGCGGCAAAGACAACGGTCCGCCCGGGCCACGACCGCACTACCACGCCAACTACTACGGCGCGTTCGTACTCGACCCTGACGGGCACAACATCGAAGCCTGCTGCCACACGCCCGGTTAGCCCACTCGACAAGCCCGCGCCGCGGTCGCTCGAGCGAGCTTCGCCGCGGCGCCCGCTGCCTCGAAGGGTGACCTCACTGAAAGCGTCACTCTCGGCGGCTGCTTCAGCAACCAGCAGGCCAACCTGCGGGGCAAAGGCCCCACCCGAGCCAGCACGAATCCGTTGTACGTGCTCTTCAGGGCGCTCGACCGCGCCCGACTCGACTGGGGGACGATCGCATTCCGATCCACATCCTGAGGGAGCGGAGCTTACGGACCTCGGTCTCGCGCAACAACTCGAAGAGGGAAGAGATCGCATCATGATCAAGAGAACAGCGCTCACGGGTGTTCGATACACGGCTATTTTCGCGCTTGCTGCGGCAAGTATCCAATGTTCTTCGGCCGGCTCGGAAGAAGCGACCGAAACGTCTGAATCCGCGCTTACGTCCGGTGATATCGCCACTTGCAATGCGAGCGGCCTGCACGTGATTATTGGCACGACCAACAACGATGTTCTCACTGGCACATCGGCTGCTGATTGCATCGTAGGTTTGGGCGGACAAGACACGATCAACGGCGCTGGCGGCGACGACATCGTGCTTGGCGGCGACGGTGACGACACCATCACCGGTGGACCTGGAAACGATCGGCTATTTGGCGGCACCGGCCAGGACAAGATCTACGGCGGCGACGGCAACGATACGCTGCAGGGGGACGCGGGCGACGATCAGCTGTTCGGCGAGGCGGGCAATGACACACTCGACGATTGCACCAACCACAATCGCTTCAGCGGCGGCCTTGGCACGAACAGCTGCCGCGGAGACTCGCGAGACAGCAGCTTTGCCAATTGTGCATCCATCAGCTCCTGCAGCGCCAAGGCAGCGCAGATCGATCAAGCGTTTACCGCTCCCTCCGATCTGAGCGCGGGGCTCTACGGTCGACCGGTGTTGACGGCGCAGACGTACACCGCCGGTGTCACTGGTACGCTGCAAGGAGTCGCCATCGACGTCACCCGCACCGGCACCAACATCGCCCGCATTCAGATTGAAGCCGTTTCAGGCGGCGTCCCGAATAATGTCGTTCTCGGGCAAGCACGCGCGAGCGGCCCAGGTGACCTGTCGCTCAACACGGTCATCCCGTTTTCCACTCCGATCCCGCAGCTGGCCGGCCAGCAATACGCCATCATCGTGGACTATCCAGACGCGCCTCCCTTCGTCGACAATCAGCGCCCACAAGGCGACTGGATCGGAGCCACAGGCAATGCCTATCCGGCTGGGACCATGGTCGATAGCTGGGACAACGGCGCTACCTGGCGCTCCCGTCAAGCAGAGGGTTTCGACCTGCATTTCAAGACGTTCGTGATCCCGAACTGACCGAATCGCTAGCTACCGGTGGCGCACTCCGCAATTCATGTGCGTCACCGCGGCCTGCGCGGCGCAAGGTGATCAGCGCAATCTCCGGCGGCACCGCGAGGCGCATCGGAGGCCCCGTGGTGCCCAGGCCAGCGTTGACGTACATCGCCGTTTTTCCCGAGTGCACCAGGCCGCGCGAACGTTGACCGGTGAGACGGGCCAGGTTCAACCGTTGAGCGAGGAACGGAACGCCGAGCTGCCCGCCGTGGGTGTGACCGGTCAGGATCAGATCCGCACCGGCAGCGGCCGCCGCGCCGAAGCTCGTTGGGTAATGCGCGAGCAGCACGATCGGCGCATCCTTTGCGCAGGCCTGAATGGTGCGGACGATTTCCGGTGCCGTGGCCAATCGACCATCGATGCCCGCAACGTTCAAGCTGGCAGCGCCGCGACGGATGAGCTGCGACGAGTTGCGCAGCACGGTGGGTCCCTGTTCAATCACGAGCTGCGTGAGTTCGTCGTTGTTCGATTGATCGTGGTTGCCCATCGACACGAACACGCCATCTTTGCCGCGCAGCGCGCCGAGCGCTTCGGCCACATCACGATAAAAACCACGCCCGCTGGTCACGAGATCGCCGGTGACCGCGACCAAATCCGGCTCGAGCGCGTTGCTCAGGGCCACCCACTCGAGCGCGCGAGACTTGGGGTCGAAGCTGCCCACGTGCAGATCGCTCAGCTGCGCGATGCGATAGCCCTCGAACTCTGCTGGCAGACCGGCAATCGCCACGTCCATACGGCGGATGCGCACGAAGCGTCGTTCGATCCAGATGGCCCAGATCGACACGAGCAAACCAAAGGCATACAGATAGCCCTCGCCCAGCCGAAAATAGTCGAAGCCGGCGCGCCCCACGGAGCCACGCCACGCGCCCAGCGCGAAAGCTAGAAGCGCGCACGCTGGGCTGAGCAGCAGCGCCAAGGTGCTGGCACCGAAGTGCACGAACAACGGCTCGTCGAAGCAGCGGGTGATCCAGCGCGCGCGAGGTTCATCGCGCATCTGCGCGATGAACCGCCGCAGCGTAATGAAGTAAAGCAACGCGCTGGCGCCGAGTGCGCCTAGCACCGGCAGGTAGCGAGACAACGCCAGCGCGAAGACCGCGTTGGCGCACGCGATCACGCCTACTGGCAGCCAGTACAGCCGCTTACGGAAGCGCGAGGCAGCGTTCGAGCCCGAGCGACGCACTGCTGGGGCGTGGCTCGAGCTCGGGACGGCTTCGTTCAGGCTTTCACCAGATCAGCCAGCTTGGCCTTGGTGGTGAGGCCGACGTGCTGGGCAGAGCGCTCACCATTTTTGAACACCATCACTGTGGGCACGCCGCGCACGCCCAGCTTGCCGGCCGTGATCGGAGAGTCGTCGATGTCGAGCTTTCCGACTTTGACCGTGCCGTCGAGGTCACCAGCGAGCTGATCGATGATGGGCGCGAGTTGCTTGCAGGGGCCGCACCAGGTCGCCGTGAAATCCACCAGGACCGGAACTGTCGATTTCAGGACCTCCTGCTCGAAGTTGAGGTCGTTGAAAACATGAACCTTATCGGATGCCATTGGGACCGCTCTCCTGCGCTGTGACTGTGATTGAGTAACGGGCAGAAGATAATGCTTGTTCAGGGGTCAGGGAACCCCCCCGTGGCCCGGACGAACCCCCGGCGCTGCTTCGACCACGGCGCCCAGCATCCGGGGGCGACGATTGTGGGTACCCGGGCCACGCGCCTGTGAGCCGTGGCCAAACAGTGCAATATCCGGCCCTTATGAGACGCGCGAGTGAAGAAGTCGGCGCCGAATTCGCCGAGAGTTTGCCGGGAGAGCCGTGGAACGCGGCCTGGACGGCCGATAAAGTGATCGAGACGCTCGGACCGCTCGCCAGCGACGAGCGCCAAGCAAGGATCCAAGCGGTGATCGAGCAGCGGCTGGAAAGCGTGACCGTGCTGCTGGACGCGCCCCACGATCCGCACAACGGGTCCGCCGTGATGCGCACCTGCGACGCCTTCGGGATCCCGACCCTGCACGTGCTTGCGCGCGTCGAATCGTTCATGATCGCGCGCCGCATTACCAAGGGCACCGAGCGTTGGTTGGAGGTGCACGACCACAAGACACCCGAAGGCGCCGCGCGGCATTTGCTGGAACGGGGCTTTGAATTGGTGGCAACGCATCCGCAAGGCGAGCTGACGCCGCCGGACTTGGCACACATCCCGCGATTGGCCTTGCTCCTCGGCAACGAGCACGACGGGATTTGCGAGCCGCTGCTGCGCTACGCCAAGCGGGCGGTGCGCATCCCGATGCGCGGTTTCGTGGAGAGCTTGAACGTGAGCGTGGCCGCAGCCGTGCTTCTGTCGGCAGCTACCCAGGGCCGGACGGGCGATCTTCCGCACTCGGAGAAGCGCCGGCTGTATGCCCGTGCGCTGTTTCGCTCGGTGCCGCGAGCGGCCGAGATCCTCGCTGCAAGCCGGCCGCGCTGAAAAAACACGAGCGTTGTTTCAAATCCGGCCGGGGCGTATTAGCGTTCCGCCCCACTCCGATGCCCCGGCACCCTCAAGAACTCAGCGTTGTCGGCGCAGGCACGCGCATTACCGGCCGCATCAGCGGAAATGGTGCGCTACGCATCGAGGGAGCGGTCAAAGGTGACGTCAACGTGAACGGCGATACCGAGGTCGCCGAGGGCGCGAGCGTCGAAGGCAACCTCAACGGCGAGAGCCTGGACATCGCCGGCAGCTTGCTGGGCGATGCCCGCGCCAGCGGGGCAATCGCCGTGCGGGGCTCCGCTCTAGTCCGCGGTGAGCTGCGCGGCGCGGAAATCTCGATCGAGGCCGGCGCGCGTGTTTCGGTTCGGCTCGAAACCGACTTCGAGCTCGATTTCGGCACGGCACAAAAGCGCCGCTGAATCATTTTCTCAGCAACTTGGAAGAGGCGACACGGATGGCAGGCACGGTGATTGGAGAAGGGCTCACCATCGAGGGTGACATCTCGGGCGACGAAGAAATCGTGATCCACGGCAACTTGCGTGGCCGGCTCACCACCACCGACGCGGTGACCGTGGGCGGCACGGCGGTAGTCGGTGCGGACATCACGGGCGCAAGCTTGAGCGTCGCCGGGCAAGTCACCGGTGACGTCAGCGCGTCCGAACGCGTCGACATTCAAGCAGGTGGTAGGCTCGTCGGTGACATCAAGGCCGCGCGCTTCACGATCGCAGACGGTGCCTCGTTCAAGGGCAACGTCGATATGGAGGTGTGAGGCGCATGGCCGAAACGTCGGTGATCGGCGCGGGAACCGTCGTCAGCGGGCACATCCGCGGACAGGGCTCGCTCGAAATTTTGGGTCGCGTCGAAGGCGACGTGAGCGTCACGGGCAACGTCGTGATTGGGCCGGCAGGTCGTGTTCGCGGCAACGTGAGCGGCGCCGAGCTGATCATTTCAGGGCAAGTGCAGGGTGATTTGCGCGGCACGCAGGCCGTGCTGCTCGAACCCGGCGCGCGCGTGGCCGGAGATATCTCCGGGCCGCGCGTGGGCATCGCGCCCGGCGCTTTGGCGCGCGGTCACGTGCAAACCGA
>DATEPG010000015.1:0-2855 GCA_035273265.1 Polyangiaceae bacterium
ACGCCGGTCACGCGGATCTGAAAGGGCAAAAAATCTCGCGCGGCCTGGCGCGAAGTGGTGGGCTTGGTCAACAAGCTGAGCCCCAAGCGCGCGCCCAGCTCGCCCGCGCTGGCCGCCACCTTTTGCATGGCCTGCTCGTCGCCCGAGACCAGCACGAGCAGCGCAAACTCGCCGCCCAGGATCGCCATCCGACTATCCTCGAGGTTCGCTCCGGCGGCCAAAACCAGCGAAGAGATCTCGCTTACCAAGCCCGGCCGATCTGGTCCCACCGCCGTCAACACGAGATAGCTCTTGTTTCCCATGCTCCCTAGTTAGCCAAACAAGCCTCACCAAGCAAGCTGCCCAAAAACGGCAACACAACCGACACAACCTGCTGCGATGCCGGATCGCGATCGCCCCCTCACCCCAGCCTCGCTCCCACGCAGACCTACCGAACAGGCGCATGCTAGCTTCAAGCGAAGCGCAGGCGGCCAAGCGCCCCAGCGCGCCACTAGGCCCAAATCTCAACCGCCGATCCCGCGCGCGAAGCGTCGCGCCGTCCCCAGCCCGGAGGCGTGTCCAGCGCGCCTACGCGCGCGGGAGACGCGCGGCGAGCCGCTCGAAGTCTTCCAAAAACCTTCGACCGTCCCCGCTCTTCTGGATAGCCCCGGCAGCGCCCGTGGCGCGCAGCTTGGCTTGCAACTCGTTCGAATCGATCGACGAGTACAAGATGATCGCGATGTCTTTGGTGGCGCGCCGCTTCTTCAGCAGCTGCGCGAGATCAGGGCCGGTGATGGCCGGCATGTTGACGTCCAGCAGCACGATGTCTGGCTGGAACTCGGCGATCCACTGCGAAGTGCCCAGAGCCTCTTCACGAATGTAAACGATATGTCCTGCGCTCTCGAGCCGTTCACGAGTCACTTCGAGGACGATCGGATCGTCATCGACCACGAGCACCGTCAGGCGACTCGTCACGCGCGCATCTCGGCCTGCGGCGCTTGCGGGCGGGGACCTTCTGGCGGCACTGGCAGACAATGGGTCGTGCGAGACAAGACGGCCACACGGGCCCCGGAGATAAGCCTCGGCCAGCGCCGGTGGGCCGCACCACCCCGACTAAACGCCCAGGAAAGCTAGAAAATCAGCCGCAGTCTCGGTCTGTTTACCGAGGCTTTTGCGCTCACCCTGGCGGGCGTTCCAACGAGCCACTTTTGCTTGGTACGCGCTGGTGGCCGCCAAATGCTTGCCGTGCAGCACTTGAATTTTACCCAGGTCGTTTTCGCCGTCGAGCTCGTACAGGCAATCGGTCGCCTGGATCAGCTTCAAGCGTCGTAGCTTGCCGTTATCTGTGAAGGTGGGATCGAACGGGAAGATCCGGCAGCCGAGCGGCCGATGATTGTAGATCGTGCAACGGTCATCCGAACCGAGATAACGGCAACCGCCGCCCTCGTGGCGCAGCACCATCACTCGCTTACCCGGGCGAAGCATGACGAAGGCCTCGGGCTCGTCGTCCATATCGATGCCGTTGCGATCGACCCAGCGTACCAACTCGTGGCTACTTTCACCGGTATGGCGCACGATGCGCTTGATATCGGAGTCGGTCAGCGGCAGGAGCGGCTCCTTGCAGCAGTTGCCACAGCCGGTGCAGCGAAACTTCAGGTACTTATCGCCCGTTGCCACTTCCCTGCTCTCTATCAAAGACCGAGACGCAGGTCGAGAGCGTCACTCGCAGGGCGGTGTACCGCCGAAGTCAGTTCCCGGATTACATAAATCTTCAGGCCCGCGAGCGAAGTGGTTCAGGTAGAAGTCCCGGAAACGCTGCTCGTCCACGCACGTTGCGCGGAGCGTAAAACCCCAGGCGCTCACACCCCAACGCACATCGAGCAGCGGATCCGGGGTGAGGATCACTCGGCGTGGCGAGGCCGCGGAGCACGCAGGGTCAGGCGGAAGCGCGTCAATCAGCGCCTGGACTTGGGCGACTTCGTCCGCGCATCCGTCCGGAAAGCTTTCGCAGTTGTAGCTGTAGACGACCGCGCCATGCTCCATAGCGTGCACCCAGAAGCCGCGCGGCACTGGGAACGAGTAGCTTTGGAACGCCGCCCAATGCGGATAGTGGTTGCCACCAGCCGGCGGGTTGTGGGGAAAGCTCAGCTCCGAGCAGTCGGAAACGTGCGATTGACCGAGGTCGGTCGCGGTCGTGGGCTCGACTTCGCAAGCGCCGCCCGGCAGATCCGCCGCGCCCGTGCCGTGGCTCGGCGGGTCGCCCGGCTCCGGCGTGCCACTCGAGCAACCGCACAGAGCAGCCAATGCCAGTACCCGAGGCGCAAGCGCACCCACAAATCGCGAGAAATAACCGTAACCAGACGGAAGCGACGAGCTCACGGTTCGACGTTAGCAGACCCGCGCGCCTTTGAAACGTGCAAGAATGGTAGCTGAATGTCGCTCAAGATCGATCAGGACCATTCACGGTTCCGCAACATCGTTCGCGGCAAGATTCGCCAAAACCTGCGCCGCTACATCTCGCAAGGCGAGATGCTCGGCCGTAAGGGCAAGGATCTCGTCTCGATTCCGATCCCGCAAATCGACATCCCGCGCTTCACCTTCGGTGACAAGCAAAAGGGTGGCGTCGGTCAAGGCAAGGGAGACTCCGGCGATCCGGTCGGCGGCGAGCAGGCCGAAGGCGAAGACGGCGCCGGCCAGGCCGGAAAGGACGCGGGTGATCACGTTCTCGAGGTGGACATCACGCTCGATGAGCTCGCCGATATCCTGGGCGAAGAGCTGGAACTGCCGGCGATCGAGAACAAGGGCAAGAGCCGCATCATCGCCGCCAAGGATCGCTATACCGGGATCCGCCGCGTCGGCCCCGAGTCCTTGCGCCA
>DATEPG010000016.1:0-30840 GCA_035273265.1 Polyangiaceae bacterium
CCCACGAGCCGACGTTTCGCATCCGTCAAAGTTTCGCCCGGGGGCGCCAAGGTGAAGACGGGCAAAGCCGCAGCAGCGCCAGCCATCGCGCTGTGCACGATCGTGTCGACTTCATCGCCAGCGCGGCCGGTTTTGTCGGCGATCTTGCCGATCGCCACGTAGTATTTGGTTTCTGGCGTAAATACCGGGTCGAGCGCCTTCACGATCGCCGACTTGACCGTATCGCTGGCTTCGTTGGCCAAGCGCTTTTGCAAGCACTCGGCACCACCCAGGTGCAGGCGGCCGAGTGCCGCCGCCGAGGCCGCGCGCACCGTGGCATTGGCATCGGTCAAGGCGGAGCACAGCGGTTCCACCGCCCGAGCCGACTTGGAGGCACCGAGCGCCAGCGCGGCTTGGGTCCGAATGCGGAAGTCAGAGCCGCTGGCCAAATTCCGAACTAGGCGATCCAGGTCCGCGGTGGGCTCGGCGAACGCCGGACGGGCGGCCACGAACCCCAGGCCAGCTAGTAGCGCAGCCAAACCGAGACGACGCATTGTCGGGCACCGTATCATGAGGACTAGGCGCTCCGTCGACCTTCTGTAACTCGCGCTCAACTTGCTTGGTATGACGACCACCGAGGGCAATTGCTTCAGCTACTTGTGAAAGGATTCGACGCGGCTCTGGAATCTCACTTTGCGGCGATCCGCGATGTATGATGATTCGGTGAACGCGCCGACCGGCGGACCAAACGACCGATTCGAACCGACACGGCGGAACACGCCGTTCAGGCGGGCGTGGTTTGTCGCCGGGTGTGCGGCCCTCACCTACTGCTTGGTTCCAATTGGAGCGGCAGCCGAAACGCAACTGCGAGTCACCAGCGGCGTGACCATCGAAGCCAGCGCGTCGCAATTGCCGGGCGGAAGCGAACTCGAAGCGCGGCTGCTCGACGACGCAGGCCGCGCCGTGCCAGGTGGTATCTTGCAAATCAAACTGCTGAACGGAGCGCCCCCGCTTTCAGCTCGCGAATGTCGCTCGCGGAGCACGCTGCTGGTGAATGCAAACGGCGCATACTCCGCTCGCAGCAACGGCGCAGGCGCCCTGTGCGTTCACTTCGATGGCACGCCCGAGCGCGCCGAGTTCGAGCTCAGCTTCGTCGATGGCGATGGCCTGTACGCAGCGACGAGTCGCAAGGTCGTCGCCGACAGCGCGACCCGCAGCGTGCAAATAGCGTTCGCGCCTGCGCCGAGCGTGCTCGCGCTCGAGCGTGAAAGCCAGATCCTCACGCTCGCGACGCGACCGGTACCCGCTCTTCTGCCGAGCGAACCACTCGAGCTGCTCAGCATCTCGCTCCGCATGAAGCGCGACGGGCAAGCCACGCAGGCGCTCGGTGTCGCGTCCGTGGAGATCGGTAGCAACATCGAGTTCCGCGTTCCGAGCCGACTCTTGGGTGCGCCCGGGCCAATCGAGCTCAGCGCCGAATTTGCAGGCAGCAACACGACGCGCACCGCCCGTACACTCACCCGCGCCACGACGACGGCGTTGGTCGAACTGTCGCTCGCAGAACCCATCCCCGCCAGTCACCCAGAGAGTGGCGTGCGAGTGCGGGTACGCGTGCACTCGGTTGCAGGCGCAGTACCGAGCGGGTCGGTCGAAGCGCGCAGCGGGGGTTCGAGTCTGGGCAGCGCGCGCGTCAGCGGGGGTCTGGCGGAGTTGAATGTGCAGCTCGAGGAGAGTGCGGCGAAGAGCAGGCCGCTCGAGCTGCGCTACGCTCCGGACTCCCCGTGGTGGCTGGCAGGCCCCGAGTTGTCCGTCGCCATCCCGGTCTTGCCGCCCAGCCCCTGGCGGCGCATCGCATGGATCGCTGCCGTCGTGATCCTCGGCTCGTGGCTGCTCCTGGGTTGGCAGCGACCGCGACGCCTCGAGCGCAGACTCAGCTCGCTGGTCACGCGCCATTCCGTCCGAGTGCCGGTGGATGTGATCGAAGTGGGCGATCTGCGAAGCGGTTGGCGCGGACAGGTGGTCGACGCACACGACGGCACACCGATCGCCGGCGCGACGGTGCTCGTGCGTTTGCCTGCCTTCGATGCAAGCGGGGTGTTGCGTTCTGCGAACACCGACAGCCAAGGCGGCTTCACGCTCGAAAGCGCGGAGCCGGCCGGCCCCGGGGCCGCGCTCGAGGTACGCGCGCCTCTCCACTCGCCGTTGGCAGCACCGATGCCGCCGCCAGGGACACTGGTCTTGTCTCTCACGTCCCGACGGCGTTCGTTACTCAGGCGGTTCGTCGAGTGGGCCGTGCACGACGGAGGCTGGGAACGCCACGGGGAAGCGACGCCGGGCGAGGTCGCGCGCCGAACCGATCGCAGCGACGTTGCGACATGGGCCAACGCCTTGGACGAAGCCGCGTTCGGCCCCGAACCGCTGTCCGAGGCAAAAGAGCAGGCCGTGCTTGGCCAGGAACCGCCGCACAATCGAAAGCCCGCGTCGAAGCTCGATCGCGCATGAATCGTTAGACCTACATCGTGGCCAAAGGGAAAACCGTCCTGAGGCCATTGACGGAGCAAAGCGCGCGTTTCTATAGTCCGCCCACACGCCGCACCAGCGCGGTCAGCAGCAATGATTTACGCTCTCCTCGCGCTTGCCGTCGCAGCCATCGCCGCCGCCTATTTCTTCTTCCTCAAGAAGGGGCAGCCCGCGGAGCTCCCTCCGAGCTCCAGCAAGAGTCAGCCGCCCCCACCACCGCACCGCACCGCTACGAGCGCGCGCCGCGCGCCGCAGGCCGAGCCGACCGGCGAAGACCACGCTGCACCGGCGAGCGTGGCCAAGCCGAGCCCGGCGGTAACCCCTGCGTCGCCCGAAGTTGCGCACACGCCGCTCTCGAGTTCGAAGCCGCCTCCGCCCCCACCTTCGACTCGCGGTGTCGCTCGCGCGCCACGCGACATCGATGGTCTGCGCAAGGGTTTGTCGAAGGCGCGCGCGTCGGAGGGCTTCTTCGGTCGGCTTCGCGCGCTTTTCGCAGGCAAGAAAGAGCTCAGCGCGGACATCGCCAGCCAACTCGAAGAGGTGCTGCTGAGCTCGGACGTGGGTGCCGAAACCAGCGCGCTCCTGCTCGCTCGCGTAAAGGACGCGCTCGGTCAGGGCGATCTCGCGGATCCCGAGAAGGCCTGGGACGCGCTGCGCGCCGAAGCCGAGCGCATCGTCTCGATCGACGGCAGTGCCGGACCGCTCGTGCTGCGCCATCAGCCCACCGTCGTACTCTTGGTCGGCGTGAACGGCGCTGGCAAGACCACGACGATTGGCAAGCTTGCTACCAAACTGCAAGGGAGCGGGAAGAAGTGCCTGCTCGCAGCGGGCGACACGTTTCGTGCGGCCGCCGTGCAGCAGTTGGTCGTTTGGGGTGACCGAATCGGCTGCGAAGTCGTGCGCGGCAAAGACGGCGCAGACCCGGGTAGCGTCGTATTCGATGCCATCAAGCGCGCGGAGACATTGGGTGTCGACGTGGTACTTGCGGATACCGCTGGTCGCCTGCACACGAAGTCGAACCTGATGGCGGAAATGAAAAAGATCGCCAAGACCGCTGAAAAAGCGCTGGCCGGCGCGCCGCACGAAATATTGCTGGTCATTGATGCGACGAACGGGCAAAACGCTCTCGCTCAAGCAAAAGAATTTCAGGAAGCGCTCCCACTCACCGGCATCGTGCTGACTAAGCTCGATGGCACTGCCAAAGGGGGCGTGGTGCTCGGAATCGCCAACGCGCTTCGTCTTCCAGTTCGCTTCGTCGGCCTCGGTGAACGGCCCGACGATCTCCACGAGTTTGCCCCGGCGGACTTCGTGGAGGCATTACTCGGGCGCGAAGCGGCCGAGTAAGTTCGTGAGGCTCGCTCGTGACGCCGCTGAATCATCGAAACGATCGAAATTCATCCCGGGTCAAAAAGTTTTAGCTTGTTGATTGTAAGATTTTTAGCGTGATATAGTCCCCCGGCGTTTCCGGTTCGCGGAATTGTTTAATAGTTCCAAGTGGTTGCGGTGTTGGAACCGCGCGCTGACCCAACGCGTCGTTTTGAAGGGAAAGCGGAAGAGGCATCGATGAAGTCAAGTCCCATCGGGCTCCTCGTGGCAGTAGCCCTCGGCATATTCCCTGCGCAAAGCTGGGCGCAAGCCAAAGCAGGGAAGGTCACGGTGGCCGGAAAAGCTGCGGCGGCAAAAGATAGCGAAGGCGTGATCGACGCCGACGCCAGTGGTAGCGCCACAGCCGGCAGTGATGCCGAAGCTGCTGAAGCTGCTCCCGCTGCTGGCGATACACCTGGCGAGGAACCTGGAGAATCGCCGACAGGCTCCGGCCTCGACGATATCTGTAAGATCGACCCCGCAGCATGTCCGAATTTGGACATGGACAAGGAGGCTGCCCGCCCCTTGAAGGAGCAGATCTTCGCAGTGCAGCAAGCGTACGCACTGCGCGTTCGCCGCTTCGAGCTGCAAGCGGGTTGGTCGAACAGCTTGAATGACCAGTTCGTCGGCCACCCGGCCCCCGTGCTGGCGCTCAACTACTACATCACCAACGTACTCGCGATCGGCGTGAACGGCTCGTACTACGCGCCCTTCAACGTCGATAAGGACTTCAATGCGCAAGTTCGGCGTGCCGCGCGCGTCGCCGTTCCGCTCACTGAGTACCAGTGGGGCGCTGCGCTGAACTTCACCTACGTCCCCGCGTACGGCAAATTCGCCGGCTTCGGCGACTTCATCTTCCACTACGACGCATACGTGGTGGGCGGTGTTGGCGCCATGAGCGTTCGGCCGATCCCGGTCATCGATCCGAACGAGCGCAACTTCGAGTACGAGCCAAAGCTGGCGTTCAATGCTGGCATCGGCCTCCGCATCTTCTTCAACAAGTGGTTCGCCGCAGTTTTGGAAGTGCGTGACTATGTGTTCAACGACAAACTCGAGAACCTCACGGTCAGCAGAATTCCCGGCGACGGACCCAACGGCGCCGGCAATCCAGCTACCTGGTACGGGGAAACGAGCTTGACGAATAACGTGCAAGCACAGTTTGGTGCTGCCATCTTCCTCCCATTCTCGTTCGACTACCGGTTGCCGAAGTGATGGGCAAAGGGCGAGGCATGACGATCACGAAACAGAAGACTACGAAGCGGCTGGTGTCCGTGCTGGCTGCTGCGCTCGCACTTTTCGCCTTCACCGAACGTGCCGAGGCGCAGCAAATCTTGCTCACCGGGCCGCTCGCAGGCGCACCCGCCGTACGCAAGCTGCGCTTGCACCGCAAGGGGCGTTTCGAGGTGGCTCCGGCCGTCTCGTTTACCCTCTTGGACGAGTACCAGCGCACGATCTTGGTGGGCGCCAAGCTCAACTACCACTTCACTGACTGGCTGGCCTTTGGTGCCTGGGGCGCCTTCGGCGCCGCCCACATATCGACGCACCTAACCGACCAAATTCAAGAAGTGAACGCGGCCCGGCGAGCCGAGCCCGGCATCTCTCGCGACGAAGAGTTGACGGCCGGAAACCTGGGTCCCGACTTCAAGAAGCAGCTCGGCACCATGCAATGGGTGGTGGCTCCGCAGCTGACCGTGGTTCCCTTCCGCGGCAAGCTGGCTCTGTTCCAGAGCATCTATCTGGACACGGATCTGTACTTCTTCGCCGGTCCGGCCTTCGTCGGCTTGAACGAGCGCGCGAATTGCGAGGAGTGTGCGAACGTCTTCACCATGAAGAGTCGCACGGCGATCGCACCGACCTTCGGCCTCGGTTTCAACTTCTACATCAATAAGTGGAGCGCGATCGGTTTCGAGTACCGCGGTCTCCCCTTCGCCTGGAACACGGGCGGCTTCGACACCGCTGGTGGCGGCCAGGACAAGAAGTTCCCCGACAACAAGATCACCAACGATGATCGGCAGTTTGCCTTCAACCAAGTGTTGACGCTCAGCTTCAACATGTACCTGCCGTTTCAGTACAAGGTCAGCGAGTAGGCTTCACAGCTCGCTCGAGCGACTCGAACGCCAAAACGCCCCGTCAAAAGCGGGGCGTTTTGCGTTTGTCCGGACGTGGCGTGGGCCGCGTCCCGGGAGCGTGAGCCAACGGACCGGACGCGGTCAGCCCTTCTGGACTTTGTCCCCGGCCAGGCGGAACCCCGGCGGCAGTGCTTTCTTCGTGCGGTCGGCAAGGTCCGCCGGGATGAGCCAGCCGCGATCCGCTAGGCCCTGGGCGATCCGGTTCTGCGTGCGGCGCGACTCTTCGACCTCGAGCGCAGCGACCAGCGCCGGAAGGCTTTCGGCGTCGTTGATGGCAAAGAGCGTGGTGGCCGAGGTGAAGCGAACTGGCTCGCTCATGTCGGCTAGGAAGGGTTCGACTGCGAGCCGCACATCTTCCGTCGGATAAGCCTCGAGCGCTTGAATCAACTGCACTTTGGGTTCGGCGTTGCGTACGTATTCGGTATCGAACTTTTGTAGAATACCAAGCAGCTCACGCGCGGCGGAAGCCTCGTCCGTGACGATGGCGCGCAGCACCTTGAGCGGCCAGGTCAGACTCTCCGCTTTCTGACAGTAGTCGCGGATCGGCTCGAGCGCGTCCTCACCTACGGAGACGATCCCGCGCATGCAGGATTCCTTTTCCTCCTGATCGGTAATCGACGGATCGAGCACCCAGTCGAAGCGCTTGAGCAGCGCGGACGCGGCTTGCGCGGTGCCCATGCGCCCTAGCTCTTGAATCGCTTCTTGGCGATCGAAGTTTTGGGAGAGCTTGTTGCCCAATAGGCGCTCGAGCCGCGCGATCTCCTTGAGGGATGGACGCGGCGGCTGGTCGCTCTTGTTCTTGCTAAGAAAATCGAAAATTCCCATGGTCCTATTGCGGCGTGCGGAGGAGCGCTGGGCGCGCGCCGGCTGGAGCATATAGCCCGAAATGCCACGTCGTCCCAGCGCTCCGGCGAGCTCCGGCGCGTTTGCGCACGGAAAGTACCACTCAGGACAACGGCACGGCGATCAGCACGACCGCGTTGCCGCGTAGCTGAACTTGGTAGCGCACTGGCTTGCCGTGCTTTTGCGAGGTTTCGGCCTCGCTGGCTCGGATCCGCCCCACGAACGCCTCGAACGTGATGTGCTCGACCGGTTCGCCGATCTGACGCTTGGCAGCGATGTATTCATCGAACAAGCGCCGGTAGTACTGGTCGGCATTCTCAGCGCCCAGCGTGGCAGCGATGTTGGGATCGACACTGCCGGCCACGGAGCTCTCGTCGACCGCGAGCGCTTCCTGGAAGTCGCGCGCACTCGGCCCTTGGGACGGCCGTCCTTGCTCGTCGGTGGTGTCCTCGGCGACGCCCATCATGGCGTTGAGCAAGGAATTGATGCGAAACACCAGACCGCCCAGTTCATCGTGCTCGAGCTGGAAGCGGAGATCCGAATTGCCGTTGATGATCGCCAGCAGGCCGTCCTCCAGTTCGGAAACCGGGCCGGAGATGTAGTTGCCGAGCAACGTGCCACCGACCACGACCAAGAGCACGCCGAGCCCGGAGACCGCGAACACCGGCCAAAGCAGACCCGGCACGCTGTCGACCAGCGAGGCCGGAACGGCGGCGATGATCACGCCCCGTGTCTCACCGGTGTAGCCATCGAGCGGCGCTGCGCCGAACAAGTTGCCGGAACCGGGCACGTCGATCGTCACGACACCCCCGGAGCTGAGGGCCTGCTTGGATGCGCCAGTGACGTTCACTTGATTGGCGGAGGCGACGACGCCAGCCGGCGCCGCGCTGTCCGCGACGATCTCGACCGCTTCGCCCACGGCCCCCAAGAGCAGCGTGTGACCGCTGGTCAGATCACTGGTGCGCGTCAGCCGCTCGTCGTTGAGCGGTGTTCCGACGACCAATGCTCCGAGGATGGCGCCATTGTCACCGCGCAGTGGCGCGTAGCTCGCGAGCATTTGCTCGCTGCGCTTGCGATTGATCCAAAGAGCGCTCGACGTCCGACCACTCTTCAGCGATTCCGCCAGCGAGGGGTACGCGGCAGCCACGTTTTCACCGCGCATCAAGGCCGAACCATTGCGCCCGATCGCCACGCCCTGCGCGTCGACGATCAGCACTAACGAGGGGGCCATCTTGGCAAAGAGTGGTTCGCTCACGGCAGCGTCGCGCAAACGATTGGCCTCGGCGGTCGCCGCTTCACTGCGAGCGTCGGCCGTGCCACCGGCAAGCGCCGCATGCACCGAAGGGACGCTGCCGTTGCTGTCCAGCCAGCGCTCCATGCGTAGGCCGTCGAGCGCAAGTTGCGCGTTCGCAGCGCGCAACGCCTGCGCGACTTCCCGTTTGCGTTCAGCCTGATTGGCCAGCACGTCGTTCAGCGACGTGGCCAAGAGCACGTACGTCAGCAGTCCGACGACTACGACGATACCTGCGTTTACAATGATGATCTTCCAACGCATCCTGTGGCCCCTTTGGCTCGAACCTCGGGCTTCCGAGATTTGGCCGCGCTCCGTCGAATCGCCCAGCGGCGCTTTGGGGACGAAGGTACTACTTGTCCGGGCAGAGCTAAAGTCCAGGTCACGCTTAAAGTCTGGCCCGACACGAGCGACAGAGTGCGTTAGTGTGTGTGCGTTTTCGGACGGCGGTCGAACGAGCTCTCCGCCATTTTTGCCCTCTCGACCTCTCGACAGAACCGGGCTCACGGTCCGGAACGGAGCGACGCAATGCAAAAAACCTTGGCCCTCGTCGACGATCCCCTGTTCTGTGAGCACATCGGGCCCGCGGGACATCCCGAGCGTCCAGAGCGCCTACATGCGGCGCGAGCAGCGATCGCGCACGCGGACTTCGACTTGCGTCGAACGGATCTCGCCACACGCAGTGCAAGCGACGACGAGCTCGTTCGCGTGCACCACGAGGCATACCTCGAGCAACTGGGCCAGGCGGCCGGCCAGGTTGGCTACTTCGACGAGGACACGTTTTACAGTGCGCAGTCGGTGGCGGCCGCCCGGGCCGGTGCGGGCGCGGCGATCGTCATCACAGACGCCCTACTCGATCGCCAGGCCGAGTTCGGCCTGGCATTGCTGCGCCCACCTGGACACCACGCTCGGCCATCGGGAGCGATGGGATTTTGTTTGCTCAACAACGTCGCGGTCGCCGCGGCGCATGCACGCGCGCGCGGTATCGACCGCATCGCGATCGTGGATTTTGACGTGCATCACGGCAACGGCACGCAAGAGATGTTCTACGCCGATCCCTCGGTGTTGTTCGTTTCGCTCCATCAATCGCCGCTTTATCCCGGGACCGGCGCGGCCGAGGAGAATGGGGCGGGCGATGGGCGAGGCTACACGTTGAACATCCCGCTCTCGGCTGGCGCCAGCGACGCGGTCTACGGCGCGGCCATCGAACGCATCGTCGCCCCGGTGCTCGAAGCGTATCGACCGAACCTGCTCTTGTTCAGCGCTGGCTTCGACGCGCACGCGCGCGATCCACTGGCGCAAATGCAGCTCTCGGACAGCGGCTTTCGAGCCATCGTCCGGCGCACGCTGGCGGCGCTCGGGCCGGGGGTCCCGGTGGGCATGGCGCTGGAGGGCGGCTACGACCTGACCGGGCTCGGCAGCTCGCTGGCCGCCGTCCTGGAGGGCTTAGGCCAAGGACCCATGCACAATATCCCGGCAGAACAGCTATGGCAGGCCCACGAACGCGACCTGAACGCTGCGGCGGCAGTCGCAACGGAACTTTGGAAGCTCGGCTGAGAATTTTTGTTCGCTGCATTGGGTTGCTGAAGCACCCCGAGGTGAGCTAAGTACCGCCTGCGTTGGCGGTCCTAGGTCGCCAGTCACCGTAAATGACGGTGGGTGTAGCTCAGTGGTAGAGCACTGGATTGTGGCTCCGGTTGTCGCGGGTTCGATCCCCGTCACTCACCCCGTAAGAAGCTGACTCGGAAAAAAAGCCGAGTCAGCTTTCTTTTTTCCATCACCCGCGTTGCCAGCAAACTCCGCCTGGGCGCTATTTTTTTAGCGACGCATCGTTTCTGCAGAAAGCGCGCTGCCGATGAATTGTCGAGTATGATGTGCTCTCGGAGGAATGCTCTCAATGATGAACGGTTGCCCGCGATGGTCGTTTCTTACGGTTCCCTTGCTCGTTGCGTTGGGCTGCAGCGACCCCGTGCCTCGGCCTGCGAAAGGCAACCTGACGTTGAGCGTTCAGCAGCTCATGGGCTGCCCCACGTTCGGCAAGACCTACAGCGTCGGTAACCCCGCGGCGCCGAACGACATGATGCCGGGAGACCGCCTGATCGACGGCGAGAATGGCGCGACGATCAAGTGTTCCGTGAACGGCAGCGGCCCGTTCACGTTCTCCGCCTCCATTCAGGGGCGGAGCACCCTCAATGAACGGGTGACCATGACGATCGCCGACGGCGTGATCAATGCGGACAAGCTGAATGGAACGGCAACGGTGTCCGTCAACACGCCGGAACTCAACAATACCCACTTCAGCCCCCCGTCCAGCTGCCCGGTGACCGTCATCGGTAGCGAGGTCAAGCCCGGAAGCATGTGGGCGAAAGTCACTTGCCCGAAGATCTCCGAACCGTCGGCGGCGACGTCCTGCACCGTCGGCACGACCACCACTTTCGTGATCGAGAACTGCGAAGGCACCTGAAATTTCGAGCGTGCTCGGCGCCCGCGCGCTGAGTGATCAAAAACGCGAACTCGAGCCGAGTTCGCGTTTTTCATTTCTGGAGCTTCAGACTTTGGGACCGGACTTGGGCGTCACCGCGCCCGCGGGCGGCGTGTCGGCAGTGACGTCGGGCAGCGACGCTTGCGGTCCGCGCAGCGCGGTACCCGGCGTGGGCAAGGTATCGGACAGACTCGAGCTGTCGTCAGCGCCTGCGTCGATACGCACGACTACGGCGGTGATGTTGTCCTCACCGCCGTGCTCGTTGGCTAGCGCAATCAGCTTGCGACACACGTCCGGAAGCTCGGCGGAGGACTGCACGAGCGCCAAGATCTCGTCGTCTTCGATCATCCCGCTCAGACCGTCGGAGCACAGGATGTAGGAGTCCCCCACCTGCGCGTCGTCAGCCTGCAAATCGACGGAGACGTGCTCTTGCATGCCTAGCGCGCGCGTGATCACGTTCTTGGGTAGCTCGCTGCGTTGCTCTTCCGTGAGCTCGGGCATCGCCAAGAGGTAGTCGTTGACCAACGAATGATCGCGCGTCATCTGCTTGATGTGCCCGCCGCGCACCCGGTACGCGCGGCTGTCGCCGACGTGCCCGATGTACATTTTTTTCTTGCGCGAGCTGAACAAGCAGCCGACCACCGTGGTGCCCATGCCGTGAAATTCGCGCGAGCGAGCGCTGCGGTCGACGATCTGCCGATTGGCGATCCGAATTCCCGTCAGCAGCCGGTTTTCTTCTTCCGACAACCGGGCGTCGAAATGAAACGGCCAGGTGAAATCCTCCGTCGCGGTGGCACGGAAAAAATCGACGATGGCTTCGGTGGCGAGCTTGCTGGCGACGTCACCAGCGCGATGGCCACCCATGCCGTCGGCCACGATGTACAGCGTGTGGTCTTCGAGGATGGCAAAGCTATCCTCGTTGTGATCGCGCTGCAGACCCACGTCAGTGACGCCTGCCGCTACTGCGCGCACGGATAACTTCCCTGAATCGTTGATCGATTAGCCATGCGGGCCAGACCTTCGCTGAGAGCAACCCGCAAGCTTTCATGGCGTTCCGGGTGTGTCAAGTTGGGGCGACTCGGCTCGGGGCGCACGCCGCCTAGCTCGGGTCTCGGCGGCGCGCTGTGCGCGCTTGCCGTCGCTCGCCCTCGGCCGACGCCGGTCAGTCAATTAGTCGCGAAACACTCGGGCGAAAGCCATCCGGTTGGCTCTAGGGGATGCCTCGACTTGGCCAAACGACTTTCCCGAGCGCCCGAGTGGTTCGGCGGTCAAATCGCCAGGATTTCCTTTTCTTTGACCTGAATGATGTGATCGATGGCCTGTCCGGCTTCGGACATGATCTCTTCGACCTTCTTTTTGGCGCGTTCGACTTCGTCTTCACTCGCGCCGCCGCCGTCTTTCACTTCGGCCAGCATGTCGAGGGCCTCATGGCGGGCTTTGCGCACGCTCACTTTGCACTCTTCGCCGTCCTTCTTGGCGATCTTGACCAGATCCTTGCGGCGCTCCTCACTGAGCGGGGGGATCGGAATGCGAATCAAATCACCGTCGACCTGGGGGTTCAGGCCCAAGTCAGACTCACGAAGGGCTTTTTCGGCGGCCTTGACCTGTGATTTGTCCCAGGGCTTGACCGTGAGCAAGCGCGGTTCGGGCACGCTTACCGTTGCCATTTGGCCGAGCGGCGTGGTCTGCCCGTAGTAGTCGACGCGGATCGAGTCGAGCATCGAAGGATGCGCCCGCCCGGTTCGAAGTTTGGCGGTCTCGCGACGCAGCGCGTCCTTCGACTTCTCGATCGCTTGCCGCAGTTCGTTCAAAACATCGTCGATCATCTGCGTACCTCTGATGGAGCGGAGCCCGGTTCTATATCACCAGCGAGAAACCCGGGCGAGGGGGTCGCACGTTCTAAGCTGGTGGCGGTTTTGGTTAGCGAGCAGTAAATCCGGGGATCAGGGGCGCTTCTTTTTTGGCGCCACGCGGTGGACCGCAGCTGGCTTGCCCGCATCGTGGGCCGACGAGCCGGCATCGGCTGGCGCCCTGAACAACTTTTCCGCCTCCCGCAGCTTGCGTTGGTTGTCGGCTTCGACGACCGCGGCCGCGCTCGCTGTCGCCTGGCGCACGGCTTCGTCCGCTTCGCGCGTTCGCTTGAACACGTAAAGTCCCAGCACCCCCAGCATCAGCGACGCGCCCACCAGCAAGCCGGCGAGCAGGCGTCCCCGACTCGAAGGCTGCAGCTCGAGCTCCTCCCCGGCGTCGACGATGCTCGGTGCCATCGGCCTGATCTCGTACAGCACCTGTTCACGCTGCGCCCGCGCCCACTCGTCGAGCCGCACCAACGCATCGGCAAGCTCGACCACGTTGACGAAGCGGCGCTTGGGATCGCGCGAGCAAGCGCGCTCGAACCAAGCATCGAACGCTTTGGGCAGCGAAGGTTGGATCTGTGACGGCACGGGCATCGGGGCCGCACAGACCTTCAGCACGACGTCGCCGATCGCGTCGCCTTCGAAGGGCACCCGCCCACACGCAGCCGAAAAGGCGCAAGCGCCCAAGGACCAAATATCGGACGCGGCGCTGACCGGTGCGCTAGCGGTCAAAGCCTCCGGACTCATGTAGTGCGGGGTGCCCAGGACCATCCCCGCTTGGGTGGACGAAGCGCCGCCCGCGGCCTCCTCGTGCACCATCTTGGCGATCCCGAAATCGAGCAACTTTACCGAGTAGCCGCGCGCCCCCGCCTCACCGTCGCGGGCTAGGAAAATATTGTCAGGTTTCAGATCGCGATGCACGATGCCGGCTTGATGCGCGGCGAACAGCGCTCGAGCGGCCTGTTGCACGATCTCGGCGACCTCATGCAGGGGCAATTTGCCGCGCCTCGCAATCGACTGTTCGAGCGACTCACCCTCCAGGTATTCCATCACGATGTAGGGCTGGTTGCCCTCACTGACCCCGTGATCGTACACCGCAACGGCGTGACGGCTCTTGATACGCGCGGCAGCCTTGGCCTCCGTGTCGAAACGCCTCAATGCCTCCGCGCTGCCAGCCAACTTGGGATGCACGAACTTAATCGCCACCAATTGGTCTAGGCTGACGTGGCGTCCTGCCCATACGGTGCCCATCCCTCCCTGGCCGATCAAACGTTCGACCAGGTAGCGGCCGGCGATCGTTTTGCCCTGGAGGTCGGGAGGCGGCGAGGTGGTCATCGGCGGGTTCGGAGCGCGAGCAGCCTGAAGCTTAGCCCAGCTCGCGTCCAGTTCGGAATTTCCGGCCAATCGAGGCTAGAGTCAGGCAAGACTCCCCTCCCAAACCGAGCCTTGCATGCAATTTCGCGTTGTCAGCTGGAACATCCACAAAGGGATCGGCGGAGCCGACCGCCGCTACCGCCTGGAACGAATCGTCGAGGTGCTCCAGGCTCTCGCTCCAGATATCGCCATGCTCCAGGAAGTCGCGGAAGATATGCCGCGTTCACACTTCCACGATCAGCCGTCCGCGCTCGCCGAAGCGCTGGAGATGAAGCACCTCGCGTTCGGGCCTGAACACCGCTTTCGGATGGGCGGCTACGGCAACGCGATCTTGAGTCGTTGGCCGCTGACCGACATCAGCCGCGTCGATCTGACCATCGGCACACGAAAGAAGCGGGGCGCGCTCACCGCTCGCGCGCACGTGCACGGGCCTGCACATGAACACCAACGCAGCTTGGTCTTGGTCAACATGCACCTTGGCTTGGCCGGTTCGGAGCGCGGCCTGCAGCTCGAACGATTCCTGGCATCACACCCGTTCGCGCATCTACAGCGACGCACCCCCGTCATCTTGGGCGGAGACTTGAACGATGTCTGGGGATCGCTCGGACCGCGCTATTTGCAGCCCGCGGGCTTCGGCCGCTGCGGCTCGTTGCTGAACACCTTCCCTGCTTACCTGCCCGTGCGACCGCTCGACGGCGTTTTCGTGCGCGGCGACCTCGAGTCGCGCGGGATCAGCGTGCCCAAAACCAAACTCGCCAAGCAGGCGTCGGATCACCTGCCCTTGGTGGCCGATCTGAATTTGGTGGGGCTGGAAGCGTAACGGCTGCGAGTCCGGGTCGGGGCCCGATCGCCGCGCAAGCCCGCTTGGCAACTCCCGCGCGATGCCCGGGCACGAGTCTGCCATGGTAGCCTCGCGCCGCCATGGCGAAATCTACTGAACTCACGCGAAGCCCGGAGTGGCAAGCTCTGCAGGCGCACTACCAAGCCAGTCACCAAACGGAGATGCGCGAGCTGTTCGCGAAAGACGCGACCCGGGCCGAGCGCTTTTCGGTCGAGGCCCTCGGGATCTACCTGGACTACTCGAAGAACCGCATCTCGGACGAGACCGTGAAAGCGCTCCTGGCACTGGCCGACAGCGCCGGACTGCGCGCCAAGATCGACCTGATGTTCGCGGGCGCGAAGATCAACACCACCGAGGGCCGCGCCGTACTGCACACCGCTCTCCGCGCACCCGCCGGCGCATCGATCATCGTGGACGGCAAGAACGTAGTGCCAGAAGTACACGCGGTATTGGCAAAAATGTCCGCCTTTTGCGAGCGTGTGCGGAGCGGCGCTTGGCTCGGGCACACCGGTAAAGTAATCAAAAACATCGTCAATATCGGCATCGGCGGCTCGGACCTCGGGCCCTACATGGCGACCGAGGCGCTGCGCTTCTACAGCGCGCGCCAGCTCACCTTCCGCTTCGTCTCGAACGTAGATGCCACGGATTTCGCCGAGGCCACCCATGACCTGGATCCGGAGGAGACGCTGTTCATCGTCTGCTCCAAGACCTTCACCACGCTGGAGACGCTGGGCAACGCCAAGACCGCTCGCGACTTCCTGCTCGCCAAGCTGAAGGACCCGACCGCGGTCAAGAAGCACTTCGTGGCCGTTTCGACCAACGTCGAAGAAGTCGCCAAGTTCGGCATCGACACGGCCAACATGTTCGGCTTCTGGGATTGGGTTGGCGGCCGCTACTCGTACGACTCGGCGGTGGGACTGTCCTTGATGCTGGCGATCGGGGGTGACGCCTTCAACGACATGTTGTCCGGCTTCCACGCGATGGACGAGCATTTCCGCACGGCGCCGTTCGCTCAGAACCTGCCGGTGTTGTTGGCCTTAATCGGTATCTGGTACAACAATTTTCATGGCGCAGAGACGTTCGCGGTCTTGCCCTACGATCAGTACCTGGCTCGTTTCAGCGCCTACTTGCAGCAGCTAGACATGGAGTCCAACGGCAAGCGTGTTACCCTCGAGGGTGAGCCGGTGGACTACCAAACCGGACCAATCTTGTGGGGCCAACCGGGCACCAACGGACAGCACGCTTTCTATCAGTTGATCCACCAGGGTACCAAGCTCGTGCCCTGTGACTTCATCGGCTTCATCCACAGTTTGAATCCGATTGGCTCGCACCACGATCTACTGATGGCCAATTTCTTCGCCCAGACCGAGGCGCTCGCCTTCGGCAAAACCACGGAAGAGGTGGCGAAGGAGGGCGCTGCGCCGGACTTGACCACACACAAGACCTTCCCCGGCAATCGCCCGACCAACACGCTCCTGTGCGACCGGCTCACGCCGAGCATGCTGGGCAAGTTGGTCGCCCTGTACGAGCACAAAGTGTTCGTGCAAGGGGTGATCTGGCAGATCAATTCCTTCGATCAATGGGGCGTCGAACTCGGCAAGGTGTTGGCCAAGCGCATCGGCAGCGAGCTTTCAGCCCAGAGCGAGCCGGTGCTCGCTCATGATGCATCGACGAACGCCTTGATCAGGCGCTACCGCGCGGCACGCGCATAGCTCAACCCGCGAGTTCTTTCACGATCTGTGCGGCGAGTTCAGCACCCTTCGCGGGGTCGAGCTTGCCGGCAGGCCAGCCGACACCCAAGCCCGACTTCTGGTCGGGTTTGGGGATGATGTGAAAATGCACGTGGGGAATGGCCTGATGCGCCAAGCTCTCGTTGTTTTCGAGGACATTGAAGGCACTGGTGCCGGTCAGGCGTTTGATCGCTCGGCACAGTCGGGGCAGCACGCGACCGATGGCCGCGCTCGACTCGTCCGAGAGCAGGTCGAGGGTCTTGACGCGCTCCTTGGGGATGACCAGCGCATGACCGAAGCTCAGCGGGGCGATGTCCAGAAACGCCAGCACGAGTTCGTCCTCGTACAGCTTGTGACACGGGATTTCGCCGCTGAGGATTTTGTCGAAAATGGTCTGGGCCATGGCTCGATCATGCAGCACCGCCGCGCGCGGTGCAACGCGCCGAAGGATGAGGCAAACTCGGAAAACCTGCCATGTTGAAAGCCAGCAGCGTCCTCGGAAATAGCCAGCGCCTGGATGGTGGCGCGATGTTCGGCAATGCGCCGCGCGCGCTGTGGAGTCGTTGGGCAGCGCCGGATGAGGCGGGGCGAATCGCCCTCGCCTGTCGCGCGCTGCTGGTCGAAGATGCTTCACATCGCATCCTGTTCGAGACCGGCATCGGCACGTTCTTCGCGCCTGAGCTGCGTGAGCGCTATGGCGTGGTGGAGTCCGAGCACGTCTTGCTGGAGTCGCTGGCCGCGCTGGGCACGAGCGATCGCGAGATCGACGTGGTCGTGCTCAGTCATTTGCACTTCGACCACGCGGGGGGGCTGCTCGCCCCGTTTCGCTCGGGTGTCGCACCAGAGCTGCTCTTTCCGCGAGCGCAATTCGTGGTCGGCAAGACGGCCTTCGAGCGCGCGGAGCGTCCCCACCTACGCGATCGCGCCTCCTACATTCCGGAGCTGCCCGAGCTACTGCGTCGCTCAGGGCGTCTGCATTTGGTCGACTCCGAGAGCGATCTGTCAGCCCTGTTCGGCGCTCGGGTTCGCTTCGCAGAAACGCTCGGTCACACGCCCGGCATGATCCACGCGCGCGTGCTCGGTGAACGCGCGCGGCTGTTCTTCGCGGCCGATCTGGTGCCCGGACGAGCCTGGGTGCATCTGCCGATCACCATGGGCTACGACCGCTACCCCGAGCAGCTGATCAACGAAAAGGCCGAACTTTTTCGAGACCTCGTCGCGCACGACGAGTTTCTATTCTTTACGCACGATCCAGTGCTGGCTGCGGCCCGCTTGCGCGAAGAGGCAGGCCGCTTTCACGCAAGCCATGAGCTCGGGGCATTCTGTGGCTGGGATCTCGATCGCGATCCCCTACCGAACGCGGTTGCGGCGTCGGCCTAGCACGAGCAGGCCGAGCAACACCGAGAGCAATGTCTTGGATCCGGTAGCGTGATTGCTCATTGAGCAGCCGCCCGAGTCAGCACCGTCACCCGTGTTCGGCGTGCCCATCGCGCCAGCCGCGGTGGTGCCTGCGCCGGCACTGCTCGGGCTGCCTGCGCTTGCCGGCGCGCCGGCAGTGGGCAGGATCACGGTAGTTCCGCCAATGCCGACCGAGGTGCCGCCAGCGGAGCTGTCGCCCGTTCCGCCGTTGGCAGCACCGGAAACGGCACCAGCTGTCCCGGCAGCCGACGAACCCGCGCCGCCCACGGTCCCAGCACCGCCACCTGCTCCACCGCTAGAACCACCGCCAGCTCCGCTGCCCGCCGTGGGATCGAAGATGGGCTTGCTGGTATCCGCCGTGATCTTCAGATCCGCGCAGTGGCGATAAAAGTAGTCGGGGCCGTGTTGAGCCATGAACTCGATCACCTGCAGCGTGCACTTGTCGCAGTTCACGTTGGGCAACGTGATCTCGCCCTGGAACATCGAGCCGCTGGTATGCGGGAACAAGTTGTCCGCTAGCACCGGGAATACCGGATTGGTTTGGTACTCCGCGGTGGCTGAGTTGCCGGGTCCCGCGGGCGGCAAGATCTTGCCGCTCGCGTCCTTGACCACGTTGTCAGCCGGGAGTTCGCTGCGCGACTTGATGGAAAGCGCGACCCGATAAAACCCGGGGTGAGACACGGTCTCGTTCACCTTCAACAGCAGTTTGCTGCCGCCCATCACCGGCGTCACGACATTCGACGCCATGCTCGCTGGACCACACGGCGGGTCGCCTTTCCCACCGTTGGTCGAGGTCGACGCGGGCGGCGGGGCAAGGAGGGTGAAATGCGCCTGAGCTGCACTTGGCAGCGCCAGCAACGAGACACCGAGGACCAGAACGGACGTGCGCATCGAAAACCTCCACAAGGACAAGCGGTCCGGGAACTCTAGCTAGATCCGCAGGTGTGCCAATCCGCACTGAGCGCCGGTTGCGCGAATTATCAGCTCCCGAGATCAGCGCCACCGTCTTTTTTTGCTCAGCCGGTTCTTCGCTGCTCGCACCGCTCGCGGCTGCCGCTAGGCGCCCAGCGCGGCGCTCACGATCTTTCGGGCTTCGTCCAGGATGACGTCGAGGTGCGCCGCGCCCTTGAAGCTTTCGGCGTAGATTTTGTAGACGTTTTCGGTTCCTGACGGCCGCGCCGCGAACCAGCCGTTTTCGGTGACGACTTTCAAGCCGCCGATTGCGGCGTCGTTGGCGGGGGCGCGGGTGAGCTTGTGCAAAATGGGCTCTCCCGCGAGTTCACTCGCGCTGACCGACTCCGGAGACAACTTTTTGAGCAATGACTTTTGCGCAGGCGTCGCCGCTTGATCGACGCGCGTGTAATAAGGCGTGCCGAACTCAGCGCGCAATTCTTCGTAGTGCTGCCCAGGATCTTTGCCCGTCACCGCCGTGATTTCGGCGGCCAGCAGGTTGAGGATGATACCGTCTTTGTCCGTGGTCCAAGCGCCGCCGTTCTTGCGCAAGAAGCTGGCCCCCGCGCTCTCCTCCCCGCCGAAGCCGAAGGAACCGTCGACCAGTCCGGCGACGAACCACTTGAAACCGACGGGGACTTCTTTCAGCGGACGTCCGATCGACTTCACGACGCGATCGATCAGCGAGCTACTGACCAAGGTCTTACCGACCGCAGCGGTCGGCGACCACTCGGGACGATGCGTGAACAGGTAGCGAATCGCCACCGCCAAGTAGTGATTGGGATTCATCAGGCCCGCCGAGGGCGTGACGATGCCGTGCCGATCCGAATCCGGATCGTTGCCAAACGCGATATCGTATTGGTCCTTCAGCCCCACGAGCTTGGCCATCGCGTACGGGCTCGAGCAGTCCATCCGGATCTTGCCATCGTGATCGACCGTCATGAACGAGAAACGCGGGTCGACAGCGGGGTTTACCACGCTGATGTCCAGCCCATAGTGCTCGGCGATGCGCGACCAATACGCAATGCTCGCTCCGCCCAAGGGATCGGCCCCCAGACGCAGGCGAGCCCCGCGAATTGCGGCCATATCGACGACGTTCTCCAGATCGGCCACATAGGCGGCGGCGAAATCCTGCTCATGCGTGGTGCTCGCGCGCTTGGCCGCGTCGTAGCTCAGACGCCTGACGCCAGCGTTGTTTTCGCGGAGCAGAGCGTTGGCGCGATCCTGCACCCAGCCGGTGACGTCCGTATCGGCTGGGCCCCCGTGCGGCGGATTGTATTTGAAACCGCCATCGCGCGGCGGATTGTGCGAAGGCGTGATCACGATGCCGTCGGCGAGGCCGGACGGGCGAGCGCGGTTGAAAGCCAAGATAGCGTGCGAGATCCCGGGGGTCGCCGTGTAGCCGCCGCCAGCTTGCAAGATCGTGTCGACACCGTTGGCCGCTAGCACCTCGAGCGCGGTGCGCTCGGCCGGCTCCGACGCGCCATGCGTGTCGCGCCCCATGTACAAGGGGCCGGTAATGCCCTGCCCGGCGCGATATTCACAGATGGCCTGGGTCGTAGCCAGAATGTGGGCTTCGTTGAAGCTGCCATCCTCGGCCGAGCCGCGGTGGCCGCTGGTGCCGAAGCTGACCAGCTGCTCCGGGTTCTGCAGGTCGGGCCGCACCGAGTAGTAGGCGGCCACGAGCTTTTCCGGATCGATCAGAATCTCGGCGGGGGCCGGTTTTCCGGCCAGGGGGTGCACAGGCATCGGCGGAGAGTAGCCTCCACTGGCGCAAATTTGGAAGCAGGGCCGCGCGTTCAGGCTCTACAAAAGCTCCGCGCGACCCCGGTTCTGAACGGCTCGATTGCTAGCCTGGAAACCGACGAAATCGGCTCAGGAGCTCTGTACTTCGATCCGACGCGGACGAAACGCAGCGCTCTTCCCCAGATGTACCCGCAAAACACCGTTCGTGTACTCCGCTTTCACGCGCTCTGGGTCGATGCGCTCATCGATGCGGAAGGTTCGCGTGTAGATGACTGGTTTGTCCGGCGAGCTCTGCACCTTTGCCTCGATGCGAAACTCCGGCAATTCCACATGCACACCGATATCGTTGGGATCGAGCCCGGGGACGTCGGCGACGACCAACAGCTCTGCGTCATTTTCGAAGATATCGACGTTCGGCGTGACCTCCCGCGCCGGACGGGTTTTCTCTCGGCTTTCGCTGGACATGTTTCTTCTCCTGATTGCTGGGTTGGCTCTAAAAAGTCAGCCGCTCGGGCCGGAAACAGCTCAGGCCGTGGCGGAAACAGTGACTCGCTTGGGTTGAGCTTCGACCGCCTTGGGCAAGGTCAGCGTCAGAACTCCTTGCTTGAGCGAAGCCTGGACCTTTTCCGGATCGATGCGCGCGGGCAGCTCGTAGCTCTGGGTAAACGTGAACCCTTGACGCTCGCGGCGATGCACTGCGTAGCCTTCGAGCGCCTCGACTTTGCGGGCTGCGTTCACGGTCAGCACGTTGGCGGTGACGTTGATCTCAACGTCCTTTTCCGACAAACCGGGGAGCTCCGCGCGCAAGGTCAAAGCGTCACCGCTGTCTGCGAAGCTGACGCCAGGCGTGCTCGGCGCCGCGAACGACGGAGAGCGCTCCAAATCGCCGAAGAGCCGATCGAGCTCACGGCGCAGAGACGATACCGGCAAGCCACGCGACGCGCCGAACATTGGGAAACCATCGCGATCACTGAAACGAACGAGCATGACTATCCTCCTTGAAAATGTGGCGATTGACTGACGCCCGAGCGGACAGCACCCACCGGCGATGGCCGAAAAGCAGCCAAACTGCGGCGAACCATGCTTGTGCCGGGAACGAAAGAAAGCTGTCCATCGGGGTCGCAACTGACAAGGGAGGCACCGCAAAAAAATCGTTCCCGCTCCCCTAGCCCCCTCAAACCCTTGGGATTGTGTCGAAAGACCCCGTAGAGTCAGTCCCCCGAAGGAGCCCCCCGAGCAATGCCCATCCTGAGCGAAGGCGCGACCGCCCCGAACTTCACCCTGCAAACCGACCAAGGCACGGCCGTCACCCTGTCCGCCCTCCAGGACAAGCCTTTGGTCCTGTTCTTCTATCCCAAGGACGACACACCAGGGTGCACCATCGAGTGCAAAGAGTTTCGGGACGCGCGCGCGGAGTTCGAGGCCAAGGCCTACGTGTTTGGCATCAGTCCGGACGACGTAGCCAGCCACCAAGCCTTCCGTGACAAATATTCGCTCAATTTTCCGCTGCTTTCGGACCCCGGGCACCAGGTAGCCGGTCAGTTCGGCGTGTGGGGCCCGAAAAAGAACGGCACGGAGGGAATCCATCGCACCACGTTCGTGATTCGCGGCGGGACGATTGCGCGTGTATTCAGCGATGTGAAGCCCGAAGGACACGCGGCGCAAGTGCTGGCGGCGCTCTGATTCCGATCGTGACCGAGTCCCTCAATCTACGCCCGATCGGCGTGGTGCACTCACCCTTCAAAGAACGCGTCGATGCACCTCGTCAGCCGATCTTGGCGCGCGGAGTGCAAGGCTCTATCGAGTTATTTCCGGGGCGCAACTTGGAGCAAGCGCTGGAGGATATCCAGGGCTTCAACTTCATTTGGGTGCTGTTCTGGTTCCACCTCAACACGACCTGGAAGCCCAAGGTTTCGCCGCCGCGTAGCGGACTGCGGCGTGGAGTATTCGCAACCCGTTCCCCCTATCGTCCCAATCCGATCGGCATGAGCGTGGTCGAGCTGCGCAAGGTCGATGGCTTGACTCTGTCGGTGCAGAATTTAGACATCTTGGACGGTTCGCCGGTGCTCGATTTGAAGCCGTACATCGCGTACACGGATAGCGTGCCGGACGCGAGCAGCGGCTGGCTCGAGGCACCGAGCGATCCGCAACCGGATTACGCGGTCGAGTTTTCGCCCCTGGCCAGCGAACAGCTCAATTTTTTGAGCGCTGGCTTCGCGCTCGAAATTGCCGAGCGTTTCGTGGCCGCACTGCGGCTTGGCCCAGAACCGCAGGCGTTTCGCCGCATTCGCAAAGACGGCGCGGGCTACGTGATCGCGGTCAAGGATTGGCGCGCCCGCTTCGTGGCCAGTGAGCGAACCATCACCGTGCTCGAATTTCAGACTGGGCATCGCCCGCAGGTGCTCGCGACGACCGACGATCCCGCGCTCGACGCGCATCGAGGTTTCGTGACGCGCTTCGGGCGCGGCTGAGGAGCGTTTGGTTCAACGCCAGCCGCGAAGCACCGTCAACGTCTGTTCATTGAGCTCCACCGCACGCGGCTCGCTGGCCGCTTCCGTGTAGCAGCGGAGCTCCGGAGCATTCCCCGAAGCGCGAAGGTGCACTATTTCGTCCGAGGCAAAGGTCACGCGCAAGCCGTCGACCATGGATACATCGACCACCTCGCCGAAGCCGGGAAAAGCCCGAGCAATCGCCGTGGGCCCACCTTGCGCCAAGGCACCCAGCCGCTCCTTGGAGAGTGCCGTCGGAAAGTCCTCCAAGCGATCGCTGGCCGTGAAGCGTTGCGGCAAGCTCGCCAATAAGCGCGAAATGCTCGTGCCTTGGGCGCGCGCGCTCAAGAGCACCGAAAGCGGCACGAGCAGGGCGTCGCGCGTCGGGAGCGCGGGCAGCGGACCATCGAGGATGAAATCACTGGCCGTCAAAAAGCCGCCATTTGCTTCGTAGCCGACGACTTTTTGGGCGCCGCCCAGCGCACCGTTCATCGCCTCGATGACGTACGGGGAGCCAATGCGGGTGCGTACGACTCGCTGGAACGCGCCACTCTTTTCGACCGCGGTGTTGCAACTCACGGGCGTGGCCACGAACGTTGCCCCCAAGAATTTAGCCGTCAAGATCCCTGCGACGTCGCCACGCAGCCATTTCCCATGTTCGTCACTGACCAGGGGGCGGTCGCTGTCGCCGTCGGTCGAAACGATGGTGTCGAACTGGTGTTCGCTGGCCCACCGCGCGGCCGACAGCACGTCCTCTGGACGAATTGCCTCGGTGTCGACGGGGATGAAGGCTTCCGAACGCCCGAGGCGCGTCACCTTGGCGCCGAGTCCGCTGAGCACCTCGAACAAGACGTCGCGGCCTACCGCAGAATGCTCGAACAAACCAATGTGTGTGCCGCGCAGAGCGCCATCGCCGAAGGCGTCGAAGTAGCGCTGCACGTAGCGCCGCTCGATTTCCGCGAGCACCGCGGGCTCGATCCGCTGGGCGCTCGCCAGGGTCGCGCCCTCGGGGTCGAAATCCGGAGGTAGCTCGACGACCTGCTCTTTCATGCCCGGCTCATCGCGCTTGAGCAATTCACTCTTGGGCCGATAGAACTTGATGCCATTGCGATCGTCCGGGATGTGACTACCCGTGACCATGATCGAAGGGATCTTCTGGGTAAACCCGTACAGCGCAACGGCCGGCGTAGGCACGCGCCCGGCGTTGACGGGCACGCTGCCATGATCGGCGATCGCCTTCATCACCGAGCGCATGATGCGCGGGGTGCTGGAGCGAAGGTCCCCCGCAACGGCCACGCGTCCGCCGCGCTCGATCTCACGCTCACGCTCGAGATACTGCAGGAAGCCCCGAGTGTAGGTGTAACACACCTCGTCCGTCATGGCGCTGACGAGGCCGCGCGCGCCGCTCGTCCCGAATGCCACACCGCTACTGTCCATTGCTTCTGCGATCGAGACCCTGCGAGCCAGCATGATGCCGGGACTTATACTACGGGGGGCTCTAGCGGCGCATCGAGAAGGCAATTTCCCCGGGGCGTGGCGATTTTCGGAAGACGCCCAGACACAAAAGCGTCACGCTTCAGTGCAGATTCTGCGCCGGCCGCCCCGGCGCTCGCACCGTTTTAGAGGACCATTCGTGCACCGCTCACCCTCCTGCTGTACCGCGCTGCTCACGCTGCTCACCGCCGCCGCCGCAACTGCCGCGTGCCATTCCGATCAGCTCAATCCCGCAGGCGGCGGCGGGCCGGCCGCTGGAGGTTACTCGGCGGCCGCGGCGGGCAGCAGCCCAGTTGCGACAGGAGGCAGCCCAGCGGCTGCGGGAGGCAGCCCAGCGGCTGCAGCAGGCGGCCCGACCGCCAATGCCGGCACGAGCGCGAGTGAGGGCGGCAGCGCCGGCGCGGTGCCCCTACCTGCAGCGCCGCTGAGCAAGTTCATCGTGGTCGATCAGTTTGGCTACCTACCAGACTCGGAGAAGATCGCCGTCGTGCGCGATCCGCAAACCGGGTTCGATGCGGCCGAGAGCTTCACTCCGGGTGCAAGTTACGCGCTGATCGACGCACGCACCGGCAAAGCCGCGCTGACCGCCCCGGTCACCCCCTGGAACGCGGGCGCAACGGACAGCTCCTCCGGCGACAAGGCGTGGTGGTTCGACTTCTCGGCAGTCACCCAGCCGGGCGCGTATTACGTGCTCGATGCCGAGCGCAACGTACGCTCGGACGTATTCGACATTTCTGCGTCCGTGTACCGCGAGGTCCTGAAGCGCGCCGTGCGTAGCTTCTTCTACCAACGAGTCGGGCAAGCCAAGGAGGCGAAGTGGGCCGGTGCAAACTGGACGGACGCCGCCTCTCACGTGGGCCCCGGGCAGGACCACGAGTGTCGCGCATTCGCGGCCAAGACCGACGCTGCCAGCGCGAAGGACCTCTGGGGCGGTTGGTACGATGCCGGTGATCTCAACAAATACACCAATTGGACTGCCAGCTACGTCGTCTCGCTCTTGCGCGCCTACCTGGAAAACACGGCCGCCTGGAGCGACGATTATGAAATCCCGGAGTCTGGCAACGGCATTCCGGACGTGCTCGATGAGGCCAAGTGGGGCCTGGACTACCTGACTCGCCTGCAGAACAGCGACGGTTCGGTGTTGAGCATCGTTGGTGAAGCCGGCGCGAGCCCACCCTCGACAGCCAAGGACCCGAGCTACTATGGCCCGCCAAGCACGTCCGCGACCTTGAGCACGGCCGGGGCTTACGCGCTTGGAGCCACCGTCTTTGGTTCGCTAGCCAGGGGCGAGCTCGCTAGCTACGTGGCCGACTTGAAGGGCCGCGCGCTCCTGGCCTGGACTTGGGCCGAGGCGAACCCGGCCGTCACCTTCAAGAACAACGACTCGGCTTCGGGCAGCGTTGGGCTCGGCTCCGGTCAGCAGGAGACGGACGACTACGGGCGCGCGATGATGAAGCTCGAAAGCTCGGTCTATCTGTACCAGCTGACGAAGGACGAGCAGTATCGCAACTACTTCGACGCGCACTACCAAAGCGCGCACCTGATCGCCAACGGCTACGCCTCGCCGTTCGAATTAGCCCAGGGAGCGCTGCTCTATTACACGTCCGTCGAAGGCGCGACGGCCAGCATCACCAGTGCCATCCGGAAGGGCTACTCCGCGAGCATGGGCAGCAGCGAAAACTTCAAGGCACACGAGGGGAACAGGGATCCCTACTTGGCCTACATGAAGGATTACACGTGGGGCAGCAACAGCACGAAGTCGAACCAGGGATCGATGTTCTACGACATGCTGACCTTCGCGGTCGATCCCAGCAAAGATCTCGAGTCACGGCGCACGGCGGCGCGCTACGTTCATTACATTCACGGGCTGAACCCGCTCGGTTTCGTGTACCTGTCGAACATGTTCGACTACGGAGCGACGACCGGAGCGACCACGTTTTTTCATACCTGGTTTTCGCACGGCAGCCCGTTGTGGGAGAAGGTCGGCATCTCGAAGCATGGCCCCGCCCCGGGCTTCCTAACCGGCGGCCCCAACCCGAGCTACGCCGTCGACGGCTGTTGTGCGGCTGGCTGCGGCGCGGGCAATAGCTGCGATTCCGAGCCGCTCTCACCGCCGCTCGGGCAGCCCGCCCAGAAGGCTTACAAAGATTTCAATACCAGTTGGCCAATCAACTCGTGGTCGGTGACCGAGAACAGCTGCGGCTATCAGGTCGCGTACATTCGACTGCTGTCGAAGTTCGTGAAATGAAAATGAAGGGAAGTGAATCGCGGCTCAGCCGAGCGCTTCGACATCGACCGCAACTTCGATGCTGTGGGCACCGCCACCGAGAACCACGCCTTTCAGCGGACTCACGTCGCTGAAATCCCGCCCCCAGCTTACGGTCACGTGACGAGTCTCGGGAACGACCGCGTTGGTGGGGTCGAAGTCGAACCAGCCGAAGTCAGGAATGTACACCGATGCCCAAGCATGCGAGGCATCGGCACCGACCAGCCGCGGTCGATCGACCGGGGGATCCGTTTCGAGGTACCCCGATACGTAGCGCGCCGCGAGCCCGAGCGAACGTAGAGCGCCGACCGCGACGTGCGCGAAGTCTTGGCAGACCCCCCGCTTGTCGCGCAGCACCTGCGCGAGCGGCGTACTGAGGTCGGTCGCCCGAGGGTCGTACGTAAATTCATCGAAAATCTGCCGGTTGAAGGCCAACACGGCGTCGACCAGCGAGCGCTTGGGCGAAAACGACGGCGCCGCGTAGGCTGCGAGCAACGAGTGCGCGCGCACCAGCGGCGAATCGAAGCGATACTCGCTCACCTCCACCAAACCGCGATCCGCCGCCAAACGCTCGGCCGCCTCTTCCCAGGTCACGCGTGCAGCGAGTCCCTCGGGAACGTCGCGTTCACGCAGGCCGATGTACGTCTTGGCCGTGACCACGAGGGCCTCGTGCTCGCTCAAAATCTCGATGAAATGCGCCCGATTGCCGAAGTAGTCGTGCTCCTCGTACAGGCTCACCGGCTCGGGCGAGACGTCCAGCGAGTAGCCGGACACGCGCTGAAACTGCAGCGGCCGAGGCGCCAAGTGCGCAATATGATGAGCATGCACCACCGGGCTCTCGTACTCGTAGCGCGTCGAGTGGCTGACGCTGTACATCCTCATTTGGCCTCCAAATCCTCGTTGATCCACACCGGCGGCGAGACGGCGCGCGAGGAAGCCAGGTGCGAAAAGAAGGTGTGCCCGACCTCGTCCGAGAACTGCCACAGGAGCGTGGCGGAGTCCTCGAGCAACTGCCGTAGGCCGGAGCCGTCGCCAGCACAGGCTTGCTCGATGTCCGCGGTCAGGAGCGTGCTCTGCAGCGAGATCAAGCGGCGCTCGGCGCGGCTGCGCGTCACGTCGCTGTGCACCTGCAAGCGCTTGAAATGGTCCATCAGCGCTTCCACTTGAAAGGCAACGGAGCGCGGATTGGAAGTGTCGGTGAGGAGCAAATCGACCACGGGCGCGACTTGCAGGGTGCTCAGGTAGCGTGCGCGGTAGGTGAGCAAGCTGTCGGCAACTTCGAGCAGGGCTTCCATGTGAACGCGGGACGCGCCAGCTGGCAGCAAGGCTTGCAACTGCACCAGCGACAGCGCACCGCGCTCGACGCGACGCCCCATGTCCAGAAATGCCCAAGCATGGCTTCTGACCATGTTGTCCAGCGTGGTGCCGCTGACGGCAGCCAGGGTGATCAAGATCTGGTCCAGCACATCCACGGCATTGCCGAGCTTTTCGGGGGTCGCGCTGGACAATGATTCGATCGAGTTGGAGAGCCGACGCAAGACATGCCAAGCGTCACGCGAGAGGCGGCTACGTACACCGAGGGTGAGCTCGTGCACTCGGCGCAAGATGCCGCGCAGATTGTTGGGAGCGTCAGCGTCGAACAGCACGCCCAAGAGGATCGCCTCGGCCGCGGTGGTCGTTCCACCAGGACGAGCTTCCGCGCCGCTTGCGTCAGCCGACGCAGGCGTAACGCCCGAACGCTGCAAGGCATCCAAGATGGCGCCCAGCGCGAGCGGCGCGTCCGGCGCGGCTTCCAAGGTCGCGCGCTCGATGCCAGCACGCGCCAGGCGTGCCGTGCAATCACAGCGCTCGACGTAGCGGCCGAGCCAGTAAATATCGTCCAGCAAGCGACTCGGGAGATCCAGCCCGCCGCGCTTCAAATCGACGCGGTGGTCGGGCATGGACGGCAATGCCGGCTCGGCGCTGCCGGCTGCCGACGGCACCCAGACGTCTTTGCTGACCGCATTGCTGCGAATCGCCAAGAACAGGCCATCTGGCGACTCGTTGATGCGAGCCAAACCGCCTGGCATCACGTCGTAGTCTTCGCCGTCGCGGCACAAGAACGCGCGCCAGGCGAGGCCGCCTTGAACCACTCCCGCAGAGCCCCAAACGGGAACCGTGGACAGACCGACCCAGCGCTCACCGACGAAATCGCCGGGATGCGCTTTGAGCCGCTCGAGCAGTTGCGCGCGGGCCTTTTGATCCATCTGTGCCGGCACGAATGGATCACCGCGGCGATCGCCAAACGCCGGCTTGATCACCATCTCGTCGAGCGAGCCGAGCACTAGGGCCAACGACTGGGGATCGCCACACCAGAAGGTGGGTACTGATTCGACCAGCAGCTCTTCACCCAAGACGGCGCGCGCGAGGCCTGGCAAGTAGGCTTTGAGCGCTGGCATTTCGGTGATCACCGAACCGAGCGGATTGGCGAGTCCGACGTTGCCGGCGCGCGCAGCCGAGACCAGACCCGCAACGCCCTGCGTCGAGCCGCCGCGGAGCGCCAAGGCGTCACACCAGGCGTCTCCGACGCGCCGCAGGAGCACGTCCACTCGGCGCAGGCCGGACAATGTTTTCAGGTAAACAACGTTGTCCCTGACCGTCAGATCACGGCCCTCGACCAGCTCGTAGCCGAGGTAGCGCGCGAGATAGGCGTGCTCGAACGAGCTTTCGTCGCGCGCGCCGGCGGAAAGCAGCAACACCCGCGGCTGCCCGCCATTCAGCTTGGGCGCCAAGCTCTCCACCGTGCGTCGCATCTTCGCGAAGAAGCCGGCGATGCGCTCCACGCGATAGTCCCGGAAAAGGTCGGGCAAGGTGCGGCCCATCACGAGCCGGTTTTCGAGTGCGTAGCCGGCACCCGTTGGGGCCTGAGTGCGATCCGAATAGACCGTGAATCTCCCGCTCGGGTCCCGCCCCATGTCCACGGCGTATAGGTGCAGGCGGTGGCGCCCAATCGGCTCCCAGCCGTGGCAGGGGCGTAGGAAATCTGGATGCCCGAGCACCAGCTCGGCGGGCAACAGCCCCTCACGCACGAGGCGCTGGGGGCCGTAGCAATCGGCGATGATTTCGTTCAGGAGGCGCGCGCGTTGACGCAAGCCGCGGCAGAGCGCGAGCCACTCGTTCCTCTCGACCAGGTAGGGCAGCACGTCTAGATGCCAAGGTCGGTTCGTCCCCTCAGGAACTCCTAGGATGTTGAACGTCACCTCCTGCTCGGTGATGCGCCAACGGACCGTCTTCTGCAGCTGGTCGAGTTCGGCCGGCGAACGCTCCGCAAGGAAGCGCTCGAGCAAGCTTTGGTGCGCACGCAGCGCACCGCCTGCGTCACGGAATTCATCGAAAGCGGTCACGTGCTGCTCGAGCGCGTTAGGCGTTCCGATGTACGGCCAGGAATCGACAGCCACCACGCTGCGTCATACGCGAGACTCGGGGCGGATGTCACGCTACCTCAGGGCATGCGGCGCAAATCGAGAGTGAACGGAAAGTGCCCGTCGATTTTCGGCTGCCTAACGGCGAAACGACCCGGCACGTGGCCCATGTGGTCGAATCGCGCGATACGCCGGCTTTCGGCCGCCGCAGCGTTGACCGGCCGCACTTCGTTGGAACGCCCCCCGGGGTGAACGACGTGGTAGGTGCAACCGGCGATGGCCCGCTGATTCCAGCTATCGTAGATGTCGATGTGCAGCGGGCCGTGAATGCCGATCGTGGGGTGCAGGCAAGACGAGGGCTGCCAGGCGCGATAGCGCACTCCGCAAACCCCCTCCCCCGCAACGCCGGTGGGCTGGAGCGGAAGCGGGTAGCCGTTGACCGTGATCAAGTGGCGTCCCTCTGTGAGACCAATGGCCCGGACCTGCAGGCGTTCCAAGGAGGAGTCGACATAGCGAGCTTGCCCGCCAGCGCCGCTCTCTTCACCCAGCACGTTCCAGGGTTCGAGTGCGCCGCGCAGCTCCATGAACACCGAATCCTTGCTCACCCGCCCGTAGAACGGAAAGCGGAACTCGTAGTGCGGACGGAACCACTCGTCGTCGAATT
>DATEPG010000017.1:0-14013 GCA_035273265.1 Polyangiaceae bacterium
CGGAGAACCTGCGGCCTCGGCGTCGGCCACTAAGGCCGCATCTTTGGCTTCCTTCTCTTTGGTCGCGTCGTCCTTGGCAGCGTCCTTGTCGGCCGCCTCCTCCTTGGGCGCGTCCTCTTTGGCGACCTCTTCCTTGGCCGCGTCTTGCTTGGCGGCCTCTTCCTTGGCGGCCTTTTCTTTCGCCGTGTCGGCCTTGGGCGCCGCGCTGGCAGCAGAGCTGAGCAGGAAGGCCGAGCTTGCGAACGCCGAAATAAGCAGTGAGGTAAAGCGGGGGCTCATCAGATCTCTCCTTGGCACGCGAGTCGTTCAGGGAGGGCTAACGGTCCCGGAAAGACCGACAGCCCAAAGCGCGCCGATAGTGCCATGGCACAGTGCCAACTGGCAAAGCCGCTGTCAGCCGCGATCACAGCCAAGGCACGAGACCGGGGCGCGTCACCGCCAAGACCGATGTCCGGGTCAGTGCGATCCGATCGCTGATAAGTGGCACACCCGTGTCAAACACACGCGCTTCGCGCAAGACCCTAACCAAACCTACAGCGACGACCAAAGTGGCAGCCTCGGAATCTCGCGGAACCAGGGCACTTCTAGTACGGCGCTAGCTTTACGCCGAAGGCGCCCGTATCCTTGGTGGATGGGTCAAAACGCCGTGCTCTCTCTGAGTGTCGCGGCGTGCTTCGTGGGGCTGACCGCTTGCGGGTCCGGCCACTACGTACAACGCGGCGCCGATTTGTATGGCGAAGGCCGTTTCGTCGAAGCCGATGAGGTCTTCGCCCGCAGCGAACCGCGGGTCGCGCAGGCGGCCCTCGAACAACGGGCCGCCTACGCCGCCTACCGCGGCGCGACCTTCGTCGCGCTCGGAGATCTGCCGCACGCGCAACATTGGTTGACCGTAGCGACCGAGATTGAACGGGCGCGGCCCGGCACTCTGCGCAGCGAGGAACGCGCATTCCTCGACGGCGCGTGGCGCGCGTACTCCAACCGCTTGCCAGCCGCGCCACCCGCGCCAGCTGCGGGGAGCACCGCGCTCGCTTCCTCGAGCCAGGGCCCCCCGCCCACCGTCGAGCCCGCACCCGCGGCCAACGCGCCCGTCCAACCGCGTGCGCTGGTCCCCGCGTCCGTGCCGCAATCTTTACCTCAGTAAGTCGGCTGGTTGATGGTCGCGCGCGGCGTCGCGCCCATCCAAGCCTTCGGCGTCGGGTTGCGTGCGAGTCGGTCTAGGATGATCGGCCTGCGGCGCACAATCGGGTTGTTTTTGGGCAATATGATCTTGAGCGACGACTGGTTCCTCCGGAACGCGACTGGTTGCTTCACCCCTCTCGCTAGCGAGAGATCGGCCCCAAAGATCGAACTCTCGTTTCGTTGACGGAAACGAGCGCGACTTCGACGTGGGCTGCGGCTTCGCGCGCGACGACTCGCCCGGTGAGCACGACGCGCACGAGGGTCGTGCAGCACTGCAACACCTACTGACTCTGCTGCTGCGCTCGCTGCTGGAGCGTGTTTGAGATATTCGGCTGTGAGGCTATGCTGTTGGCTCTGAGGTGCTTCTGGGGAACCAACCCATGACGAACTCCCTCGCCGGCCAGCTCGCTGATCTGCTGCCACAAGTTTTGGCTGCGCTGGCAGTGCCCGATCCGAAGCTCGGGCTCGAGGCCGCGCTCGAGCTTCTGGCCAAACGCGGACTAGTTCGGCGCGTCAGCGAAGGCCCGGTGTTGTTCGAGGTCGAGCACCACGGGCAAACGCTTTCGTTGAGCGCCACTCACCCTGGGCTCGAGCGCGGTTCGCTCGACCAAGCGCTGTGCTTGGCCCTGCAACTCGGCCTGATGCGCGCCGTCGAGAGCGAAGAGAGCGCGGTGATGGCCGAGCGTTACGAACTGCTGTCGTCGGCGTCCTTCGAAGGCATCATGATCAACGCGGACGGCGGGGTGGTGATCGAGGCCAATCAGCGCCTGGCCGAGATGGTCGGCTACGAACACGCCGAGATGCTGGGCAGTCAGACCTTGCATCGCTGCGTCGCGCCGGAGGATCTACTAGCCGTCCAAAAACGGCTGCGCGAAGGCATTGAAGGGAGTTACTTGATCACTGGCGTGCGCAAAGACGGCTCGCGCTTTCGCGCGGAGATCTTGTCCAAGCAGGGCAAGCTGGGTGACCGGCCCGTGCGCGTCGTCGCAGTGCGGGACGTGACCGAGCGCGAGCACATCACCTCTCTGCTGCGCGAGAGTGAAGTAAGGCTGCGCGATCTGGCCGCCGCGGCCTTCGACTACTTCGCGGTCAGCCGTGACGGAGTGATCATCGATATCGGCGGACGGGTCGAGGAAACGTTGGGCTATCGACCGGAGCAACTGATTGGCCAGAGTCTGTTCGATCACATAGCGCCACACGCACGGTCGCGCACCGAGCACGCGGTGCTGGAGGGACGAGTCTTCGCCTACGAGAGCGCATTCGTGAGCGCGCAGGGGGAGGTGGTCCCGGTGCAGATCCAAGCGGTAGCCACCACCTTTGCTGGGCTCCCGGCGCGAATCGCGGGCATCCGCGATCTGCGGCCGGCGCGCCGTCTCGAGGCCGAGCGACGCCGCTTGGAGCAGCAGATTGAGCGCAGCCAACGCTTGGATAGCCTCGGGGTGCTCACCGGCGGTATCGCGCACGACTTCAACAATCTTTTGGTCGGCATCTTGGGCAATGCCGATCTGCTCCTGATGACCCTGACCGCGGAGGACGAGCGCGAGTCCGCGCTGGCCATCCGCACAGCGGGAGAACGCGCTGCGGATCTGACTCGCCAGATGTTGGCTTACGCGGGTCAGCGTGAGCCCGCGCGCAATGATCCAGTGGACATCGGCGAACTGCTGCGCGAGCTGAAGCAACTGCTGAGCGCGACACTATCCAAGAAGATGGAGCTCGAGGTATCGATCGACCCAAGCTGTTCGGTGTTCGGTGATCGGGCCACGCTCACGCAGGTGGTGATGAATCTGCTCACCAACGCGTCGGACGCACTCGAAGGTCATCCAGGCAAGGTGCTGGTGCGTGTCGCCCACGTCGAGCAGCCCGACGCGCGCTGGCAGGACGCGCTCGGCGCGACAATCGGTCCCGGGGCGTGGGTGTTGCTCGAAGTCAGGGACACGGGCGTGGGCATGAACGAGGCCACGCGCGACCGAGTATTCGAGCCGTTCTTCAGCACCAAAGAGTCGGGGCATGGCCTGGGCCTGGCTGCGTGTCTCGGTATCGTGGCCTCGCACAAGGGCGCGATCCTGGTCGAGAGCCAAGCTGGACACGGCAGTTGTTTTTCGGTGCTGTTGCCGTCGAGCGAGCGAGCGCGGCCGAACGCGGCGGTCCGCGATCCGGGGAGCCTTTCGCCGTGCGAGGTGCTCGTGGTCGACGACGAGCAATTGGTCCGGGCTCACCTGCGCCGAGTGCTCGAGCTCCGCGGCTATCGCGTAGACGAGGCGGACAGCGGCGAAGCAGGCCTCGCTCGCTTCGCCGCCAGCGCGCCCGATGTGATCGTGCTGGACTTCATGATGGGCGGCATGACCGGCATCGACGTCATCCGTCGCATTCGCGAGACCGGCTCGCGTGTTCCGATCGTGCTCTCCTCCGGCTACTTGGATGCCTCCGCGGAACAAGAGCTGGATCCCGGTTCATTCCAAGCCTTCTTGCGCAAGCCGTACCGCACCGAAGAGCTGATGCTGGCGATCGAGAAAGCGCGCAGCGGGGGCGTGTCGGAAGCTCCCGAGCTGCGATCGTCGCTCGATTGAAGCGATCTGCCGCCGTTCTCTCAATCGAGCTTCACCGACAGCTCGCCGCTGAACATCAAGCTCGGATCACCGCGGCTAGCCAAGGTGGAGTAGAGCACCGCGATGGTGCGCGAGACGACGCCAGAGAACAGCTCCGCGCCAGCCAGCTTGACGCTCACGGCTCGATCTTGATCGAGCATGGCGTCGGAAAGGCGCAGCGTGATGCGCTTGACCTTGGTCACTGCGGAGAGCTCGATGCTTTGACCGGAGTAGATGGCGGTGATCTCCGACCCAGCGGCGACGTCGGTCGGGTCGACCGCCAGCCAATAGAAGCGCTCGCGCAGTGTGCCGGATTGCCGCCAGACCACTTTGCTCGGGATCGGATTGCGCGCGTGCGCTTGCATGAATGGAATGCTGACGGCGTCTGCCAGCTCCATCCAATGCGGTTTCCCACTGTGGACTTGCCATTGGTGCAGGTAGCCACCGGCGTCGCCCGCGGCCAAGGCGTCGAGCTTTGCGCCCCATTCGGCGCCCTTGAGATTGCGATCGTACGCGGTGTCGTTTCCGCCCACGTGAATGGCGAACGCCGTATTGCGCAGGCTCAGGGGCGAAGCATCGTTCGGATGCCCCGCGCTCATGCCGACTCCCGCCCAGGCGTCCGCCATGCGCGGCCCCATCTGATAAGCCCCGTCACCGCCCGCCGAGTAGCCGTTTAGATAAACATGATTGGGATCGACCCCGTCGAATGCCACGAGATCCGCGATCAAGCGTTCGAACAGACCATCCAGGTGCTCGCGGAACCACATGTTCCATTCGTCCGTGGGCGCGCGCGGTGCGATCCAGACTGCGTCTTTCGGCTCGTAGCCGTCGACCAACGCGAGCTGATTTTCCCACTGACTGTCGTTCGTGGCTGCATCGGCGTTGCCGCCGCCGTGCATGGAGATGAACAAATTCCAGCCCGATGTTGGCTTCTTCCCCCGCGTCGCGCGGTAATACTTCATGCTGACGGCGCCGATCTTGATGGTTTTTGCGCTGCTCTCCGTCGCGCCGACCTCCGCCGCGCGGGTAGCCTTCAGCTGCGCCGTGTAGTCCGTCACCAGTAGCTGCTGGGCTTGCGCGGCATCCGCCTTCGTCAGTGCCACCTTCGCGAAGGCTTGCGCAGCCAGCGTTGGGCGGCTCGCCGCGGCCAGCTCGAGCCAGGCTTTCAATTGCTCGATGGCGGTCTTGGATTCGGCATCACTCGGTCCAACGACGACTCCGCCCAGGCCTGCCGCGCCGCTGCTCGACGCCCCACTGCTCGACGCCCCACTGCTCGACGCCCCAGCGCTGCCGCCCAATGAGACCGCCGGTACACCCGCACTGCCTGCCCCTCCCGTAACAGGCGCACTGCCGCCGATCGCGTTCGGTCCCCCCGAGTGCGGAATGCCGCCCGGGTTCGGCTCGGAACCGCCGCAGCTCGCACACCAGGCGATGCAAAAGACACTCGACCAGGAAGCAACAGCGCGCAGCATGGCGGAACTCTAATACGTGCTCGCTTGGCGGGGAATGCGAGTCGTCGCCGAAAAACCGGCTCACTTCCGAGAACTCGGTAAGAATCCAGTGCCCGTCGAGCGATCTCGCCGATCCCGCCCTGCGTGGCTGACTTTGCTGGCGGCTGCCCAGCCCGGGTCTTTATTGATAGCCTCACTCGGTGATTGGTAAGTCGGCGCGCGCGGCGGGGTTCATCGGACTCTGTGTTTGGAGCAGCGCTCAATCGACGTCGGCGTTGCCCGGTCCAGGCGTGGAACCAAGGCCGGCCCCTGCTTCCGAAAAGGAGCTCGCTCAGAAGCCACGCGCCGCGGGCCCGGAGGATTGGACACGGCACGTCAGGCTCAGCGGCGGTATCGCGATCTACTACTACCAACCGACCAACGGCTGGCAGAATCAATTCCTGATCTATACGAATCTGCGCTTCGACGCGCGCTGGCAGCAATTTGGGCTACACCTCGAACCACGCCTCAGCAACGAGAAAATGCGGGCGTACTACGACGGCCTGGCCTGGGTTCAAGAAGCGTATCTGTTCGTCGATCTCGCGCCGGTCGTGCTCAAGGCCGGCAAGATCTATAAGCAGCTCGGCCTGTTCTGGGACGGCACTTTTTACGGCAACATTCAGGTCTACGAGGGACTCAAGCTCGATCCGAACGCGGGCCTGTCGCTCGAAGGCAAGCTGGGTGAGCGGGCCGGTGTTGCCTTCTGGGCGCAGTTCTTCGTCGTCGATGGCCACACCAACGCATCGTTGACCGGGCGCGATACGATTTCGATCCCCGGTGCTCGTCGGCGCAACACGCTGGTCGGGCGGATTCAGCCATTCTTCCAGCTGTCCAAGTCCGCGAAGCTCGAGCTGGGTGTATCGGGCGAGCACTTCGACGCCGCTCTGCCCAGCGGTTCGAATTCGGTCTGGCGTGGCGCTGTCGACGCCAAGCTCACCTGGGCAGGGCTCGGCTTTTGGGGTGAGGTGTTGCATCAAGCAGGAAAAAGCGTCGATGCGTTTCCGTATCCCGGCGATCCCGCGGCCAAGCCGCCTTCTCTGGCGCGCACTTCAGCGCACAACACATACCTGCTCGCTGGCGCCGAATACACGCTCCGCCCGGTGACACTGCGCTACAACTTGAGCATCGCGCGCTACTCGGACGTGGAAGTGCAAGAGGTGCTGCACGTCCCGGGGATCGGACTCAGGTTCAACGACAACACCTCGTTCTTGGCGGAATATGCGCTCTGGCCGCGCCACTCGCGTGAAGGAACGAGCGACGTCGACCAAAGCCTCAACCTCACCTGGATGGGCCACTTCTAAGGTAGTCAAAAGTGCTCCCGAAGGCGCATCTCGCTCGTCGCTGAAGTTCCACTCTCAGCGGTTCGCGAGCGAAGCGCGAGCCAAGGCCAAGGCTGAGACTGAGGCCCCGAGGAAGCGCGGCTAGAGCCGAATGCGGGTAACCCTGCTAAGGTGACAGAGACCCGTTGGTTGGGTTTCTTTCGATGGCAGCGTTTGGCGCCGAAGCGCGCCGCTTACTTTTCAGGGTAGCTGAAGATGTTGAAACAGGGCTTGGTGTGGGGCGGTCTAACGTGGCTTTTACTCTTGTGCGCGTCGAGTTGCAGCGATAAACCGAGCTGCGAGGGCAAAGAGAGTTGCGCTTGTTACGCCAACAGCACCTGCAACGCAGGGCTCGATTGTCGAAGCAACTTGTGTGTGAATCTCAATGGCGCGGGCGGCGCGTCGGGCTCGGGCCTCGACTCGAAAGCGTGTCTGGCTTGCGCGGAAACTGCGTGCGCTAGCGCCGCATCCGCCTGCAAAGCAGCGAGCGGCTGCGAAACGATGCTCAGTTGCCTACTCGAGTGCGGTACAGACGCGGCCTGCTTGGCCAATTGCGTCAATGGCGTCTCGCCGGATGGCGTCGCCAAGGCGGGCATGTATCAAGCCTGCGCCTTCACCATGTGCACCAAGGATTGCACCTACGTTCCGACCGGCATCGGCGGCTTTGGCAACGGCAGCGGAGGCTCGAGCTCGAGCGCAGGCGCCTCGAGTAAAGCCGGGAACGGTTCGACTTCGGGCGGCAGCAACGGTGTCGGCGGCACCGGCACTGCCGGCGCTGGCGATCCGCCTTCGGAACCCGTGAGCGGAGTCAATTGGCTCAGCATCACCGGCGCGACCGCCCCTTCGGGCAACGGCGTGAATGGCAAGCTGGGCATCGATGGCGTCTTTTATGCGTACGCGGACCCCTGCGCCTCGCTCGGGATGTCCTGGGACCCGACCACTCGCTGCCTGAGCGGCTTGATGTGCGCCGCGGATACCACCGGTACCAATTGGGGTGTGGCGATCGGCTTCGACTTCAACAACGTCGATTCGGTGAAGCGTGCGTGGAACGCCGGAAGCCACGGCGTCACTGGCGTGGCCTGGAAGACTTCCGTCAGCAGACTCCAGGTTTGGATTCAGAACATGGACCCCAGCTTCAACGGCACCTGTACGTCCGCGGACTGCAACATCAACGCACCGCCGGACGGCAAACGTTCGGCGCAAGGGATGGGCCAGTTCAGCTTTGCGAGCATGGAAAAGGACGTTTGGGGTCCGGACGCCGCCAGCTACGACTTCGACTCCGCGAACGTCTCTGCGCTGCAATTCAAGATCGCGGCAGAGCCTTCCGCCTTCCAGTACTCTCTGTGCGTCCACGAACTCGGTGTGGTTCGCTGAAGCCGCGCCCCGGCCGGTAAGCGCGGCAGCGAGCTCGAAGGCAGTGAGTGTCAGCGCCGGGCGCCCCCGCAAGCATGGCTCTTGCGGGGGACTGCTAGTCGCGTCAGGGGCTGAACTGCCGCGATGGATTCGCGGCAGTTCCAGGTCAAAAGCGGCAGGTATTACCGCAGCTGCCCGTCGGCTGCTTGCCGGTCATGGCTGTGTAGTGTTTGTTAATCTGCGTTTGGCTGAGCAGCGTGTTGTAAAAGGCCACTTTGCCGACGGCGCCCTTGAACCAGTTGTCTTTGGCCATGGTCCCGATGTTGACGGGACTCGAGCTAGCCTTCGGCTTGATACTGTACTGACTCATGCAGCCGGTCTGACGATGCGAGGTATAGTCCCACTTGACGCCATTGACCCAGATGTTGATCGTGCCAGGATAGTTGCTCGCATTGTTGCAATCGGGGGACGGATTCTGGGTCGTGTATTCACCGACCACGTGCAGCCAGGCATTTGCTTTGATCAAGCCGCACGTGGGCTGCCAATCAGCGGCCGAACCCAACCCCGCGCTATTGTTGAACGCATAGGCGGACAGTCGGTTGCAACGCCCTTCTCCGGTCGTGGTCTTGTACATCCGTGCGGACCACTCGCAGGTCGGTGAATAAGAATCGCACTTACCCATCCATTCCACGTATCCGTCGGGCTGGCTGCTGTTCGGAAATTCCAGCACATCCGGGCGGATCCAGGCCTCCCAGGTGAAATTGCTGGTGGTCGGGATGGAGAAGGCGCTGCTCGAAGGGATGGTCAGGTACTGATTCGAACCGTTGAAGTCGGCCGCTCGCTCGCCGTTGGGCAGCGATGCCAGGGCGGGGGTTCCATTCTTGTACGTCCCCGTTCGCCCGCCCACCACGTCCGGTTCGGTGCTGCCCGACGCCGTCATCGCGTAGAACGAGACCGGGCGATCTGCCAGCACGACCTGATCGTAGCTCGAGCCGGGTGTCGTTCCTCCCTGACCGAGTACTTGTAGCTCGGTGATGCTGGCCCAGTTGTTCAGCGTGTTGCCGTTCACCGTCACGCGCACGTAGCGAGCGCTGGCCGCCGTGAAGGTATATGACTCGCGGTTGTTGGTCGTCCCGCTACTCCGATTGCTCAACACGCTTTGATAGCTCGATCCGTTGGTCGAAAGCGAGATGACGTAGTTGTTCCGTCGCGTGTTGCCTTGATACCAGGCGACGGTTACGCCGCAGACCGTCTTCGCGCTTCCGAGATCCAGCGTGATGAAAGAGCCGATCCCGTCCCGCGACCAGCGAGTATTGAGGCTCCCATCGAGCGTGTTCGACGGAACGTTGCCGTCGTCACCGTTGGCGGAAATACCCGCAACGGTGAGCGGCGAGCAGCTTGCCGCCGCCGCTACCACGGAGGCGCCCGTCTCCGCTGGCGACAGCTCGCTGTTCACCTCCTGGCCAGCGCTACAACCCAAACCTGCAGCCAGAAAGATCGCACCGACGACGACGCGAACGCCAATCAACTTACTCGAACTCGACATGAAGGGAGCCTCCTCTCGATTGTATTGGTCGCTAAACAGATTTAGAGCGCAGGTGACGCGCCATCAGCCGCCAGTCAGTGTGAAGGTCGACGAGGCTGCGTAGCCGCGCACCATGACGTGAATGACTGCGGGGGATGTCAGGGTGACGGTGCACGTCTCGTTGGAAGTCTCCAGGTAGGGTCGGCAGTCGTAAGTGGTCGTGGTCGGGGCCGACCCGCGCCGCACGTAGAGATCCGCGTCGCCAGTGCCTGAGATCGTGAACGTGTGCGCACCTGCTGGGAGCGTGGGCGTCTGGTATCGCTTCTCGGCGTTCGCCGCGACCGTCCCGCTTTCGTTGAAGCTGAAGCAACTGCTGCTTCCGGTACCAGGCGCAATCGGCGCGACCAGCTTGGACGTCTTCTTGATGCTGGCAGCGTGAGTGTTGATCACGATGTTGCCGAGCGGGGTCAGTGAACTCGCGACGAGTTGGTCCGTGACCAGGCTGTTCGGATCGTTGTCGCCCGGATCCTTCCACTGCCACCACATGGTGCCGATCTTTTTGGACTGCGCTTCGGTCATCAACAGGCTGTACGGCACGTTCGCCCAACTGCCGCCGGAGTCCTTGGCGTCCAACCCGAACTGGATCAGGAACGGCTTTGCTGCCACCGCTGCGGTCGCCTGGGTGATGCCAGCGTTGCCCGCGCTGAATCCGTTCAGCTCTTGGTAGCTCCACCCGCTGCTGTAGGCGCCCCAATACATCTGGGCGTTGAGCACGAGCGAGTGCAACGGGTCATGGTCAATCAGCTCCTGACCGTGGTCGAGGAGGGCCCGCAGGTAGCGCCCGGCGTTGGGTGTGCCGATCGTGAGTGGCTGCGTGTAACCCCAACCGCGAAATTTGGTAATCACCCTCTTCTGATCGGCAAGCCACGCGACCATGTCGGCCTCGGAGTCTCCTTCCCCCTCTTCCTCGATGGTGGCATCGACGACGAGGTTGTACTTGTTCCTTTCTACCATTGCCCTGGTTGCGCAGAGTCCGAACCAATCCACGCCGTCAGGGTTCGGCATGTTGGCGTCCACCAGATAGACGACCATGCCTTTCGCTTGAAAGCGCTTGATGAGCGGCTCGATTTTGCTCAAATCATTGGTCAAAAGCTGCAAGCGGACCGCATTGAAGCCCTGGCTCGCGATAGCGTCGACCAAGGTTGGCATGTTGGCCTGAGCGTTCGGACCGAACCAACCTTCGATGCCACGCGCTAGAAATGGTTGACCGCTCGAGTCCAAGAGCTGCTTGCCCACCACGCGCATCACCGTTGGAGCCAAGGCCTGCTCGCGGTTGACCGCTTGCTCGTCCGTGGTCTCGACCGGGGCCGAGCAGGCAGTGAAAAGAAGCAGCATCAAACCCGCACCGTTCACGATTCTTTTGTTCATGATCGCTCCTCCAACGCCGAGCCGAGCGCTCGACAGTTCGATGTTTCATTACGACTTTGAACAACTTCGCTCCGCGCATCTTGTACATCCGTGCGGTCAAATCAGCGTCGTTTTGCCCCAGTGTGCAACGCGCACGTATAGAGAGCAGCGCACGAAAGAGAAGTCGCAAATTTGCACCGTGCGTAGTCGGCACGAGCGGACTCAGGTCTCCCTGGATTCGGGTCAAGTGCCCGTGCGCGAGCAAGTCGTTCGTTCAACAAGACCGGACAAGGTTGGCTTGCGATCTTGTTGACAGGTTTTTGGCGTCCGGTGTCGTCGTCGATGGGAGTCGGATGGGTTTGTGGTTGTTGCTGGGGCCACGTTTTGCGAGGTGGGGCTTGTACGGGCTTGGACGACTCCGGACTCGTTTTGCCGGTGAATCAGCATTGGCTGGGCAATGTGAAGCTCGGAATGAGAGAAGTGATGCGCTGCCAACTCGTGCGCCCTTGACTGACGCTGGGAGAGTGTTTGCTCGGGCGGGCACGTCGAGAGCTTCACCAGGTGGGGTTCGCTTGAGTTCAGTGAAGCACGCGTGGGTTACGTCGTAAGACGCAGGCTTTCCAGGCTCGCCGCTGAGGAGCGTTTGCTCGACTGGAGCGTCTCGGCGGCTTGCCTGCGTGCTCGCAAGTGATTCGCGTATACTTGGTGCGGCGCGGGAAACGGCGAGGGCGTTGCTGCGCGGATCACTTGCTCGCCCGCCTTAGCTGACTCGGCGGTTGGGGTGACGATTTTTGTAGACAGGTTTTTGGCGTCCGGTGTCGTCGTCGTTGGGAGTCTGATGGGTTTGTGGTTGTTGCTGGGGCTACGTTTTGCGAGGTGGGGCTTGCACGGTCTTTGGTCGACTTCGGAGTCATTTTGTCGGCGAAGCCAGCGTTGGTTGGGCAATGTGAAGCTCGAAATAACGCATGGTAGAGAGAAGTGATGGGCAACCAATATCGATTGGTGGGGTTGGGGAATTCGCAGCTCTTGGCGGGTTTGTCGGAGTTGGTTCGGCAGAGCAACGCGCTTACCGCGCAGTTGCTCGCACACTTGGTGGAGTTGGAAGAGCGCCTACTGCACCTGGAGCTCGGCTTTTCTTCGCTGTTTGCCTACTGCGTGGAAGCGTTGGGAATGAGTGAAGGCACGGCAGGGCGTCGCGTTGCGGCGGCGCGGGTGTGCCGACGATTTCCGGATGTATTCGAGCGGGTGATGCGCGGCGAATTGCACTTGTGTGCGTTGTGTGCGCTCGCGCCGCACTTGAGTGCTGGAAACGCGGGTGAGCTCTTTGAGGCGTGCCGGGGCAAGACTCGGCGACATATTGAGGAATTGCTCGCTGCCCGGTTCCCGCGGCCGGATGTGCGGGAACAGATCCGGCGTTTGCCGGCGCGTGTTCAAGTACCGGTGGTCTCCGCGGCAGTCGTCGAGCAAGCTTTGCTGTCGAGCGCTTCGGTTTTGCCAGCGGCGGCTTCAGAAGTGCCGACAATAGGGCCGAATTCTGCGCAGATGCCGGCTGCGGCCTCGGCGGGCGCCGATCCACGCCGGCGTGCTCGCGAGCTTGAACCGCTATCGGCCGAACGCTTTGGGGTGCATTTCACGGCCGACGCGGAGTTGCGCGATTTGATCGACCGCGCCCGTGCGAGCGCCAGTCATCGGCTGCCGAAGGGCGATCTCGCGGGTTTGATGAAGCTGGCGCTGGCAAGCTTCGTACGACAGGAAGAGAAGCGACGCTTCGGTGTCGGCTCGAGGCCGCGTCGAGCCAAGCCGGAGGCGAATCCGGTGCACTCTGCTGAACGAGTCGCTCCACCAGGTGGAGTCTCATCCGCAGCCGAGATCGAAGCTCCGTCGCTCGATACGCGCGAGAGCCGCGCAGTGCCGGTTGGCAAGCGTGGACGGTACTTGGCCGTGGCAGTGCGACGAGAAGCACACCGTCGCGACCACGGTCGGTGTGCGTTCGTTTCGGCGGAGGGTCGGCGTTGCGATGCCCGGGCGTTTCTCGAGTTCGACCACATCGAGCCCTTCGCTCGGTTTGGCGGGGCCGACGCCCGGAACATCCGCTTGCTTTGTAAGGCGCACAACTTATTGCATGCACGAAACTGCTTCGGAGCGCTGCACACTGCCGCGAAAATGGCTGCGAGCAAGCGTAACGTTCTTGCGGCTATCCAGGTCAAGTCAAGCGCCTGAGGCGTTCTCGAGGCACGTCGTCAGTGCACTCAATCGCGGAGCTTTTCCAGGCTTTCGACAGCGGGGCCTTTCCAAGCGCGCGCTGGATGCGTGTTTGCTCGGACGGTTTCGATAGCGCGCGTCTGGCGTTTGTTTGTCGCTTGCCCATGCGCGGAAGCCTTGGGAATAGGCACGTCCTTGCGCGCGGCTTTTGGACGCTCGAAAGATGAGTATCGCTGCCGAGAATGGAAGCGTCGGAGGAGCCAAGGAGCCGGAGGAGCCGAGGACCCAAGGAGCCGAGGGGCGCCGACGCACCCGGGGGTCGAGGTTGAGCTCCCGCCGCGTCACCCACCAGCCGAGCGCACCCAAGCCCAAGGGGCGGGCGCTAGATCGAGCTGCCAGGCGACGCCGAAGGCCCCCCGACGTCTCCGATACCCATCAGGCGGCGCTTCCGCGACTGTCTCCGAGAGCGGGAGCGACCCTCGCCCCCCGCCTGCGTCGGCGCCCCGCAGCGACGAGCCGCGACGACTCGAGCACGACCCAGGTGCGTCAGGACTTCGAGACGCAGACTAAGCGATCAGGACTACAGACTGAGGAACGCGCCTAGCCACACGCTCGGTGCGAACGCCAACGCCCAGTTCGCGTCGCGGCGATAGAGGCGCCCGGGCAAACTGAGCTCAGACCAGAAGCCCAAGCGCTGGTTGATGTCGCTCGTCAGCCCCAGCACCGGTCCCGCCTCGAAGACGGGTGAATAACGAGCGCTACTGCCAACCATGTCTTGAATCAACAGCCCCGACCCCACGGCCCCCCCCACCCACGGCCGAACTGGTCCGTGAGCGAGTGACCATAGCCAGCCGCCGTCGACGTGAAAGTGCCACTCGCTGAGCGCGCCGTCTCCGGCTCGCAGCGCGCTCACGGTCAACGCCGCGCCATTTGCGGTGGCCGGGCGAAGGCCG
>DATEPG010000018.1:0-8793 GCA_035273265.1 Polyangiaceae bacterium
ACAAGTACTGGGGCAAGTACTCGGATGGCGACAAGGCGTATTGCCTCGGCTTGGCGGCGCGCATTGTTAACGTCATCAATGCGGATTCGTTCTCGCCTGTATTCAGGCCATCGGGCGTGCCTCTCATTGAACGACTACAGACATTCCTGGCTACGGGGGACGAGCGCTTGTTAAGGATCACCCTTGCGGGGGTGTCGTACGAATATCGTGCACGTGAGGTGATGGCCAACGTGATTGGGCGCGCGCTCCTGTCGCTTGCTCGTTCTGGCAGTCTGTCGGGCGCGCCGCTCATTGTCGTGGTCGACGAGGCGCACAATTTTCTTGGTCGAGACATAGGCAGCGAGGACAGTGCGGTGCGGCTCGACGCTTTCGAGCTAATCGCCAGAGAGGGCCGCAAATACGGCCTGAACCTGTGCCTCGCAACACAGCGACCACGTGATCTCACTGAAGGAGTGTTGAGTCAGATGGGAACACTGATTGTGCATCGGCTAACCAATGATCGAGACCGGGACGTCGTGGAGCGGGCGTGTGGCGAGATTGACCGCAGCGCATCTGCATTCCTGCCGAACCTGAAACCTGGCGAGGCAGCGGTCATCGGGGTTGATTTCCCGATCCCGATGACAATCCAGGTCGAGCCTCCTAAGGTCCGACCCGTCTCCGATGGTCCGAACTATCAACGGTCTTGGCGGGTCTAGCTGGTCCAGCGACATGCCGGCGAAAATCAGCGCCAACTCCGATAACTGTTTCGCTAGAAACGCATGCGTAAATGTCGCGTTGGCGACGTGAATCCCGCGCTCGCGTGGCCTAGCAGGGTGGCGATGATCGGGTCGGCGCCGGGGTATAGATGTTTAGGTCTTATCCGGCTCGACCGGGAATGGCGATGCCTTTCAGCCGTCGATAGGAGGCTAGGGCATGGCGGTCCGTCATCCCGCTCACGTAGTCCGCAACTCTAAGTAGGCGTTCATACACGAGCGGACTCTCGAGACCCACCCCTCGTCCTTGCAGTAAGGCCAGCGCTTTTTGCTCTCGTTCGAGACGACTGCCTCTCTGCGCGAGGTCGGTGATTGCAGCCGGAACAAAGTGCTCAAGCAGGCCGCCAAGTGCTTCGTAGCCCGCCAGTTCAATCTCAATGACTTCCGTTGAGCGGTAGCACCTTTCGCGTGCAAGCTGTTGGAGGCTTTTCAGCTCTTGGCGGCTTGGGATTGCATCGGCTAGGGAAACTTCAAAAGTCCCAGCAAGAATCGCGCGCTCGTTTTCGAGGAACGTTGCGGATGACTCGTTGATCATGGCTCCGATAGCCATGGCTCTGAGGTAACCCATCCTGCCTCTCGCATCTGCGATCGACTCCAGCCGGGCCATCGAGAAGCCGCTGAGCTTTGCTGCGAGCGCGCTGAACCGCGCTTCAGCTTCTTTCTGTTCGACGAGCCGGAGGCGAACTCCGTCTTCGATGTCCAGAATGGAGTAACAAATGTCATCGGCCGCTTCGACGAGGAAGGCCAAAGGGTGACGGCACCAACCTCGCCCACCTGATTCAGAGTTTCGAGGGCAGAGACCGGTTTCGGCGGCGACGACCGCGAAAATTTCCTCGTCAGCTCCGAAGAAACCATGCTTCTTCGTGGAGACTCGACCGGGTACTTTCAGACTGGGGTCGGAGCCCCTTGGATACTTAGAAAATGCGGCGAGAGTTGCAGCCGTTAGCTGCATCCCGCCGTCGGATTCGTGCTGCAGCCGAACAAGTACCCGAAAGCCTTGCGCGTTTCCCTCAAAGGCCTGAAATTCGGCCAGGTTCGCGGGTGTCAGTGTAGCGGCCGCGGTTGCTGCGGCAGGCGACCGGAAGAACGCACCGATTGCGTCTTCACCAGCATGCCCGAACGGTGGATTGCCAATGTCGTGCGCTAGACACGCCGCTGCCACTACATCGCCGAAATCGTGAGCATCCAGGTGTGGTGTCTGCCCCGCGATGGCCTTGCCGACGATCTTACCGAGCGATCGACCAACGGAAGAGACTTCCAAGCTGTGTGTGAGTCGCGAATGGACAACGTCGTCCTCGGGGAGCGGAAAGACCTGAGTCTTGTCATGCATCCGCCTGAACGCCGTCGAGAAGAGGGTGCGATCGCGGTCTCGTTCGAACGCGCTGCGACCACTTTCCTCCGCCGACTCGTGCACCTGGCCTTGGTGAGAGACTCGCTTCTTCGACAGCAACTGACTCCATTCCATTGAGGCACAGTACACGTCGTCCCGCCGAATGTCTGCGCGCGATGAGTTGCCATCCGCCTATACACCCGGCGTAGCCGCGGACACGTGATCATGGCCCGATAAGCCGCACACCTTCGCCCATGTCGTGGCCCCACGAAACGCACGATCTCCCACGATTCCAGGTCGATTGCGCGAGTGCGTATATATGGACGATTTTATTCGCTAGCACCATACGCCAAGTTCGGTAAATCGGTCGGTATGCCGAGCATGCGCAATATCGATCCGGCGCCGACTGTTCAACCACTTCTTGCAGTGGACGATGGCACGCCGATCCTAGGTACGAGCACGAGTTCGACGGGCGTGGGGTCTTCGCTGTGCAGCGCAGGCGAGTTCATCAAGTTGCCCGTGGTGGCTGAGTACTTCGGCGTTCCGGTAAGCACGGTTCGCCAGTGGGTGCGCTCAGGGCGCCTTCCCAGCATCAAGCCCGGCCGGCATCGCCTGGTTCGCCAGCAAGATTTCGAACTGTTCTGCACCCGCAATGCGCGCGGTGCTGCACAGGAGGCCCGCAATGGCCTCTGACACCCGAGAAAGCGGGTTGAAGCGTGCGGGAGTCACGACCCACACGGGACGGACGGCCGACGGCTCTCGTCGCCGTACGCTTCAGCCCGCATTCTCCTTGCTCGGTGTGCGAGCGGTGGCGACAGAGCCCCGAGGCTCGTCCGTCCTGGCGCGCTTTGCGCGCCCGTGCGGGGTGTGGGGCAGAGCCCCGCGCGCGACGGCTCCGCCGGCGCCTTCTTTCCTTGATAAATCGGAACTAACTCGACAGACCCGCCGATGGTGCGCGTGGGGGGCCCGATGAACGATTGGGTTCAACGTGTCGGCGAGCTGACAGAGGAGCACCGGGAGCAACGAGCCAAGAAGTACGCCATGCTCGGAAGGCGTCGGACCTTCAAGCATCGCGTGGAGGGGTTCTCCGAGACCTACGCAAAATCGGCGGCCAAGTGGTACACCGATCGCGAACGCGGACAGCGTGAGCGACCGGCGCGCGTTGCAGCGTGCGGGGCAGAGGTGCTTCAGATCAGCTGCTTGGGCTGCGGAACAGTGAACGAGTTCCGTTCGGGTTGTCGGGTTGCATTGCTTTGTTTTCCTTGTCGAAGTGTGAGTAATGCTGCCAGACGGCGTAGCTTCCGTCGTGCACGTGCCGTGACGATCGGTGCCGCCAGGCAACGCGGACTGTTCAATGAAAGGCGTCGTGGGGGCCGCTGGAGCGAGAAATTCTTGACCCTCACTGCTCCGCATTTCAGCCGTCAAACGGTCGCCGAGCGGATTGAGGTTGTGCTCAGCGCCTGGCAGCGATTCTTGCGTCTTCTCAACGGTTTTTTTGCATCGCGCGACGTCAAGTCTGCCGAATGGTTTCGCGTGTTCGAGTGGACGCCAGGCAAGACAGACAACTTCGGGCACCCGCATCTGCATATCTGGATCTTCTCGCCGTTTTTGCCGCGCGATGAGATCGAGCGCTGGTGGCGCGAGGCGCTCTTCGAACAGACGAACGACGCGAGCGTCGAGCGCGTGATCGTTGACATTCGTGAGGTGCACGGCGAGGGCGCCGAGCACGAGCTCATCAAGTATTTGACCAAGGATATCACCGCTACGGGCGAGAAGGTCGCGCCAGAGATTTACGCCCAGGTCTACATCGCGCTCGACGGGCACCGAAGCACGCAAACGTCGAGGGGCTTCATGGGCAAAGGAAAGCTTGAGAAGCGCGCCTGCGATTGCGGGTGCGCTTTGCCACGCCACGTACGCAAAGAGAAAAAGCCCGCTGTCGCGGGGGAGACCAAATGAGCAAGGGAGCGAAGATGCCACGTTGGTACCCGCTGCGTGATGCTGCCTCGATGCTGGGCGTTTCACCCGGAGCGCTTCGAAAGGCCCTGGAGCGCCGCGCGATTCGGGCGCCAGACGGCGGCACCGAAGCCAACGTGGACGGCGTCCGCGGCCGTATCTTCACGAATCGCTGGCGGGTTTCCTTCGGCAAGGCTTGGACGGAGTAGTCCGGGATGCGACGTGTCGCGACGAGCGTGTTATCCTGGCCGAGCCAAGTAAGTGACGGCCACGGCTGGAGAACATCTCCATCGTGACCATTCGCAAAGAAGACCGGGACGACGAGTCCCACTGGGTCATTGATATCCCGTACAAGACAGCAGGCGGTAAGCGACAGCGCTACCGCCGAGACGCTCAAGTGCAAACGAGGGCGGGCGCCGAGGCGGAGCATCGGCGTCTGATCTCCGAGCTCGCGCAGCGCGGCACTCTCGCAAGAGAGCCGCCGGCGGCGGCCACCGAAGCGCCTATCGCGTACACGTTCAATGATGCCGTTCGGCACTTTCGAGCCACGCACATGAAGAACGGCATCAAGCCGTCAACGCGTGCCGGCTACGCCAACCGGATCGACGTGCTGCTCATGCCGCGCTTCGGCGGCGTGCCCCTCGAAGAAGTCGACGGCACGGCGCTCACGAAGCTCGACGTCGATCTCGTCGCCGACGAGCTCGCGTCGTCCACACGCGGCAAAATCCAAACGGTGCTGCGCTCTGTGCTTCGAAGCGCGGTCCGAGCCGGCATGCTCAAAACCATGCCGGTTTTGCCGCCGCTTCCCAAGGTCGGACGCAAGGTCCCGCGCCCCATGCGGCGTGACGACCTCGAGGCCATCCTCAGCGCAACCAACGCCGAGGGCCGTCTAGCCTTCGAACTCGCGGCGTTCACAGGCCTTCGTGCCTCAGAACTCCGCGGGCTTCGCTGGTCAGACGTCGACCTGAAGATCGGCATCATTACGGTGCGACGCGGCATCACTCTCGGCATTGAGGTGACACCCAAGTCGCACCATCAGCGGGTGATTCCGATCGGCCCTCGCCTCCGCGCAGCGCTCGGAGCAGCGGAGCCGAACAAGAAGAGCCCGTGGGCGCCCGTGGCGCTCACGGCGCTCGGCAAGCCGTGGGGCGAGTCAGGCCTCAACCAGGCATTTCAACGCGTTCAGGAGCGCGCTGGGCGCACGGGTTGGACCTTCCACGACCTACGCCACTTCTTCGTGACGGAGCTTTTCCGGAACGGGGCAGGGGCCGCAGCCATCCAGCAGCTAGCGGGGCACGCGGACCTCGCGACCACGCAGCGCTACGCCGATCTCGATGCGAACGACCTGCGCAGCGCGATCGAGCTGATTGATGGCAATGGCGTGGAAACGGCTCTTGGCGAAGGCGCCAAGAAGCCGTAGCGAGTTGCTCGAAAGCTGAGCGTTTCTGCTGTAGTACGGGAAAACCACGCCCCGCGTCTTGTTCGTCTTCCTAAAGCCAAGGTCGCAAGTTCGATCCTTGCTGGGGGCGCTACCTTCAAACACGAGGAAAGCAACTCGAAAACGGCTGCGGCCGTTGCAGTTGCGGCACGGAGGGGGCGCTCGCGATCAGGACGGAACGCGACGCGATAGGACGCTCTGGGACGTGGGCCGGGGCAATGGGAGGGCAACAGCCATGCGACTGGAATCTGCTGGTCGTGGCCCGGGCAAATCAGATCTCCCTTCCATCAGTCCCGCCACGCCCCTGGACCTGGTGCTCTGATACGCTACTCCCGAACGCCAAGCAGATGAGGGAGTACGGCATGCTGATGCCATCGAAGGTTGAACAGATTGTTACCGATTACGCCGCCGCCCGCCCGAACCACGAGCAATTTGCGGCCTCGTTGGCAAATCTGCTTGGGACGCTGCTTACTGCAGAAAACCTTGACTACGTTAGCGTGCGGTCGCGCGCCAAGGACGTCGAAAGCTTTCGGGGCAAGATAACGCGCGAGGGGAAGAACTACGCAGACCCCTTGGCAGAAATAACTGACCTCTGCGGCGCACGCGTGGTTTGCTATGATTTGGCAACGCTACGGCGCATCGTCGAAGTTATTCAGAAGAACTTCGAAGTAGACCCCGACAACTCGGTTGACAAGGCAAAGACGCTGGAGCCTGACCAGTTCGGATACCTGTCGGTTCACTTTGTCGTCAAGCTCAACGAGCAGAGGCGTCAGCTTCCGGAGTACCGCTCATTCGCTGCGATTAAGGCTGAGATTCAGGTGCGAACCGCCCTTCAGCATGCGTGGGCCGTACTGGACCATGGGCTGCGTTACAAGGCCCGTTCTGATGTTCCAAAGGAGCTGCAGCGCAGCCTGTACCGAATCAGCGCGCTTCTTGAGCTCGCCGACGGCGAGTTTCTTCGTCTTATGGAACAGTCAGAACAGGTTCGGGACGACTACGCGGCTGACGTGAGCGCGGGGCGTTTGGATTCGATGGAGGTCGATTCGGACTCTGTCGACGCATTCGTCAAGCGGAGGGAGTCGACTCTCGGTTCTCTTGGTCAGGCTGCGCAGAGCGCAGGCTTCGCTCTCTGTCCGAATCCGCCAAACCAGAAAACCCCGTGGACCAATTTGGTTCGAACGCTCCATGCGGCGGGCATTCGCAACTTGAAATCGTTTGACGAAGCTCTGGCGCGTGTCGCCTCGAATGCACACCAGAGCATGGCCTCACTCGCTGAGCGATGGCAGGCCGAAACGGCGTCGCCGCGATTGGTGCTCGACCCGTCGACCCTTCTCCGGTTGGTGGTCATTTTCTCTTTGCCGCACAAGGACGCGGTGGCCACGATGAATGCAGTGAAGTTTGGCCCATCGCTCCAGGCAGTGCTTGAGAACGAACTCATGGCGAAGACGCCCCTGGCGTCGCCCCGCCCGCCAACGCGCTGAACCTGACGGTCATGCGGTCGACGCACTTGCTGGGCGTGCCTCGCGCACCGGTGATCTGAGCCTCTCTCTCGCTCTGACTGCCTTGGTCTGCTGTAAGCCCCTTACCGAGAGCGTGATGGCGGCTCGCAGTAGCGCTACTAGATTGTCGGGGCGATGTCGGAACCCACGGGACAGCAAGCGGCGCCAGCGAAGGCCTCAGGCCTACTGGGAGCGCTTCTCGGCGGACTGCTGAGTGGCCCAGCGGTGCGGAATGAGCTCGGAGAGGCGCTGCATGGGCCAGCCGGCTTCGATCTTGCCGATGACATCGACGAGGTAGCGGTGCGGCTCGATGCCGAGCGCGAGGCAATTGTCGACGAGGGTGAATGCGATGGCCAGGCGCTCGCCGCCGCGCGCGGAGCCTGTGAACAGGAAGTTGCGTCGTGCGACGGCGAAGAGTCTGATTCGACGCTCGACGCGCCCGTTATCGATTTCGAAGCGTCCGTCGTTGAAGCAGTGACGGAAGAACGGGCGCTGATTGATGGCGTAGGTAGTCGCTCGCCGGAGCGGGGATTTCGGCAGCAGTTTGGGGTGGAGCTTGTCTACCCAATCGTCGAGCACATCGAGCAGCGGTACCGAGCGTCGCCGTCGTTCTTCGGCACGAGCGTCAGCGTCGAGGCCGCGTGCTTTGCAGTCGTCTTCGACCTTGTACAAGTCGGCGAAGAGCTTGAGCGGGATGCTTGCTCGACCATCTTTGGCGAGCAGAGCGGCGTGGAATTTGCTGCGAATGTGCATTCCGCAACCCAGGCGGCGCTCGGGAGGTACGCCCACGAGGGTCTGTCCGTCGTCGTCTTCGATTTCGCGAGAGTAGCCGGCGTAGCCATCGCATTGAATGAAGCCATCGATGGCCGAAAACCAATCGATGATCTCAGTGGCGTCCCAGCTCGGGGTGTAGCCATAGGCGACCGATTCGGGGCCAAAGGCAGTGTCGCCAGAGCCAACGAAGCACCACAGATGAGCGCGAGACACGCCGTGCTTGCGCGACTTGTCGAGGGTTTTGAGGTGCGAATCGTCCGCACCGACGATGCTGGACCCGAACACCTCCGAGAGAGTCGCGACGGCGATGGGCTCAAGCAGATCCGTAGTGTAGCCCCAGTACGACTGGAGAGTTTTGTCTGGCACGTCGAGCCCGAGGCGCGCGAGCTCACGGCGTTGACGGTCGACTGGCAGCGCCAGGGCGCACTTCTCGTCGACGAGCTTTGCGAGCAGGGAGGCATCGACTTTGCGCACGACGTTGGGCGCCTGGCTGCGCGGAGCGACCGAGACATCTTTGCGGAAAGATTGACAAGCAAGCTTTTCGCGGCGCTCGACTTCAACGACGATCTTGGCGGGGACCCAGGTAATGAGTTGGTGCTCGACGCAACCGAACGCCTTCTTTTCTTTGCCACAAAGTGCACAGACGCGCTCCTCTTCGGGCACGAGCGAGGTGCGCTCGTTACGCTCAACGTCGGGAGCGACTTGGATGGAGCGGACACGCTTGCGCCTTTTCTTCTTCGGATCGGCCGACACAGCGGGAGTCGCGTCCTCCGACTCGGAATCCGCTTCGGATTCTGGCGCGGCGCCGGAGGCGTCGTCGATTTGCTCAGTGTTAGGACGCACGCTTGATGCCGTGACGGAGGGGGTATCCGCGCGAGCAGTTTGATGGGCAGGGCCTGGCGCGAAGCCGCTTTCCCGGCGTGGACGGAGATTGGGCCGTTTCATGGCCGATGATGTAGAGGCGCCCTAGAGGGAGCGAGCAACGACGCGGAGTCGGCCACAAAATAGGTGACGAGAGGCTTCTGATTTGGACGTCTGAGCCTCTCG
>DATEPG010000019.1:0-13211 GCA_035273265.1 Polyangiaceae bacterium
TCCGCTCTTTGCAACCAGCCGGGGGAACCGCTGGTAGGCAGGCCACATGCGGGACAGCCAGGGTCGTTCGACGTGCTGGAGATTCAACCGGAGCTGCTTCACGAATGGCTCTCCGAGCAGCAAGTGCGTCCGATTAGAGCGCAGTTTGCTGCCATTACGAAGCGAATTTCTACTGGGCTCATCGCAAAATTCGGGCGTCTGCGCGCCGCCTTCGAACAGGGTAGCCCGGCCATGCAGCTGCAGTCGGAGGCCATCGAGATCTCCGAATTGCTGATCGAAGAACTGATCGCAGGCGCAAGCGACGCGAAGCTTCGAGAAGGACCAGCGCTTCGCGGCACCGCGCGCATGCTCGAGTGTTTGAACGAAGAAGGTTCGGACATCGATCTCGAAACATTGGCAAGTCGGGTGGGCCTCAGCCGCTTCCGAGCGTTGCGCGCCTTCAAACGCCGCTACGGCCTGCCACCGCACGCTTACCAGTTGTGCCTGCGGGTCATGCGAGCGCGTCGCCTTTTGCTCGCGGGCGCTTCGCCTGCAGACGTTGCCGCTCAGTTCGGCTTTGCCGATCAGAGTCATTTCAATCGTCACTTCAAACGTATTTTGGGTGTGACACCAATGCGCTACGCTGAAGCCGATGCGGCGTCCAGACGCCGTTCCAGTGGTAAGCTCTTGGTCGCTCCTGCGGTGCATGAAGATGTCGCCACGGTCGCGACCCGCTTCGGCGGGCGCCGCAGTCCTTGATTCGCAGCGGATGAAGGTTCAGGTCGGTGGCGGTGCGCAGCGCTGGGCGCCGGGTGAGCAAGCGTCGTGACGGGAGCGCGATTGTCGCCCAAGCCCCTTATCAGCCGCGTACGCGAGCCGCTCGTTTCGGTTCGCGTCGGCTTTGGTCGCTGAGGAAGGTTCGTCATGCGTGGTTACGCTGCTGCTTCGCTGTCGTTGCTCGTCGTTGGAACTGCAATTGGCTGCGGAGGTGATGCAGAACGCGGACCGTTCTTGGGGGACGGCGGTGCGAACGCACGGGCGGGCAGCGGCGGAGCCGCGGCGGCGGGAAGAAGCGCTGGGGACGCGGGTGGTGGAGGCAAGAGTGCGGCCGGCCGCACCGGGTTGAGCGACGCTGGTGCTGGCGATGCCGACGCCGGCAGCGCGGGTCTCGATGAGTCGACGGCTGGTGCGGAGACTGGCGGCACTGGCGGCACTGGCGGCACTGGCGGTGCGGCACCCGCACTCAGCGCGCCGAGCGCGCCGAGTGAGCTCCTGCTGCAGGTACTGAGTGAGAGCTCGGTGCAGCTCACCTGGACGGACAACGCCAACAACGAGACGTCCTACGAGGTTTATTGGTCGGCAACCACGGACAAGCCGAGCGCGCCCAACGCCACGCTCGCCGCCGATGTCGCGGGGACGATCGCTGACGGGCTCAGCGTCGGCCAAGAGTATAGCTTCTGGATCCAGGCAAAGAACGGAATCGGTTCGAGCGCGGCCGTCACGGGCACGGCCACGCCCCTGCCGGTTCCTGCACAGCCCACGCACTTGGTCGTCGCGGCTGGCGCGACCTCTGCGGATTTGACCTGGACGGACGCGGCGACCACGGAGCTGGGCTACCGAATTTACTTCGCGACGACGAACACACAGCCTAGCGCAGCAAAATACGAGCTGCCCGCGGGGACGACTCAATTTACCGTCTCCGAGACGGATATCACGCCATACACCCAGTATTATTACTGGGTCGTCGCTTACAATGCGATCGGCAACAGTGCACCAGCGACCGGCTCAGGGACGACGGGCGTCCTCCCGGGCGCGCCGAGCAGCGTCACCGTGACGGCTGACGCGAGCGTTTGGTACGTGCAAGCATCGTGGCTCGACAACTCGAGCAACACCAGCAGCTATGACATCTACTGGTCGACGGATGACAGCAAGCCCGCGTCGCCCGGGGCCACGGTGCCCGGCAGCCAAACGAGCTACCAGCTGAAGCAGAGGGTCGGCGACCGCAGCTATCGCTTCTGGGTCGAATCGGTGAATGCGATCGGTAAGAGCGCTGCCACCCAGGGCATTGCCAGCAGCAAAACCTATGATTTGGTGTGGACCGACCTGTACTACGATCTCACGAACAACACGATTCGCCACGCCATTCAGGATACCTTCGGTTTGCTCGGCGATCCTGCGCCCGAAGGGGCCAACACGAGCCTGTGGGGCTACCACACCAGCGATCAAGCGCAAAAGGGCGCGGCATCATCGCTCACTCCGGGCATTACCTGGAACGTGGCGAGCCAAAACATCGATCCCACCGTCACCCACTACTTCTGGGCCGAAGCTCGCACTCCGCTCGGCTCGCAGTTTTCGGTTCGCAGCCTCGTGCCGCCGACGCCCGTTGCCGGTTTCAACGCGACGGCCAGCACTCTAACGACAGCATTGTCTTGGACCGCCTCGAGCAACGTTCAGACGTACCAGGTCTATCGGGCGGCGGGCACACCGCAATCACCCGCTGTGTTGGCAGATGCCAAGCTGTATTCGTCGCCAACTGGAACGTCGGTCACCGTCACCGGTCTCAATCCGGGCACCCCGTACGGCTTCTGGGTGCGCGCGATTGGTTCCGGCCTCAACGGCACCGGCCTGCCCAGCGCGTACGTCAGCAAGGCCGTGACCACCAACGGGACTTACGTTGGTCCGAACCTGGCCATCGGCAAGAGTGCCGTCGCTTCCAGCGCAACCGCCGACGTTGCCAGTCGCGCTATCGACGGCAACACCGGCACGCGCTGGCAAGCCGGCAGCACGAATGCGAACGAATGGATTTATGTCAATCTCGGCGACGGCGTGACCGCCAATTTCAGCCACGTGAAACTGGTTTGGGAAAACGCCTACGCCAAGACGTTCGACATCGAGGTATGCCCAGCCAACTGTGACGACACCGATCCGACCCACCCCAATGACTGGGCCTGGCAGCTCGCGTACACGACGCCCAGCGCACAAACGATCGCTGGGTTTCCAAACTACCAGATGGTCCAATTGTCGACGCCCATCACGGGTCAATTCATCCGCATGAAGGCCAAAACGCTGGCGGCCGCCTATGGCGCTTCGCTGTACGAATTCGAAGTCTTCAGCGCGCCGTAGGCAGCCTCGCTCCGCGCGGGGTGGGGCTTGTCTCCTGCTCGTGCTATACGAAGGACGATGACGTACGAAGAGGCCAAGGCATGGTTCGAATCGAACCAGGGTCAGATGATCGAATCGCGCGGCGTCGCGACGGTCACCGTGTCGGGCCGAAGCGTGCGCTTCTCGAGCAAGGCGCCCGAACAAGACGAGTTCACGAAGGCCGTCTCGCGTCTGAAGCGGATTCTGACGTAGCCGGCCTTTCCGTCATCTAGTTGCGGACTTCGTCGGTCCAGACAGTGAAGGTCGTGAGCTTGGACTCGCCGAACGAGGTGCTGATCGCCACGTCGGCTGCATCGCGACCGCGACCGATCACGATTCGGCCGATGCGAGGGACGTTGTGGCGCGCATCGAACGTGTGCCACTTGCCGTCCAAGTAGGCCTCGAACCAGCCCGAAAAATCCATCGGCGCGCTCGACTGCGGCACGCCGATGTCGCCCAGGTACCCGGCGCAGTAACGGGCAGGGATGTTCATGCAGCGGCACAGCGCCACCGCTAGGTGCGCAAAATCCCGACACACACCGGTACGCTCCTGATAGGCTTCCCAAGCGGTCTTCGTGTTGCGTGCAAAGCCGTAGCCGAAGGTCAGGTGAGCGTGCACGAAGTCGCAGATGGCTTTTACGCGGCCCCAGCCAGTGGGCGCGTTCTTGAACAGCTCCCAAGCCACGGGCGAAAGGCGGTCGGTCTCGCAATAGCGGCTGCCCAGCAAGAAAATCAAGGAATCGTGCGGGAGCTCATCGACCGGTGTTTGACGCGCGTCCGGGCAGACGCGATCGGGCAGGCCACTGTCGTTTACCAGGGCATCCGCGGTAATCCGTGTAACGCCCGTCGGGGCCACGAGCCGTGTGCACCAATTGCCGAAGAAATCACGATACATGTCCACCGGGAGCGATGGGGTGGTCTTGAGGTGATCGGCCGTGAGGATGTCGGATGCACGCGTGTAGTGAATATTCAGCATTAGCAGCATCGACGTTGGCTGCGGGCATTCGAAAACTAGTTCGTAGCCAACTCGGATTTTCATCGGTGATGCCTTCTAACGTGGACTCTCGTCTTTGAGATCGTCTTTTAATGTTTCGGCTTCGAGTCGGGCAGCATCCGGGGCCGAAACCCATGAAGGGCAGGGAAGGTGCCGCACGCGGACCAGAAACACGCGGGCCCTACCAGCGTACTTCCGGCAACTTGCGGAACACGCTACGCACGCCTTCACTCCACTCACGGCTGAGCGTAGCGAAATCCGGATCGCCAACGTCGAAGCGGCGACGTTGGTTCAATTTCAGTCGATCCTTTTCGTATTGAACGAGGTCGATCGGCATGGCCACACTGAGATTGCTGCGCATGGTCGAGTCGAACGAGACGAGCACGCACTTGCTGGCGTCCGCCAAGCTGGTGTCCGCGTTGATCACGCGATCGATGATCGGCTTTCCGTACTTGGCTTCACCGGTCTGGAAGAATTGCGTGCCCGTGCCGGCTTCGACGAAGTTGCCTTCGGCGTAGGTGCGGAACAGGCGCGGCGGTTCACCCTTGATTTGGCCGCCGATGATGAAGGAAGCGTCGAATTTGAGGTCGCTCCTTTCCAGGTGGGCGCGGTCGCGATTGCCGACGTCGCGAACGGCGTCGGAAACTACCGTCACGAAGTCGAACATGGTCTTCACCGTCCATACGTTCGGTGTTCCATCGTTCAAGGCGCCGCGCTGCTTGAGGATCGAAATCACGGCCTGAGTGCCGGCCAGATTGCCCGAGCTGAGCAGGACGACCGCGCGATCTCCCTCGCGCTCGAACACGCTCATCTTGCAAAACTGCGCGAAATTGTCGACCCCCGCGTGGGTCCGCGAATCGGACGCTAGTACGATCCCCTCTTTGAGCAGAATGCCAACGCAATAAGTCATGCCGCGCCTCCTGGGTGCAAGGGCGGAACGTATCACCGATTGCCAGCGAAGTGCTCGCAACCGTCACCTGCGCCGCGCAGCTTCGCCCATGCACTGCCACTGCCATTACCCCCGGGCGACGATTCTTTAGCGGCCGACCAGCTTGAGTCCCAAGAAGATCAAGACCGCGCCGCCCAACCCACCGCCGAACAAAAGGTACAGGAACGACCAACCAGCAGCGAGAACGGGCTGGGCAGAGACAATGGTTTCGGTAATCATAGCGGCCTCCTGATGGAACGGGTTTGAACGCAAAAGTCGGGTCGTACGGGCAGAAACCGTGTGACTCTTGCGCTGGTCAAAGCAAGGAGCCTGCCAACGTTGGGCATCGAAACCGAAACGCGCGCTGCGCGCGGCGTCGCGCCTCCGCTCGCATCACTGGGGCATACGGTCGCGCTCGTCGGGGTGATGCTGGCGGTCGCAGTCAGCGGCACTCTGCTCCAGGCCAGCGCGCCAGCGGCAGCGTCGGGCGCTCGCGGCAGCTCCACCGTTGGCCGCATTGCGGGCCAGTATTTGCCCCTCTTGTTGGTGAACGGGCTGCTCGTACTGTATGTCACGCGGCTGTTCCGCACGCGCAACGTCCTGCCTCAGCTCTTGGGCCGACGCTGGAGTAGTCCAAGGGACGTCCTCACCGACTTGCTCTACGCTTCGCTAACCTATCTGCTGATCGTCACGCTCGAAGCGCTGACTCAAGCGCTGTTCGCGGGGCGGAATGCCGCGGTCTCCACGCTGTTGCCGGGCACGGAGGCCGAGCGCCTCACTTGGCTCTTCGTCGCCGTGACCGTCGGCTTCTGTGAGGAGGTCGTCTACCGAGGGTACCTCCAGACGCAGCTGAGTGCGTTTACCCGGAGCACGCTGCTGGGCGTCGTGCTCCAATCGCTGCTCTTCGGTCTAGCGCACCTCGAGCAAGGAGTCGGCTCGGCACTGAGGATCGGCGGCTACGGCCTGCTATTGGGCGCGCTCGCTCGACACCGAGGCAGCTTGCTACCCGGCATGGTGTGCCACATTTCAATCGATCTCGCGAGCGGCCTTCTGCGTTAGTCGCCCCAAAGCGCACGAGTCGAGTGCGGCGTTTTGTCTGATGCGAGCGAATGCTCAGCGCGCGTAGTCCGGAGCGATCAGATCACTGGGCGCGCTTGCGGAACGGACCTTCGGGCGGGCCTTCGGCGGCTTGCCTCTGACGGGCACGAGCGGCGTGGCGATCGGCGAGGCTGCTTTCGTACTGGCCTCCGCTGGCGGAACGACGGGCTCTGGAGGCGTGGGCGACGACGCCTCCAAGTGCACGTGTGCAGTCGAAGACGGCACCAGCTGGACCATCGCGGAACTTGCTGCGTGGCCACCATGGTCCCCTTGTGTCGGCTTTTTCAGTGCGAACGCGCCGAGCAAGCCAACGCCGATCAATGCCGCCATGATCCAGGGCAGCCGCCGATTCCGCGCGGGAATGGCCAACTCGGGCGGCGGCGCCAACGTGGGGTTCAGACTGAGACGCGGCGGGAGCTCTCGTTCGTCGCTCGTATCGACAGAAACGGCTCGCAGCGAACTCGCGCTTTGAGCCGTCGCTCCCGCTTTGGCCAGCGAGCGCCCGTCGGTCATGCGTCGGTCGCTTTGCTGCTCGACACGACGGATCGCTTCCCGCTTTTCGAGCGCCCGTTGGCCACACATGGCGCTCATGAAGGCTTCTACTTCGGTGTCGATGCCGACCGCGAATGCTTCTGGCACGGCGCGCTGGAGCGCGAGGCGCATTTCATCGGCAGAGGCCCAACGACGCCCGCGATCCTTCTCCAGGGCGCGCATGACCACGGCCTCGAGCGTGCGTGAGTAGCCGGCTTGGAGTAGCGACGGCCGCGCCGCCGGCTCGCTACTGGTGATGCTATGGAGCACGCCGACCGATTGATGGTTCTTGAACGGATGATGACCGCTGGTCATCAGATGCAACATGATGCCGGCGGAGAAAATGTCGGCGCGCCGATCGACCGGATTCCCTAATATCTGCTCCGGCGCCATGTACGCGAACTTGCCCTTGATCTCACCGGTCGCCGTCGAATCCATGTGCTGATTCATCGCTTTGGCGATGCCGAAGTCGACCAGCTTGGCAACTCCGGTGTAGCTGACCAAAACGTTGTGAGGTGACACGTCGCGATGAACCACGCCGAGCGATGCACCGGATTCGTCGCATAGGTCATGAGCCGCTTGCAGGCCGCGCAGCGCTTGCCCGACTAGATTGACCGCAATCAAGAGCGGCATGCCGTTGCCTGCGTTGCACTGGCTGAGTAGGTAGCTCAGCGGTTCGCCGTCCACCCACTCCATGGCCAGATACAGCGTGCCGCTCTCCTCTCCGAGCTCGATCGTCTGCACGACGTTCGAGTGTTGGATCAGTCCGGCGATTCGCGCCTCTTCGAACAGCATGCGCTCCATGCGCTCGCCGTCCTCGCCCACCGCGAGCAACGTCTTGATCGCGACCAATTTCTGAAAGCCGCGTGCTCCTCGCAGGCGCCCTGCCCAGACTTGGCCCATCCCCCCCTTGGCGATGGGAGCGAGCAGCTCGTAACGCCCGAGTGACTGCCCGGCGCATAGGGGAAGGGGGTCGGTCGGCACTGGTAACAGTCCGAACGGCCAAATGGCCACACAACTTAGCGCAAACCGCCAGATGAGTGGCTATCTACCGGCGTTGGCAGCTGCATCGCCGATGCGCGGCCGCTATTTCGCGCACTTGCCGGCGATGCACTGTTTGTTGCCATGACAGACGATGCCGCAGCCACCGCAATTGGCCTTGTCGGTCGCGGTTTGCACGCACGCTCCCGAACAGCGCGAGTAACCGGAAGCGCACACCGTGCCACATCCGCTGCTCGTACAAGTCGCAGTGCCATTCGCAATGCCTGGACAAGGCGTGCCGCAGCCGCCGCAATTGCTTGGATCGGTCTTGGTATCCACGCAGCTGGTTCCGCAGCGGATGAATGGATCGGTGCATTGAAAGTCGCACGTTCCGGCGCTGCAAACCGATTTGCCATTTGCGGGCGCCGTACACACGGTGCCGCACATCCCGCAGTTGGAGGTCGCACTCGACGTGTCGACGCACGAGCCGCTGCAATTGGTCAGTTGATCGCAATCACTCGTGCAACTGCCGGATTTGCAGACCTGGTTGAGGTTGCACTCGTTGTTGCATTTGCCGCAGTGTTCTCCGGCAGAGCTCAAATCCACGCACGCGCCGTCGCAGTCGGTATATCCCGAATTGCAATGCGGTTCGCAGCCAGAGCTCCCGCAAGTGACGAAGCCATTGTCGGGTCTCTCACAGACCTTGCCACACTCACCACAGTTTGCCGTGTCCGCGTCCAACTTGACGCAGGTATTCGCGCAGTCCGTGTAGGTTGCGGAACAACTCACTCCGCAGCCGTTCGCGCTGCATTTGGCCGCGCCGTTGGCTGGCGTTGGGCAAGCAATGCCGCAGCCCCCGCAGTTCTGAGGGTCGGACTTCAGACTGACGCACGAGCCGCCGCAGTTCTCTGTCGCTTCGGGGCACTGCCCAAGGCATTTTCCGCCCGAGCAAACTTCTGTCGCGCCGCAAGCATTGCCACAAGAGCCGCAATTTCCCGCGTCCTTCTCTGAATCGACGCACAACTCGCCACACTTGACGAAGCCCAGGTCACAGGTACTCCCGCAGACTCCGGAGTTGCAGCGTGCCATGCCATTGGCGGGTGCGTCGCACACGAGCTTGCATTCGCCGCAGTTCAGCGGATCCTGGGCGGTGTGCACGCAGCTCGCGCCGCATGCGTCATAGCCTTTGTCGCACACGAACCCGCACTTCGCGGAGCGGCAGGTGGCGCCGCCGTGCTCCGGCGCCGGGCACGCCATGCCGCACTCTCCGCAATGCATGACGACGCTGTTCGTGTCGACGCAGGCGCCGCCACAGTTGGTCGTACCGGCGCTGCACTTGTCGGAGCAGGCGCTGTTCGAGCAAACCTCGCCTGCCAGGCATTTGCCGTTGCATGAGCCGCAGCGGTCCGGATCGCTCGAGACATCCACGCAGATTCCGTCGCATTCTCGCAGCGGGACCTGGCAGCTGAGCTCGCAGCTTCCAGAAGCGCACGATGGGGTTCCCCCGGATTGGCTGCACTGTTGACCGCAACCGCCGCAGTTGTCGGGATCATCCGTGAAATTGACGCACACGGTTCCGCACGGAAAGTAACCGTCGTCACAACCGAAGCTACAACGGCTGGCGGCGCACGCCGCTTGACCATGCGCGGGTGCCGTGCAGGTTGCACCGCATCCGCCGCAGTTCTTCGCGTCGTCCGTGACCACCACGCAGGCTGCGCCGCACACGGTCTCGCCATTGCGACAAGACGGCGTAGGCAGGCAAGCGTTGCTGGCAAGATCACAGGTATAGCCCGCCGCACAACGCTGATTTTCGTCGCACGGCAACCCGTCCAAGTTGGTGGACAAGCTGCTCTTGCAGGACGAGGTCAGCAGTGCGCCGGCGAGCAGGACGAGCAGCACTCGCCAATGTGCCAGTCGACGCCAAAAATAGCCGTACATCCTAAAACTTCCCTCGCGCTGTCACGGCGCAGCCGCTCGGCAGGCAGAAAAGCCCTGCGCTCGTCGAGCGGGATGAGGGCCCGGTGTCGAGCAGCAACATCAATCCACCGGCGACCAGCAGCGCCCCGCAGGTGCCCAAGAAAATGCGCGCGGTGGTCTGCCGACTCTGCTCCGTTTGCAGGTGCTCCTGATACTCCAGTTGAGTCTGTGCAGCTTTTGCGTCGCTTTCCGCGCTTCGGCGCAAGATCTCGAAAGTCAGTGCTCCGCCCAATGCCACCGTGCCGGCAGCCAGCGTCACCCAGGGCACGAGTCCGAGCTTTTTGCCGTGCGAGTTCGATTCCCTCGCGGGCGTCGGGCTCGCTGGCAACGCAGGCGTCGGCGGGGGGACAGGGGCGTCGATTGCCTTCTGCTGCTCCAAGCGCACGTTCTGATCGAGCGGTTGATCCGCCGCCAGCGACACGTTGCTTTCGGCGTCGAGGTAGCCGCGTAGGCTGAGCAGCAAGCGATGCTCGCCTGGGCTCAGCTCGCCCGTCCAAGGAGTCACGCCCACCGGTTGGTCGTCCACGGTCACGGTCGCCCCGGCCGGGCTAGTCAGGACCGTCAGCTGTTGAACGCCTTTTTTGCGCAGCGAGTCTGCCAGCGCCGCGATTAGCGGGCGGACCGTGCTCGCGTTCGCGGCATCGGGGCTTCTGCGTAGGTAGTCGCGGTACCAGCGGAGCGCGCCCGCGTCGTCTGCCAGCTTCTCGTAGGCCCGCGCGATGTTGAACGACAGCGGAGCGCTGGGTGCCAAGCGATCGGCTGCCAGGAAGAGATCGACGGCGTCTTTGAAGCGTCCGGCTGAATAGGCTTTGGCGCCTTCCTCGTATTTGGACTTGGCCATGACGCGTCTTTGCTCCATGGCGGCTTCGTCGCTCGGCGCGTCGGCGTAGGCGTGCGGCTGATACGCCAGGGAAGCGGCCGCCAAAGAGAGCCCGCAGAGCCAGGAAAGTGGCCGTCGATGACTGTCCATCATCATGCCTCAGTAGGGAGCGAGGAGATCGCGCTGTGCGTCACTGGCGGGAGCAGCATGATGGTTGCTTGCTGCCGGCCGAGTCTTGTTCGGTCGTGGCGCTGCAATTCGCGCTGAAGCGCTGCTCGGCGCCGTTGCCTCACTGGGCACGTTCGGTGTGGGATTCGAGCTGATCACGACGCTCGCGATCGGCTCGACCCGCGAAGTCGCGATCGCCTGCGGGCGCGCAGGCGGAGGTGCGACCGAGGGTCGCTCCGCTGCCTGGCTGGGCGATGGTCGGTCGTGCTTCCAGACGAGCAGCGCCGCTCCGCCGGTGGCTACGGTCAGCGCTGCCAGCGCGATCCAATTCCGGCGTGGCCAGGCCGCCTTGGGACCCGGCGTGAGAGCTGCCGGTGCTGTGGCCACGCCGATGGTCGGCGCGCCCCAGAGTTCTGCTTGCGTCGTGCGCACGCCGGACGGCGGCGTCAGCCCGGCAAGCGAGGCAAAGGATGCCCGCGAACCGCGGCCCGCAGGCAGGCTACGCGTGAGCCATTTGGAGTCCAAGGAGACACCCGACACATCCTCGAACACACCCTGATTGAACAGCCACTCCGCCAGCGCGCGCCCCAGCTCGTTCATCGTGGCGAAGCGGTGTTCGACGTTTTTGCACAAGCCCCGTTGAACGATTTCCCAGAGCGGCGGATCTGCAGCCAACTGCGTGACCAAGGAGGCGGGTTCGTCCTCGACGATGGACCGCATCAGCGAGTTGTAATTGGCGCCAGTGAAGGGTGACGTGCCACTCAAGGTCTCATACAAAACCACGGAAAAGGACCAAATATCCGTGCGGTGGTCGATGTTGCTTTGACCGCGCGCTTGCTCCGGAGACATGTAACCCGGACTTCCGAGCACGGCTCCGGATTGGGTCAGCTGTTGATTCTGTCCGGCTTCACTCTCGAGCTTCGCGATGCCAAAGTCCAAAAGTTTGGGTCGTAGCTGGTCAGCCTCGAGTGACAGGAAAATGTTGTCCGGTTTCAGATCACGATGAACGATGCCCTTGGCGTGGGCTGCTGCTAGCGCATCGGCAACGGGGAGCAGCAATTGCAAGCAGCGTACTGCAGACAGGCGCTGCTCGATGTCGAGCAGGCTGCCGAGCGTCTGTCCGTTCAGCAACTCCATGACGATGTACGGGTCGCCTAGTTCTGTATCGCCGACATCGAACACACGCACGATCGCCGAGTGCCCTAGCTTGGCGGCGGCCCGCGCTTCCTGCTTCAGGCGGCGGCCGAGCGAGCCTTGATCCAGCTCGGCTCGAATCAGTTTCAAGGCAACGGGGGCCTCGAGTTGCAGGTTGAACCCGCGCCAGACGGTGCCCATACCGCCTTCACCGATGAGTTCGTCGAGCCGATACTTGTCGGCGATGACGTCTCCCACCCGGTACGGGGCAATATTTGGCGTCCGAACCGACAAAGTGGGCGACATTTCCTCCGACCCTAAGGCTACCACGGATGTCTACATGCCACGATCCGGCCCGCAGAATCTCGGAAAGCGCGGATAGCCGCCAACGAAATATCAGGGGTATGCGCGTGTGCGCAGCAAGAGCCATCGCCCAATTTCCGTGTCAACCCGCCGTCGCCCGCCCGACTGGGCCATCGAAGCTCGCGTTGCAGGCTTGCTCACCGAACGTCTAACTATTCGTCGATCAGGGCTGCAGATACGAGCTCGCTGGCTGGCAAACGATGCTCCGATTCGATCTCGGTTTGAAAGGATTCTTGACCTGAAAATCGTAGCTGACATACTGCAGGCTCCGATGTCGTTCCGCGCTCCTCGTCGTTTCGCTCGTCGCGCCGCTATTTGCGGCGGGCGCGAAATGCCGTAGCGGTCCTAAACACCGGCAATTCGCGTAACCGCCCCCCAACTGGGTGGTTACGTCGCTGCTGAAACGGCGGGCCACCCGAAAGGATAGCCCCCGTGTCATCGTCCCTGCCTTCCGTTCGTTCTCCGCAAGACACCGAGAGTTCTGTGCCCGGGTCGCTGCTTGCCGCTCAGGAACGATTGATGTCCGTGGCTGCGCGTCCAGCGCGCATCATGGTCCGCGGTAGCGGCTCTTATTTGTGGGACCACGAAGGCACTCGCTATCTGGACTTCGTTCAGGGCTGGGCAGTGAACGCGCTCGGACACGCGCCGCCGGAAATCGCCGTCGCGCTCCAAACTCAGGCCCAAACGCTGATCAGCCCCAGCCCGGCATTCCACAACGCGCCCCAGCTGAAATTTGGGCTCGAGTTGACCCAGGCAGCGGGCTTGGCTCGAGCGCATTTCACGAACAGCGGTGCGGAGGCCAACGAGGCAGCGCTCAAGCTGGCGCGCAAATGGGGCCGGCTACATCGCGGCGGCGCGCACCAGATCATCACTACCCTGGGCAGCTTTCACGGTCGTACGCTGGCGTTGATGGCGGCCAGTGGAAAGCCCGGCTGGGACGCGCTGTTTCCACCCATCATGCCTGGCTTCGTGAAGGTACCCTACGGCGACTCGGCGGCTGTCGAGGCGCAGATCGGAGCTACGACCGTGGCCGTGATGGTTGAGCCGATCCAAGGCGAGGCCGGCGTAGTCGTGCCTCCGGATGGCTATTTGAGTGA
>DATEPG010000020.1:0-7102 GCA_035273265.1 Polyangiaceae bacterium
CTACAACGGCATGCTGAAGAGCGGGGACTCCCGCGCCTTCGATACTTACGTGCTGGGCGTGCACGGAGCGCTCACTTTTTAGGGACGAAAAAAATACTCGCCTCAAGCCCCTTGCCGGCTCATTAGCCGGAGGTATGCTGCCGGGCCCCGATGAGCGGACTGCATGAGGTCGACTGCAGCGGCTGCGGCCGGCGTCATGTGACGAGCGGCGAGCAGGCGCGAAAGGAACGCGTTTTGCGTTGTGACTGCGGGCACTTCGTTCGGCTCGATCGAGCGGTGGCCGAGCGCCGCTCAGAGCCCGCGCCACCGCCGGTCGAGCTCGTGCGCGCGAGTGCCGACGAAGAGGAGGACGACGCCACGCACATGCTCAGCTCGATGGCAGCGGTGGCTGCAATCAGCGGCCGAGGTCGCGGTCGCTCGCCGCAGCCGAGTCTGGTCGATGACGAACGGGTGTCGCGACCCGTCTCGCGCCCCAGCACGCTTCGCTCGCTTGCGCCGGCCCCAGCTCGGCAGCCATCGATCGCGCCCAGCGACAAGCCGCTCTGGTACGTCGACCTCGGCGGCACCGAGCTGGTCCAGATGACCATCGAGCAGCTCATCCTCGCGCGGCGCGGCGGCAAGCTCGGTGAAGGCGCGCTCGTTTGGCGCGAAGGCATGCCGAGTTGGCGTCCCGTGGGAACGTTGATCCCCGCCGCGAGTGCCAGCGCTCACCCGAGCCCGCTGCCCAGCGCGAGCGCGAGCGCGACACCCACGCCCAGTCGGCCACCAGTGGCCACTGCGACACCGGCGCCTGCGCCCACTCGCCCGCCGCCGCCGAAACGCACTCCCCCGCCGAGCCCCACCGCCGATGACGCCACACCGCAGTCATTGGCAAGCTACGAGCGGCCCCTGGCGACCTTGGAATTTGCCTTCGAAAAGCCGGAGCCAGCGCGTGCGCCCGCTCGCTCGTCCTTTCCCAGCCTCGATTCCTCTGCGGCACAGCTGTCACGGCCGCCGACTCCCCTACCGCGCGCGTCGCTCTCCGCCTTCAGCACGCCGTTTCCGCGACCGGCGCAGTTGCCGCTGATCGGCTCGCTAGCAACGCCGTTTCCGGCGCCACGCCTGTCGCCCCCGCCAGCGGCGCCAGCCGCGACACACGCTCCAACCTCGCCCCAAGCGCTGTCCCCTTCAGCCACTCCGCCCGCGCCGCCCGTGGTGCGCACGAGTGATCGTCCAGGCCCGCAGGCACTGAGCAGTCTCGAGTTCGAGGGTTCACTGAGCGAGCGACCTCGCTGGGTCTCCGCTTGCATTGCGTTGGTCGTCTGCGTCACGGCTTCGGCGGCGGGCGCTTCGCTCGTGCGCAATTGGAAGCAACAGAAGAAGCCGCAAGCGCTCGCGCTCCCTGTCAGCACGGTGACTGCCCCGGTGCTGGCCCCGGCCACTGCCAGTCAGCCTCAAGCGATTGAGCTTCTGCACCCCGCCGCCAGCAGCGCGCCACGCGTCGTCGATCTCGAGAGCTTGTCGGTCGAGCGCAAGCGCACATTGCCGCGCGCGCAACGAGCAGCGCCCAAGCCCGCGCCAGCCGAGCCCACCGAAGGCGATAGCAGCGACGAAACAGCGACGCCCGCTAACGAGGCCGTGCCTGAGTCCGCCGCGCCAGAAACGCCCAAAGGCAGCGATTTGCCCCCTGCAGCACGAGCCAACCCCTACGGCTCAGGTTCGCTCATCGACCAGATCAAGCGAGCCACGGCGGACGAAGAAGCCGGCCAGTGACGAGCGCTCTGCGCACCGCTTGAGACGACGCGCAGAGCACTCGGCTCAGCTCACTGACAAACGTCTTCGCAATTGAGCGAGTAGCATTCAGCCAATTTCAGGGCGGGGTCGCCGTTTTCTTCGACGAACGTAGTGATGCAAGCCTCCGCGTCCGCGCCCGGCTTACAGGCGCAGCCGGCCAGACCTATCAAGGCGTCCTGACAAGTGCCGGTACAAGCGCCGACCTGATCCTCGCACTTTTCGCCCAAGCAAGCGCTGCAAGCGGGTGTCTGGAAGCCACACTCAGCAGCCGGTGCACCGGCAGTGCCCGCTGTGCTCGAGCCACCTGCTTTGGCAGCGCTGCCGGCGGCGCCCGAAGCCCCACCCGCACCACCCGAGCCGTCAGTCGAATCGCTACAGGCAGCCATCGTCGTGAGCGCGCCCAAACCCAGAAACCCCAACAAACAAGCCGCTAAAACACGCATCTATTCTCCTCCGTGAAAGCTTGAAGCCCTGCTAGACGCTAAGCCGCCTCACACGGTTACGTCAACGAGGCGAGCCAAATAGAGTAACCGCTCAGCCTACATGTGAGCAAGCAATGGGCGACGATGCGCGGCGAGGGTGATTGTTGCAACGCTATTTGGCCGGTGACGAACCGTTGGCCGGTGGCGGATCGACCGCGCCGCCGACGCGATCTTTCGGATCGAACGTGAGCCCATTCTTGCTCGCGTTCCACCCGGGCGCTGGGCCGTCGCTGGTCACGCCCTCGTGCAACTTGTCGCCTGGACCCCGGCGATCAGCGCCGACCGTGTCGCCATCGGAGGTCGTGGGCGTCGGTGGAGTGTAGTCGAGCGACGGAGAGCGAACTGGAGCAGCAGCGCTGCCTTGGCCGCAAGCAACCAGCAACGAGCAACCGAGCACACCCGCGAAGAGTCTACCCATGAGCCCAGGCTACCACGCCGACCGGGCCGAAGCTCGTGACGATAGCCCTGGAAATCAGCCCTGTGCGATCTGTTTCCGGAAGATGCGTGCACCGGTCGCGGCGTAGCGTATGGCATCCCGCAAACGTCGGATATCGACAGGCTTCTGCAAGGCTCGTCCGCCCACTCGGCGCAAGAATTCAGCGACGTGACCGAGCGTGCCCGCCCCAGTGACGAATACGAAACGGTGCCGCCAGGTCGGATCCAGCGCGAGCGCGCGCCGATACAGCTCCATGCCGTTCATGCCAGGCATCACCAGGTCGGTCACGACGACGTCGGGCGGATCGGCAGCGGCAATCCGGCGTGCGGCCTGGTCGGCAGACGTCAGATACTCGCCGATCACTTCGTCACTGCCGAGCGCTCGTCGATAGCCGGTGAGCACCGCGAGATCGTCATCGAGGAAGAGCGCCGTCGGCACGATCAAACGCAGCGTGCCGCTTTCACGCATCGGCGGCGGACCGCTGGTACTCGGGACAGCGGGCCCGCTGTCGTCGAGCGAACCGGCACTGGAGCGAAATGGCCGGCTGCTCGGAGGAGCGGCAGACATTGGCTCGTCCAGCGCGGGCGCAACCCGCAGCCGCCCGCTCGAAACGCCGTCTTCGCCTGCCAAGATAGATGCTACACGCTGAGCACCCAGCGAGTCTTGCTCCAAGAAGGCACGAACCTGTCGCACGAGCTCAGCCTGCGCACCGGTCTTTTGGATGAAGCCATGGGCCCCGGCGGCCATCGCCTTGATGCGCAGCGCGTTGGCGGGCAGGCTCGAATAGAGGACAATGAGCGTGCCACGCGTCGCCCGCGTGCGACCCAAGACGTCGGCCAAGGAGTCGCCGGTCATGTTCGGCATGTTCACGTCGAGCAGCACCAAGTCGGGTCGCTCGTGCAAAACGGCAACCACCGCGCCACTCGCCCGGTCACGGGTCACGACTCGAAAGCCTGCCTGCTCGAGCGTTGAACGCGTCACCTCGAGCACGACGGCGTTGTCGTCGATCACCAAGATGGTGCGAGCGCTGCTATACCTCATACCGACAACCCGACCTCACGCACGTACACGCCAGCTAAAGCGGCCATTCCCTGCTCGAACTTGAGGCTTGCGCAAAGATGGCTGCATTTGGCGCCTCGGGCTTGGACTCCCCTGCAGGAAACGTCCCAATCTCGGATATTGCCGGCATTTCCTAGCTTGCGGGCCGCCAGCAGCGCTTGACCTGCTGCACATTTGAAGGTCGTATCCGGCCGATGCGCCCCGCTCTCTGGCTCCCCATGTTCGCCGCTGCGGCTACCTTGGGGGCTTGCAGCCCCCAGGCCGCGCTCCCCGCTCGGGCGCCCTCCGCCGAAGCTCCGAAGAGCGACTGGAAGCAAGTGGAGCCCGGCAAGCCGAAAGTGCCGCTGGTGGCCGCGCCCGCGGGCGTACCTGCAGCCGACGCCAGTTGCCAGGAGTATCTCGGGCACTCCACTGATGTCTGCCAAGCCAGTGTGCCAGCGCGTGAAGCCTTGGCTCGAGCGCTGAGCTCAGGCACAGCGCTCGAGCGCGACGCTTTGCTCGCTTGCCTGGAGAGCGACAGCAATCTGCCGCCCGGATTGGTGCGAGCACTGCGCGCCGAGCTCGCACCCCTGGGCTGCGCCGATCTGATCGCCTTGCCGTTTCTCGAACCCCGGCGCCCCGAGCTGGATCGCAGCGTCGAGGACACGCTGATCGCGCTGGCCTCCGGCGGAAGGCTGGCGCGCTTGGTGCAGAAGGCGCCCGAGCTGTCGGCCCCCTTCGACAAGCCGCACTTCATGGAATTTTTCCAGAGCACCCTCAAGCCCTGGATTGTCACGCAGGCGCAAGCGATCCACGAGCTGTCACTGGCGGGCGCCCGGCTGTCCGCCTACGCCAGAGGCGTCGTAGCGATCGAGGCCGGCTTGGCAGACATGCGCTTCGTATCAGTCGTCCGCCAAGTAGCCTTACCCAAGGAGATGAACGACGACCCGGAGGTGCGCGAAGCGTACTACGCCGCGCTCGACGAAGCGCTCGAACCGCGCAAAGCACGCGGTCGGGACGCGGCCTTGGTCGGCCTGCGCGAGCTCGACCAAATTGGCGTTTTGTTCGATTCCCGGGTCGAGCGCGCGCGTGCCCTGCTGTCCGAAGTGTATGCCGGGCGCCGCATCGACGCGCTCGACCGACTGCTCTTGTCGCCTCTGAAGGCGGTGCAGGATGACACGACCGAGCGCCAGCTCGCGCTTCGCTTACCGACCTTCTACGCAGGCTATCTGCTCGCAGACAGCACGCTCGACGCGCCCCTCTTGCGTGCGCTTCTGGAACGTGGCCTGCCACGTTCCTTGGCCGCGCACCTGGAGCCATCGAAGCTCGACGAAGCTGGGCAAGACCTAGTCGTGCGCGCGCTGATCGAGCGCGGTCGCCGCTATTTCAAGGCCGAGCACTTCGCGCTCGCCACTCGCCTCAGCGGCACCGAGAAGCCGAGCCCCGAACGCTCGCTCTATCACGCGCTGGCCAGCAGCTTGCAAAACGGACCGCGTGACGCGAGCGAACTGCTCTTGCGCGGCCCGCAGCTGCCGACCGGCGCGGTGCAGGTGACGGAGCTGGATCGCTTGGCCGCCGAAAAGGGCAACCCGAGCGCGCCACTGGCTGCCTTCGACGCAGCCTATCTATTGGGCCTCGTCCCACCTCAGAACGACCCCAAGTTTTGGCAGATGCTCGCCAAGCGCTTCGAGGCGGCCGCGCGTGCGCTGCAAAATCCTGCGCAAAAGCGAGTAGCGCAGGAATCCAGCCGCGCAGCCAAGGACACCGAGAAGGCGCTCGCGAGCAGTCAAAAGCCGCCCCTGCCCGCTCAATGAGCTCAGATCCCGGCGCTTGCGACGCGCTGCAGGCCGCGTAAAAACTGATCGATCACCGAATCCAACTTTTGCTCGAGATCCGCGTCGAGTTGCACGTCACCGCTCTCCGGCACCGTGATTTGCTTGTCCAGCACGAACAACCCGTTGACGACATGCAGCGGGTCGAGCGAACTGAGCACGGGCCTGAGCGCGTAGTCGATCGCGAGCACGTGAGCGATCGATCCGCCCGTGGCCAACGGCAACACGACCTTACCGCGCAGTGCGAATTGCGGCAGCACGTCCAAGAACGTCTTGAGCAGCCCGGAGTAGGCGGCTTTATACACGGGTGTCGCCACGACGATGCCGTCGGCCGCGGCCACGCGCGCGGCGGCCTCCACGATACTGGGTGCGTCGAAGCGCGCGTGCAGGAGATCCGCCGCGGGCAGATCGCGCACGTCGAGCAGCGAGGCCTGAACGTCGCGCGCCGCGATGCGCTTGGCAATCGAGCGAGCCAGCCGCTCGGTGCGTGAGGTGCTCGAGGGACTACCGGAGATGATTAGTACGCTGCTCATGACGACCTTTTCTACGGTCACCATACACTAGAATAGGCCCACCGACACTATACTAGACACAATCTGGACTGCGCGTTTGGCGCTATTCCGTTCCGTCTGTACTGTCGCCGCATGATGCGCCGAGCCCCGCTAGCCTCAGTGGACCGAAAACAGAGGCTCAGCCTGACACTGGTCGCTCTGAGCCTAGCCGCCTGTTCCGAAGGAGACGCGCAAAAATCCTGGAACGAACTCAGCACGTGCCTCGCAGGACCGGCCGCGCAAAGCGCGCTTGCGGTTCGCGTCGCCCAGTTGCGCGCGATCGCGCTCGGCAACACAGTAACCCTAGGAGCGAAGAGCGGCTACCCTGCCCGCTGCGCGGGCGCGGCGGATGAGTTGTACGCCGCGCTCGGCACGAGCAGCGAGGGCGCGCTACTCAAACGCAAATTGCGCGAGCGCCTCGCCTGCTCTGACAACAAAGGCACCTGCACCCTACCCACCGACAGCTCCCTGATCTCGGTCGCCACCGAACTCTGGGAGATGGCCGCGAGCGCCGGACTGAAGACCGAAGCTGCGCCAGGCGTCGCGGCGCCGCAGACTGCACCCCCCCCGCTACTGAACAGCAGCTCTTGGAAGAGCTTTAGCGATCGATCGCTCAACCTAGCCGGCCCGCTACTGACCCCTGACGGACGCGCGCTGTTGCTACTCAAGCCGAGCGAAGGGCGCGGTAAGCCCCGGGGCTGCGAATTCTCAGCCGGCTTCAGCAAGGTCAGCTGCTTCGACGCTCACGCGGACGTGCCGGAATTGCCCGCACAGACCCTGGATCTGGTCAGCGATCCGAACGGCGTCTACGCGGCTGGACTTACGGAAGAAGGCCTATTTGCTTACGATCTGAAGAGCGGGCAAAAGTCCGCGGTGCGCGGCCTGGGTGCGCTGCGCTTGCAGCGCGATGGCCTGGCCGTCGAGCGCGGCGAGAAAGACGAAGGCTATCAGGTCACGTTACTGTCGGGCGGCAAGGCCGGCAAACCGAGC
>DATEPG010000021.1:0-2631 GCA_035273265.1 Polyangiaceae bacterium
CTGCGGCTGCCGCACGCCACGATCAGCGCGCGGCTCGGGCGCGGCGCTCCTGGCCTTGCTGCTCGGCTTCGCGTGGCTACGGCGTCGCGGATCGCGCCCCTAGCCCTCACCGACGCGAGGTCGAAAACTTCACCGCGCTGGCGACTTCCCTTTTGATTTTACTTGGCGACCTGCATGACGAACATGTCGATCGCCCCCGCGTTGGCCGTGCCGGGGAATTGCCCCGACGTGGAGCCAGCAAGCCACATGCGTCCGGAGGCGTCGAGATCGATCCAACCTTGGTACTCCGGTTGATCGGTGCCGACCAGATACGACTCGGTCGTCAGCGCCGCCTTGCCGGATGCGGGGGTGGTAAAGCGCGCCGCGAAGATATCGAAATTGCCCTTGCTGGTCTTGCCGGCAAAGGTGTGGTTGCACTGACCGCTGACCCAAAGGTTGCCTGCGCTGTCGATCTCGGTCGCGGTGATGTATTCGTCGCCGAGCTCACCAAACTGGGTGACCTCGTGAGGCTGAGCGTCGCTCGCGCTCACGCGCACGATGAAGCCGTCTCTGCCGCCGAACCCGGTGGCGGGGACGGTCGAGTCGTTGTCGTCGAAGCGGCCGTTTCGGATGTGTCCGAGCACCCAGATGTTGTTACCCTTTGCGCGCAGCGCCGTGGGCTGCGCGAAAGGCGCCGGGCCAAATTGGGTGAGCCTCGCGCCAGTGGAAAACACGTCTCCCCCCGGCGTGCCCTTGTAAACGTAGATGCCAGCGTCCGTGAATCCGGTCGCCCACGGATTGCCATTCGAGTCGACGGTCAGACCGTAAGCTTCCGAGATGCCGGTCACTGGCGTGCTCATTTGCGTATAGTCACCCGGGGCCGAGTTGACGAGCGCACCCCCGCTATCGGTGACGTGGGTCAGCATGCTGCCCCCAGTCACCCACACGTCGGCCGCGTTGCCGGCTGCGATCTGGACCATCGAACCGTTGGCCAACGCAAATTGCACGACGCCCTTGGCGGTTCCGTCCGGCGCGAAGCGCGCCGCAAAGGCCATCAAAACCGAGCTGGGATTGGCGCCTGATTTGAGTGCACGATCCGTGGTGCCGGCGACCCACACGTTGCCCGCGGTATCCAGCGTGAGCGTGTAGGCCCGATCCGTACCAGCCGTAGCCAGCGCGATCGTCTTCACCTTGTTGCCGCTCGAGTCGTACTTGAACAACGCGACGTCGGATAATCCGCTTTGGTTGGTGGTCCCCGCCAGCCACACGTTCCCGGCGCTGTCGACGGCCATGCCCCCCGAGCTGTCGTTGCTCACCGTGCCCTCCATCCGTGCGGTATCCTGCTTGGTGCAGACGGTGTTCACCTTGGCCGTGCACGCGCTGGCCGGAAACCAGCCGCAGGTCGTACAGGCGGTGCAACTCGTGGCGCCCGTCGAGCTGCTGAAGGTGCCCGCTGCACACGCCTGGCAGGTGCCGCCCGTGCCGTATGTCCCCGTAGCACACGCGGCACAGGTACGATCGCTGCTGGGTGTGCCGGCCATGGTCTCGCCTTGCCCGTTGGCACACGTCTTCCAGGCTTGGCACGAGGCGGCATTCTTCGTGGCCGAAAAGGTACCCCCCGCGCAGGCGGCGCACGGCTGATCCATAGTCGCGGTCGCGCTCCCGCTCATGTAGGTGCCAGCGGCGCATTGTGACCAGGTGCTGCAGGTCGCGGCATTGGTGGTCGTGGAAAAGCTGCCGCTCGGGCACGCTTCGCACACGCGGTTCGACGTAGCCGTCGCTGCAGTCTTGATCTGCTGTCCCGCGGTACAGGACGTCAAACCAGCACACACGCGGTTGGCGATGGCCGACGGCGCCATGCTCTCGTACTGCGCCGCCGTGCAAGTCGTCCACGCGCTGCAGGTCGTCGAGTTCGCCGCTGTGGAAAAGCTACCGCTCGGACATGCTTCGCACACGCGGTTCGACGTGGCCGTCGCCGCAGTCTTGATGCGCTGTCCCGCTGCGCAGGACGTCAAGCCAGTACACACGCGATTGGCGCTCACCGACGGCGCCATGCTCTCGTACTGCGCCGCCGTGCACACCGTCCAGGTCGTGCAGGCATCCGCATTTTTGATAGTGCTGAAGCTATTCGCGCCGCAGGCGGCACATTGACGATCCGTGGTCTTGGTCGGCGCCGCAGTCTGCCGATTGCCCGGGGAGCAGTCGGAGATCGCCTTGCAGGTGCGATCCGAGGTCGCGGTTGCGGGCTTGGATTCGTACTCCGTGGCGGCGCACTCCGTGAGCGCCATGCATTTGCCGTTGAGCGAGTATTTGCCGGCACCGCACGCTGAACACACGCGGTCAGAGGTCAAGTCGGGGGCAACGCTCTCCGTTTCGTCGGTCGCGCAGGTTTTCCAGGCCTTGCACATGCTGACATTCGGCTGCGAACTAAACGTGCCCGCAGCGCAGGGAGCGCACATGCGATTGGTCGTGGCCGTGGCCGCTCCGCTCACGTAGGTACCCGCGCCGCAGACGCTGAGCGGGACACAGGTGCGGTCTTGGCCAGCGGCGCCTGGAACCGAATACTGGTCCGAACTGCACTCGGTCAAAGGCTGACACACGCGATCCCGATCGGGCCCCGGAGGAACGGACTCGAATTCGTTCGCCGCGCAC
>DATEPG010000022.1:0-8715 GCA_035273265.1 Polyangiaceae bacterium
AGGAGGAGCCGGTGGAGCGGGGGGTGGCGCGGCAGGCGGTATCTCGGTGGGCATCGCCTACCAAGGCATGACGCCGGTACCCGACGCTGCAACCACGACCGTGACCGGCGCCGCGGGCGCCAAAGGTGTCGGAGGCGTGCCGAACGCCAATGACGGCATCACCGGAGTGAAACAAGACATCCTCCAAGTGCCGTGATGAGCGCCGCAGCGGGTGCCATCACCTCGGGCTGGGGACTATGGCGAAGTATCAGCGGTTTCTGAGCACACGAAGCGCGGCAGTGACGGCTCTTGCGGTAGTCGTCAGCTACTCGCTATCGGTGCGTGCGCAGAGCGGGACTGAACGCAGCGCCGCGACCGTCCAGGATCACGAGCGTGCTGCCTCGTTCGTTGCGCAAGCCAAGGCCGCCCTCGCTGCCGGCGATTCGGCCGCGGCATTGCGTGGCTTTCGCTGTGCCTGGGACCTGGCAAAAACGCCGGAGATCGCTGGGAACCTGGCCATCATCGAGGCCTCGCTCGGTCGTCATCGCGACGCAGCCGAGCATTTTCAGTTCGCGCTCTCGCATCTGCCGCCGAGCGCGACTACCGAGCAGAAGCAGGCCGTGGCCGCGGGGCTCGACACCGAAAAACAACGAGTGGTCACGCTCGTCGTCCGAGGCGCTCCCGTTGGAGCGCGTTTATCCGTCGATGGACAGATTTTCGGTACCGCTCCCTACACCGACAATCTTTACGTCGAGGTCGGTCCGCACGAGGTTCGGGCGGAAGCGTCTGGCTATGAAAGCCTCACGCAGACAATCAGTAGTGCCACGATCGGCACGACGATCGCCGTCCAGCTGGCGCTCCGCCCGCTGGAGGTGCAGCCCGAGGCGACTCATCCCAATCAGCAATCACCGCGGTCCCCCGCGCCGATCATGGATCCCGCTGCCAAGCCGAGCCCGGTCGTGCTCATCGTCGGTGGTGGTCTGACGCTCGTTGGGGCGGTCGTGGGCACTGTTTACTCGTTGAAAGCCAGCACTGCCCAGGATGATGCTGCGAGATTGCGTGCGGAGCTGCCCACAGGCAATGCGTGCTTTGGCAGCTCTGCTCCCGTTGAAGAGTGCACGGCTCTCGGCAATGCAAACAGCGCCGTGATTCACGATCGCAATATCGCCACGGCGAGCTTCATCGTCAGCGGAGCCGCGGCCGCAGGCACACTCGTCTACTGGCTTTGGCCGAGATCCGGGCCCGCCAGGCCAGTCGCTAATGCTGTCGTTACACCGAGCTACGCTGCCGTGCAGGCCAGGTGGAGCTGGTGACTCGGCTGGGACAGGTCGGTCCAGAAATATCTGTTAGGATTACTGATATGGCCAACGGTCGCCTGCGTTCAATCAGCAATGCGCCTGCCTTAGCGGAACTGCCGTTGAGCGACGACGAAGAGCTAGTGCGAAAGCTACGCGACGGCGAGATTGACCAGGCGGAGTACTACGATGCCTCGGTGGAGCGTAGTATCGCTCGGCTGCGCGGTATCGTTCCGACTGAGCAGCTGGCGGTTGTGCGTGAAACGCTGCGCGAAGAAGTCGAAACCAATCCCGTCTTGAACAAGATGCTACGCGATGCGATGGCCCAGTTGCCAGCCCCAGCCGCTCGCTAGGATCGACGGTCACTATGGGGCAGAGCAGTTGGCATCCGGTCCGGTCCTAGCCGTGGACGCCGCCGATTCTCCCGAAGTTCTGCAGCGCGTCCACGCAGGGCTCAAGATTGTGGATCAGGTCGCGAGGCGATTGGCTCGTGCGCTGGGCGGCGCTCTGGAGCTCGAGGATTTGTCTAGCTACGGTCGCCTCGGACTGCTCACCGCCGCACGTCGGTTCGAGCCGTCGCGCGGAGTACCATTCGAGGCGTACGCCGGTTTCTTGGTCCGCGGAGCGGTGTTGGACGCCGTGCGTGGGATGGCGCTTCCGCGCCGGACCTACGAGCGCCTGCGAGCTATGGAGGCTGCCTCGCGCCTGAGCGAGGGGCTCATGGAATCGACATTTTTTGGCGCGCCAGCCCCGAGCATGGCCCAAAAGCGTGCCGAGGCAGAAGCTGCAATGGCAACCGCCATGGCACTTGGCGTCATGGCTGACGTAGCCGCGCAGACTGACGGCGAGTTGATCAGCGTCGAGCGTTCGGATCCGGAACAAGAGCTTTCGAATGCCCAGCGGCGAGCGTTGGTTCTCCGCCTGGTCGCCGAACTGCCACGTGAAGAGGCAGAGTTGATCCGCCGCCACTACTTGGAAGACGAACGCTTCGACGAAGTTGCTCGAGACCTGAAGATCAGCAAGTCTTGGGCGAGTCGCCTGCACGCGCGGGCGATCAGCCGTCTGAGCCGGCAAGTGCAAGCGGCGCTTTGAACTCGCGTTTTCCGCCGCCGGCGGCTACCCCGACTCGCCGAGATCTGGAGCGCGCGGCCGCATCGCGGTTCCGAATACTCCCGCCAACCAATGGGCCAAAGCCTCTGCGGAGCTCCCGTGGGCGGTCAGTCGGACGCCACCGAGACCAGAAGTCTGCCTTTCGAACGCCGCTTGGTGCTCGTGCATATGGCGATCGAGGTCTTCGAAGTCGAGCTGAGTGGGGTATGCTTCTCCCTCAGGGTCGAGGTGTTGTTGCAAATGGCGAGGGAGCCATCCGGGACGAACGTAGATGCGCCAGGCGTCGTGCTGACGCGCACAAAATACGTCCATCAGCTTCGCCTCACTGACGTCTTCATCGTCGTTCCCGGGCATCTCGCTCATCCCGAATGCATCGTACCGTGATCCTCAGTGTTCGGGTAGCGCGGCACTGAACTCCGCGGCGCTTTGAAAACGTTTGTCCGGATCCCTGTCCAGCGCTCTCAAGAGCAGCGGAGCGATCTGCGAGCGAATCTCGTTCGGTAGCTCGAGGTCCGATTCGCCAATCTGGGCAGCAACCGGCCGCCGAAGTCGTTCGCTGGGTAGGTGTCCCGATAGCATGACGCTGAGCACTAGGCCGACGGCGTACAAATCGGCACGAAGATCGACTCGTTGCCCGTTTGCTGCTTCGGGGCTGAGGTAGCCTGGCGTGCCGACAACCATGCCCGTACTGGTTGCGAGCGGGATCGGCGGAGCAGCGAAGCCCAGGGTGTCTCGAGCCGCGCCAAAATCGAGGACCTTGATCGCGGGCAACAATGATCCGTTCTGCGAATGGAGGAACAAGTTTTGCGGCTTCACGTCACGATGGATGATCCCGTGGGCGTGCGCGGCCCCGAGCGCCGAAAGAACTTGCCGGACGTAGACGAGTGCATACGAGGGCGGGAGGCGGCCGAGCTGCCTCAGCTCGGCATCGAGCGTGCGTCCCTCCAAGTGCTCCATGACGATGAACGGCCTACCGGACTCCGTTACATCGAAGTCGGTCACCGTCACGATATGGGGGTGGCGGATCTGCCCGAGCGTGCGAGCTTCGCGTCTCAACCGAGCCACGTATTCATCCGCGCGGCTATGGCGCGAGCGAAGAACCTTGGCGACGAATCGGCGCCCCAGCGCGGTATGCTCGACCAAGAACACCTCGCCCATGTTCCCCATGCCGAGTGGGCGAAGGGTGCGGTAGCGAGTACCGTGAAGCGGGTCTTCGGAGTCAGGCTGAGACATCGGTGAGCGAGCTCGAGAATCGGATTCGAACCGTAGCCACCGGGTTCAGGCCGCGCAATCGCTGCGCGGCGTATTGACCACCCGGATGTCGAGTCGCCTTGTCCGGTTAGCCGCCTGGTCGCTACTGGGAGACGAGGGACTTGGCCGGACAAGTTGCCAGGGCTTTGAGCGGGCCCACTTCGACCAGCTTCTACGCCCGCGATTTCACGACTCAGTTGCCGCTCGACACGCGCTTACGAAGCGTCGGTCGGGGCCTTCGCTTCGTCCTCGTCGTCATCACTTTTGCCAGTAATGACACCTTTCAACCAGATGAGCACACCGGCGACCACGCCGAGAGCCAAGAGCATCCAGCCGAAGCGACCCCAGATCCCCCGCTGCATGTCGGATTCGCTGTACTTGGCGGTGAGCGCTTGGGTGAGTTCGGGACCCTCGACGTACTTGTCGCCCTGAAATGCCACTGGCTTGCACTCACTTACCGAGAAGTACGACCAGAAGACGCCCTTGACGTTGCACAGATAGCCTGCCTGAAAACCAGCGAGCTCTGGGTCAGAGTCATAGGGAGCAGGCAGGGGTCCCGTCGCAAATGTTTCATTTCCCGTGTTGTAGATGAGCAGCCCCTTGGCCTCGGCCTGCGCAGGCATTGCCAAGACCGCCCCGAGTATCCCCAGAATCAGCAGCAGAGATTTCATTGGTGGAACTATACGCAAACCGCGCCAAGTTCTCCCCGAGATTGTCTCGGCCGATCGCGTTATCGATCGATCTCGCTCGTCGGTCTTGTACCCACAGAGTCTGACCACGCCACTATTCTGACATTTGGCGCCACGCTGACGTTTGGCCTTGCGCTGGCGCAAGCGCTCTCGCTCTCGCTGCCTAGTAGTCCCGAGCAAAATCATGCAACGAGGATCGCGCCGCGCGCGTTTGAAAGCGTGCGGCGCGAAGCGTGCTCTTTGCGCTCGCGGGCCTACTTTTTCGCCTTCGCCAGGGGGCGCTTTTCGGGAGCCAGCTCCGGGTTCGACCAGTAGAACACGCTCTCGCGACCCGCATCGTCAGTGAAACCCACGGTCTTGACCTCCGCTTGAATGCTGACCGTTCCTTCGGGAATGTGCGCCTTCTTCACGCACGAAAAGAACATGAAGATCTTTTCACCCGGCTTGACCGCGCCAGCAAAGATTCTGCCAGAGCAAGGTTGCATCGGCCGCGGCTTGCCGTCGGCAGTCACCTCTAGCTGCTTTCCGGCCTTGTCGTAGAAGTAGGCGGCGAGCGAGCCAAACAAGATCGGGTTCTTCGATTTGTTGACGATGCTGAACTTGGGTCCCTCGTCCGTCGTTTTGCCCGTGTACGTCACAGCCATCATCCGCGAATCGCCCTTCGCGAGGCACGGCTCCGCCAAGGTACCGACTCCGCTCGAAGCTTCGGGACAATCGTCCCGAAGCTTGGGCGGCTGCGCGCTGGGCGTGGGAGCCGGAGCGACCGAGGCGACGACCGGCGCGACTGCAGCGCTCGGTTTGGGCGCAGCGGGCTCTTTCTTGGCCTCCTCTTCGCATCCACTGAGGAGCGTGGCGAGCACGAAAACCGACATGAGTTTGGATGACTGGACTGCAAGCGACATCAGTGACTTTCTCCCTTCGCTCCAGGGCTCGGAGCGAACAAAGGCGAAACTCTACCCCGGCTAGTGGCCCAGGTGCTGAACGGCGTGCGCCAGCGTGTTTACAGCCTAAATAGGCTGTTTCGAGCGCGCCAGGTGTGCGCGCTGAAACCCAGGCAGCCATCGGATACGCGCATCCCCGACGAAGATCGCCATTTCGATCCCGTCGGGCGCGCTCCGATGACCGATCGCTTCGGTGCACGATTCAATCATTTGCAACGCGCGACCCCTTGCGGGATGTGAGCGAATTCCTATTCCACTCAACCCGAGTATCAGGGAGCGAAGGCGTGGCCGCGCCCTCGACTAGGTAGCGTCGGCCGCGCCTGTGCAAGCGCGCGGCCGTTCGCGTGTGTCGGCTAGCGCAGTGCGTATCACGCGCGGCGACGACGGCGGCTCAGCACCACTCCGAGCGCCGCCAACGCGCCCAAGGCGACCATCCCGCCCTGGCCGCGGGTGGGGGGGCCGAAAGAGCATTTGGAGGACGCCGAGTCGACGCAATCGCTGGCTGTGTCCGCAACTGCTTTGGCGGCCACGTTGATATTGAAAGAGAATTCGCTGGCTAATTGGTCAGCGCAGGCCTGCAAATCACTCGCGCCAATGAACTGACCGTCACAGAACAACGCGCCGCCTTTGTCCTTGCAGGTCGTATTGCAGGTATTCACCGTCTCCGTCTCACAGCTCTCGTAATTGTTCGTTTGACAGCTGAGGACGCAGTCACGAGTCACTTCTTCGACGCACACGTTCTCTATCACACTCGAGCACTTGGTTTCGCAGTCCGTGGTTTGGTCACTCGTGCTACTGCTTTCGCATCGCGCATTGCAGTCGTGATCGCAGCTCTTTTGGCACTTGCCGCGATCACCCTGAAAATGGTTTTTGGAAACGGCGCTCGTGGTGCAGCTGTCAGAGCAGCTGCTGACGCAGACCTCGCGCGAGCTTTTGGTGCTGATGGTTTCGCACTCCTTCGAGCACGACTCGCTGCGAGTTTCTTTACAAGTCGTGACATCCGAGAGCGTGCAACTCTGCCCGCACATCTCATAGGTCTTCTGCGCGCAGACTTGCTGCACGGAAGTGGTCGAACAGGTCGTCTGGCATTCCTGGATCGGCTTGAACTCACAGTGAGCATCAGCGTTCAGGTACACGCCGCCACACTGGTCCAGCGCCTTGGCTTCTGCCAAATTCGGCATCAGCAAGACACCGGACAACAGAGCAAACGCAGGCAATGTAGACGCAATTCGAAGATTCATGGGTAAGACTCCCTCGATGGCTGGGGGCCGCGAGTCAGTTCGCGGATTGAGGCGAGCTCTGCAGTTAGCGTACCAGGCGTGCCCTAGTACCATCGACGTAGCACTCCCCCGGTATTTGTTCAGCTGCGCAAGTCAGAACGACGTAATTGAGTAGAGATACTCGTGCGCTCGACGCTTGCGACCCGGCAGCAGCGGCAATCCGCCCCGACGTGGGTCGGCAGCTCAGCCTCGATTGCGGCTGACTGTCACAGGCAAAGCGTCACATTGCCGCGCGCGAACTGCCTATCCGCCACGTCTCTTGTTGAGATAGCCTTTGATAACTCCGCGCTGGCCGGAGCGAGACGGTGGTTCCGCTACGGTATCCCGAGCGCGAGCTTGGCGGCTGCAAGTGAGCCGGCATTGGGGATTTGGGCCAGCTGAATGGCCGAAGTCAGATCCTGCCCGGCGGCCTCGGAGAAGAGCACGAGCAGGGCGTTGCCCGTGCGGGCCGACGCGAGGTCACAGCTGTCGAAGTCGATGACGTGGAGCGGGTGGAGCATGGCACGCGCAAAGCTTTCCGAAAGCAGACCCAGGCGATGTACTTGCCAGAGAGGACAATTGCCCGCGTCGTGAAGTTCGAAGTCGTTAAGGATGCCCGCGCAGCCCTGATCGAAATCGTTGCCACCCCGAAGGCCGATCGGGCCAAAGTCCCGTTCCGGCAGGAAGCCTGACGCGAACGCGAAGGCGTCGGCGAGGCCCTCGTTGAGGCAGCTCGAGTTCCCCGGGTAGCTCTGGGCGATTTCGCTGAATAGCTCGTGCACGTACTCGTGCGCGAAGCGCGGCATGGCGGCGTTGAACACGCCGCCGGAAGTCGCGATGAACGGCGGATTCGAATAGTTGATGGTAATATTCAGATTGCCGTCGGAGAAGTTGCCTTCGCCGAGGGTCGCCATCTCGGAGGGAAGGAAGCTCGCGTTCATGCGTCCCGGCTGGATCTGCGCGATCTGACTCTCTTGGACGATGATGCTGCGTCCTCGGCTGTGAAACTCGGCCGGCTCGCCGCTCGTCAGAAAGCTCGGAAAGCGGAAGACCGTGGTCACGACCTCCGCTGAGCTGAAGGTTTGACTGACGAAATTCAGGTGAGTGGTGCCGCCCCACGTTGGCGTCACGTTGTAGTAGCTCAGCGTCAGATCCACGTCCGAGCGCAGCCTGATGGGGCTCGTGGTCGAGAAGATCAGCGAGCCTGTCACTTGACCTGCGCCCGATACCAGCCGCGGCGCGAAGCCTGAGGGCAGCTGTAGCGGGAACAAGATCTGGTCGATTTGACGTCCATCCACCTCGGGCACGACGGTAGTCTCGCGGGTCGGAGTGCAGTTTGGATCGCTGCTGGGACAGACGTAGACGACGAGCGGCGATAGTCCGCCACACGTTGGCTCGCTGCAGTAGCGCAGCCAGAACGGCAGCGCGGCTGGCGCGCTGGGCGTGCCGCTCACGATCGAGAGTCTGCGGGTCGCCCAGTCGATGGTCGCCGTGTAGGTGCCGAGCGCAGGGTAGCGGACCCGGAAATTGGCGCTGGATGGCACGAGCGCCTCGCCACCGGGCACGACGATCGGCGTCGCAGGCGTCGCCTCGCTGAAGGAGGAGCTCGCGCTGCCCCAACCGTTTTTCTGATTGGTTCGCGTCACGATGCAGGTATCCCCTGCACTGAGCAGCCACGCCTGCGTCACCTGGTAGGTAATGGTCACGACGTTTGGATCGGACGTGGCTTGCATCAGCGTCGATGAGTCAGCGCCCCAAGCGGTGGCATTGCAGCGGAAGTAAAGGAACTCATCCACGGTCACCAGCGCCTCCGCATTCTCGGTAAGCGACTCGTCCGCGAGCGGTGAGCTCGAGCATCCGAGCAGCGCAAATCCGCCGGCAATCAGGCAAAGTGCGAATCCTGAACGCAAGATGGTCATTGGCTGCTCCTAACGAGCTAGTTAGAGCCTGGCCGTTGCCGAACCTTCGCGGCAGCGGTGGCGTTCTTAGCCTACGAAGCGAGTGTCCACTGCGTGCTGCCGAGCGTCAAGAATAGGCGTGATTGTCTGCTAAACTCTGCCCGCTGCCCACGAGTGGTGAAATCCGACATCCGCTGTACACACGTAGTCAGCTGTCGACTGGAGTGCTGTCAATTCAGCGTTCGTGGAGCCAGGAACCGAGGTATTCAGATGGTGCCCGCAGGCACGCCATT
>DATEPG010000023.1:0-12220 GCA_035273265.1 Polyangiaceae bacterium
CCGTGAGCAAGGAAGCGTCCAGCGCCGAGCTGCCGTCGCTGACCACTCCGTCCACCGCGACCCGCTCGCCCGCTCGAATTTCGACGAATCGGCCCGCCGATACGGTATTCGCGGGGACCTCGCGCAAGCCGTCGCCGTCGACCAGCCAAGCCGTCGTGGGTGCCAAGGCGTTGAGCAAGTCACTCGCTTTCGTCGAGCGCCGCTGATGGGTTCGCTGTAGGTAGCGTCCGACCAAGAGCAGAAAGATCAGCGTGCACAGCGAATCGAAGTAGACCTCTCCTTGTCCTCGGAGGGTGTTCACCGTGCTGCCCACGTAGCCCGCGAGCAAGCCGAGGCTGACTGGCAGGTCCATGTGCGGCGTGCGCGTTCGCAGTGCCGCGAGCCCGCCCCGGAAGAACAGACTTCCCGCCCAGAAAACGGCTGGCGTGGCGATTGCGAGGCTGCCCCAGCGGAAGAGCTCGGCGTACTCCGTTGCCATGCCGGCGTATTTCCCGGAGTACAAGGCGAGCGCCATCAGCATGACGTTCCCGGCGGCTGCGCCCGCGATCCCCAGACGGAGCAAGAGCGCGCGGTCGCCCTGGCGTTGCTCGGCGGCCAGGCTCGTCGCGTGCGCGGGATGTGGGGTGTAGCCCAATGAATCCAGCGCCCGTGCTATCGCGCTGAGTGGAGCCGAGGCCGGATCCCAGCTGATCTGCAGGACCGAGCGCGTCAGATCGTAGCGCGCCTCGAGCACCGCCGAAGCGACGCGCGGTAACCGCTCGAGCAGCCAGACGCACGCCGAGCAGTGTACCCCTTCGACGAAGAATTCAGTCTGCAGCACACCCCCGCCGCGGTCATGGCAATGACCTGCTCGGAAAGCGGGCTCGTCCAGTTCTGCGAATTGGCGCTGGCTGCGTTGCGGTGTGCGGGCCTCGGGGGCGTTCGGAACTCGCTGGTCGTAGTATTGCTCGAGACCGGCGTCGTGAAGAATGGCGAAGACCGCGCGGCAACCGTCGCAACAGAACTGTGCCGCGTTCAATGGCTCGAGCCGGGCCGCCGGAACCGGTAGACCACAGTGCGCGCACTGCGGCTCAGCCGCTGGACGCGCCGGGCCTCGCACAGGTGCGCCGACTTCGAGTGCCGCGCTCATCTTACGGCAGCTTTCGGTGACAGGGGCAATCGCCCGGCGTCGGCAGTGCCGCCGCCACCGGAGGCGCGCGGTAGTGGTCGATGGCTGCGGCGGCAAACGCGGGCAGATTGGCGCGCGCCGTCACCGTGAACAGGCCCACGCAAAAGATCACGGCCGCGCTGAGCAGCGGAACATGGCGCCGTATCCGTCCGACGACGGCGCCCAGCGCGACGCCTAGACCTAGCAGCACCGGCAGATTGCCGGTCCAGAATGCCGCCATGAGCAGCGCCCCCTGAAGCGGATTGGCGGTGCCCGCGGCGCTCACGGCAAACGCATACAGCCAACCGCAGGGGAGCAAAGTCGTGGCCAGGCCGAGCAGCAAGCCTCGCCACGCGGCAGGTAAGCGACGAACGGACGCCAGCGCCTCGGTCAAGCGCTTGGGCGGCGTCCATCTGCCTCGGAAGACTCGCACTCCTTGGGTCTCGAGCAGCGCTCCCATGCCCCAAAGGATCATCAGTGACCCCGAGACGAGCGCCGCGACACGGCCAATCCCGGCTGCACGCCCCGCCAGGTCAACGGCTTGCCCCAAAAATCCCGCGGCCGCCCCGAGCAGCGAGTAGCTCACGAGTCGACCGGCGTTGTAGCTGAACAGAGAGACCCAACGCGCTTTGCCGCTGACCCCCTCACTCGCGACGGCTACGAAACCTCCGCACATCCCAGCGCAATGAATGCTGCCGAGAAGACTGGCCGCTGTCACCGGAACCAGCAACTCGAAGCTCACCTGGAACCTCCGGGCACGAGGTCGGCCCTGACGTCGGCCGTGAAACGCTCACCGGCTGAGGTGCCCACGATCTGGAACACCCATTGTCCTGCCTGTGCAAGACTCAGCTTTGCCCGATAGTGGCCGGCAGATGGTTCCTCGAACGCTAGGGCGACGAGCCTGCTGGAATAGGCATTGGCGAAGGCACTTCCCGCGAGCCGAGCGCCAGTCACCGGCTGACCGAGGTGATCGCTGAGGGTCAACTCCAGCGTGGCCTGGCCGTGCTTGTCGAATTCGAGCGACTTGGGCAGCTTCACGACGTACCCGAGACGCTGATTGGTCGCAGCCTGAGCTTGCCGCTGATCCCAGCGGATGGCCTTTTGATAGTAGTCAGGCTCGGTCGCAAAGTGCGGATCGCGCACGGCGACGACCGCCATGGAGCCCATTCCCAGCGCGCTGCACAGGAGCAGGGCAACGGGTACCCACGCCCAGGGCAAGCGCGCGCGACGAATAGGAATCGATGCCACAGCTACCATGGTCAGTGAGCCTCCGGGCCCAGCAATTCGTAGGGGAATTCGGCGCGGTAGCCGTGGTCGTCCGTGAGCCGAAAATGCACGGACCGGCGGCCCTGAGAGAACGCGCTTCGCGGTGCCAGCACGAATACGCTGGTCGTGCGTTGCTCGCCGGCCAGGACGGGCAACGGGTCTTCGGGCGAGATGAGTTGCGCGGAAGCAAGGTCCGCGATTGCGATGTGATAGTTCTGGGCCGCGCCAGATCGGTTCTGCACCTTGACTCGGATTTGGTTGACCACCTGCGCGCCACTTTCGGTATAGGGCGCGCCGATGCCGCGTAAAATCGTGACCTCGGCGCCTGGCTCGATCAGGAGCGCTTTGGTCAAGATCGCCAGTAGCCCGAGCAAGAGCACGGAATAGACGACCACGCGAGGCCGAAGCCACGAGACCTTGCTTCCGGATTCGAGTGTCTCCTGCGCCGCGTAGCGGATGAGGCCGCTCGGCTTGTGGATGCGGGCCATGATCGAGTCGCAGGCGTCGACGCACTGAGCGCAGGCGATGCACTCGAGCTGCAGCCCTTCTCGAATATCGATCCCGGTCGGGCAGGCGACGACGCAGGCTTGGCAGTCGATGCAGTCGCCGTTGCCAGGCTTTTGTTTGCCTTTGCTGCGTGGCTCGCCACGCTTGCCGTCGTAGCCGATGACCAGCGAGCTTCGATCGAGCAGCACGGACTGCAAGCGCGCGTACGGGCAGATGACCGTGCACATCTGTTCGCGAAAGTAAGCAAAGTCGAAGAAGACCAAGCCGGTGGTGACGGCGACGACCAGAAACCCGGCCATGTGTTTGGAAGGGGGCTCGGTCACCCAAGTACGAAGTGCGTGCGTGCCGACGAAGTAGGACAGAAATACGTTGGCCAGCACGAACGACAGCCACAAAAAGACTAGGTTCTTGAGCGCACGCCGCGCGCTCATGCCGTTCTTGTCGAGCGCGAGCTGCGACTCTCGCTTGCCCTCGAACAGGCGCTCGATCGGGCGAAACAGGAACTCCATGTACACGGTTTGCGGGCAACCCCAGCCGCACCAGGCGCGCCCCACGAGCGCGGTCACCCAAAAGACCGTCGCAAAAATCGTGAGCATGAGCAGCATGAGCAGCACGCCGTCGGTGGCCAGGAAGGTGTGCCCAAACAACGAAAACTCGCGCTGAACGACGTCCAGGAAGATGGCGGGTTTGCCGCCGATCGTGAGCCAAGGCAAGCCCACGAACAGCACCACGAGCGCCCAGCCGACCGCGCGTCGGCGGTTGAGCCTTGGCCCCGGGTAGAGGCGTGGGCGGATTCGGTTGCGCGTGCCGTCGGCGTTCAGCGTCGGCAGCACGCGCTCGGGTGCGATTAGGGGATGCATGGCCGGCTACACTCAGGGAACCTGCGTGCCTTCGGCTGCCTTGCCGGGCACGTTCGCCCCGCGCAGGGTGCCGACGAAGGCCACGACTTTGCGCAGCTCGATCGGTGTCAGTTGGCGACCCCACGCGGGCATGCCTTTGGCAGCAACCCCATCGTCCACCACTCCGTAGATATCGGTCAGCCTGCCCGCGCCGTGGAGCCACGCGCTATCCGTGAGATTCGGGCCGATCAGGCCTTGGGCGCTTGCGCCGTGGCACGGCGCGCAGCGTAGGCCGAACAAGGCTTTGGCATCCGTCATCAACGCGGGGTTCTGCATCAACTTGCCGAGCGAGTCCTCGCTCACGGTTTCGGCGAGTGACTGCTTGGCTTCTGCTTCGCGAGCCTCCGCCAGCTCCGCCTGATAGCCATCGGACACCGACGTTCCGTTGTGCGACACGTGGTAGTGAAAGAAGTAGCCGACGGAGAAGAAGAAGCTGCCGGCCCACATCCACACCCACCAGCGGGGCAGGGGATTGTCGTATTCGCGGATGCCGTCGTATTCGTGGTCCATGACCGGAGCTTCGGGCGCGGCGCTGCTTGCCTGCGCGGGCGGGGTCGAGAGCACACTCGGCAGTGGTTGGTCAGAGGGCGTGCTCATCGGTCAGCCTCTGCTTCGGGCTTCTGGTTTTCGAGCGGCAGGTGACGCGCGTGCTCGAAAGCGCTCTTGCCCTGCAGCAAGTGCAGCACCACACCGATGAAGATGCCGAAAAAGACCAGCAGCGGTACCTGGGCAAAAACCGAAACGTGCATCGCAGACATGACATCACTGAGTTTCATGATCAACGCCCCTCCGGGCTGAGTTTGGCGGGAGAAACGTTGCTGGGGATATCGGCTTGGGAAGCACCGGTGTGCGCGACCGGCAGCGCGCTGGGTGCGCTTGGGGGCAGCTTCTTGATGTCGGTCCCGAGCCGTTGCAGGTAAGCGATCAAGGCGATGATCTGCTTCTGCTCGAGACCCGCGGGGCCTCCCTGCGCTCGAACGTCCGTGCTGATTTGCGTGGCCTGCGCGCGCGCCATGGGTTCGGCGCGGAGTACGGCCTCGCCGTACGGAACTCCCAGCATGGCCATGGCATCGACGCGCCGCTGAATCCCGCCGTAATCGAGATCCTCCGCGAACAGCCAGCCGTAGCCAGGCATGATCGATTGCGGCGTGGTCGACCGCGGATCTTGCATGTGACGCACGTGCCAGAGATAAGGGTACTTGCCGCCGAGTCGCTGCAGATCGGGGCCGATGCGGCGTGAGCCCCATTGGAACGGGTGATCGTAGACGAACTCGCCCGGCTTCGAGTATTCGCCGTAACGCTCGGTCTCCGAACGAATCGGACGAATCATCTGCGAGTGGCAGTTGTAACAGCCCTCAGCCACGTAGATGTCGCGACCCACCAGCTCCAGCGGCGTGTACGGAGTCACCGACGCGATGGTTGGGATGTTGGACTTGATCAAAAAGGTCGGCACCACTTCCAGGAGTGACGCCACGATCACCGCCACCGTGACCCAGATGCTGAATTTGAGCGGCTTTCGCTCCCAAACGCGGTGCCACTTGGCCTGCACGAAGTAGATCAGCGCATGTCCAGTGTTCGAGATCGTGCTGTGCTTCGGAATGGCGAACTCGGTGTCGGTTCCGACGTAGGCCCCGAGCGGCAGCGCCTCATCGCTCGATTGTTCGTACACCGCCGGACGATTGCGCCAGGTCATCACGATATTGATGAAGGCCATGACCACGCCCGCCACGAACAACGTGCCGCCCAAGACGCGTACCCAGTACATGGGCAATATCTTCACGACCGTCTCTACGAAATCGGGGTAGGCGAGGCGGCCCGTGGAGTCGAAGGCGCGCCACATCAGCCCTTGCGTCACGCCCGCCGCGTAGATCGCCACGATGTACAGCAGGATCCCGATCGTTCCGACCCAGAAGTGAAGCTCGGCGAGCTTCTTCGACCAGAGCTTGGTCTGAAAGATGCGCGGCGCGAGGTAATACAACATGCCGAAGGTCATGAAACCGTTCCAGCCGAGCGCCCCGCTGTGCACGTGTGCAATCGTCCAGTCGGTGTAGTGCGACAGCGCATTCACGCTCTTGATCGACAGCAGCGGACCCTCGAACGTGGCCATGCCGTAGAAGGTGATGCCAACGACGAAGAACTTGAGCACCGGATCTTCCGAAACTCGGTTCCAAGCTCCGCGTAGCGTCATCAGGCCATTGATCATGCCTCCCCAGGAGGGCATCCACAGCATGACGCTGAAAAGCATGCCCAGGGTGGAGGCCCACTCCGGCAGCGAGGTGTAGTGCAAGTGATGCGGACCGGCCCAGATGTAGATGAAGACCAGCGACCAGAAGTGCAGGATCGACAGCCGGTAAGAATAGACCGGGCGATTGGCTGCCTTCGGAAGGAAGTAGTACATCAGCCCGAGAAAGGGCGTGGTCAAGAAGAACGCGACCGCGTTGTGGCCGTACCACCACTGCATGAAGGCATCCTGGACGCCGCCATACACGCTGTAGCTCTTGAACCACGTGACGGGCAGCGCCAAGTTGTTGAAGATATGTAGGATGGCTACGGTGATGATGGTCGCGACGTAGAACCAGATCGCGACGTAGATGTGCCGCTCGCGACGCTTGGCGATCGTAGCGAAGAAGTTCACCGCAAAGGCCACCCACACCCCAGCGATCGCAAGGTCGATCGGCCACTCGAGTTCGGCGTACTCCTTGGATTGCGTGAGGCCGAACGGCAGCGTCAGCGCCGCGGACACGATGATCGCCTGCCAACCCCAGAAGTGAAGCTGGCTCAGCTTGTCGCTGAACATACGCGCTTTGAGCAGGCGCTGGCTCGAGTAGTAGATAGCAGCGAAGATGCCGTTGCCCGCAAAGGCGAAGATGGCAGCATTCGTGTGCAGCGGTCGGAGTCGACCAAAGCTGAGTTGGGCCAAACCGAAGTTCAGGGACGGCAGAACCAGCATCACGGCCAGCCACAGGCCGACCAGTGTTGCGATGACACCCCAGAACGCAGTGGCAAAGACGAACTTGCGGACGGTGCCGTCGTCGTAGTTGAATTTCTCGATGCGGGTGGACATTCCGGACCGCCCATCGCAAAAGTCGTGCCTCGCGACTTATGGGCGCAACTCTTGGCCATGGCGCGGGCGCCGCGCAAGATCTGCGTCCCGGCGCATAATCCGCGCGTGGTCCGCGGCCATCCAGACTTCCGGAGCTGGAAACAGCGCTGCCCGGCGACGAGTTCCGTGCTCAGGTTCGCGCCGGGCGCCTGCCCGGGACTTTGGCCGACGAATTGCAATGCCGAGTTCGATGTCCGGAACTCAAGCGCAGCGCTCGTACGTCGTTCTGTTGGTGGACGACGACTTGCGTACGACGCGTCGCATGGCTGACATGCTGCGTGAGGATGGCTTCGCCGTGGAGATCGCGCGGGACGGAGCGGCTGCGGTGGCCCGACTCTCTCGCTCGCCCGTACCGGATGCCCTAGTGACGGAGTTGACGACCGCGCACGCCGACGGAGTGGCGATCGGTCGCTTTGCTCGCAGCCAGCGGCCGGGTTTGCCCGTGCTGGTGCTCACCGGTTACCCCAATCTGTTCCTTTCCGACGCTTTTGCGGACGGCCCCCCCGCTTTGCTGTTCACCAAACCGGTCGATTATGCCGTCTTGAAGCGGGCCCTTCAGGACGCGCTGGAGCCGCCGAGCACGGCCAAGCCGTCAGCCCCAGTTGCCGCTGAAGACCTGCAAACCCTCTCTAGTGTAGAACCGGTGCTGGACAATGCCAGGAGAAACACGCTTTCAGGAGCTCAAAAGGTACGTGCGCTTCGACGACCGTGACGCGGCATTGCTGGTCGCATTTCGCGAGCACGCCGAGCCGGAGTTCCCGCGCATTGCTCTAGAGTTCTACGATCGGATCCGCGAGCACGCCGACGCCCACGAGGTCTTCACCGGTGAAGAGCAGATCTTGCGGCTGCAGCGGTCCTTGGTGTCGTGGATGGCGCGCGTGTGCAGCGGCCCTTACGACGAAGTCTACCACGAGCAAACGTCGCGGATCGGTCGGGTCCACGTCAAGATCGGGCTGCCGCAGCGCTACATGTTGACCGCGATGGCGCTGATCCGCGTCGCGCTCCTAGGTATCGCCGATCGCGCACTGGGTGAGCAGAGCGCGCCGACCCGCGGTGCGCTGAGTCGAATCCTCGATCTCGAGCTGGCGGTGATGCTCGAGACCTACAAAGACTCGTACGTCGACCGTATTCGCTCGGTGGAACAGCAGGAACGGGTCGCTCTCGGTCGCGCGCTCGCTCGCGCCGAGCAGCGCTACGTAAACGCCGTCGAACTCGCGCGAGTGATGATCATCGGCTTGGAACGCGAGGGAAAGATCCTGCTTTTCAACCGAGAGGCCGAACGCGTCAGTGGCTTTGCCCGCGATGAAATGTTGGGTCAGCCGTTCACCCGTCTGCTGGGCAGTGAAGACACGGAGAGCGAGTTGGCCGCTGACTTGACGGAAGCGCTCGCTGGGCGGGTCACCTCCGAGGTTCGAGAAGGTACGATGCAAACGCGCTCGGGCAAGCTCCGCGATGTCGTTTGGAATTTCGGGTATGCCGGCTCGCATCAAAGTGACGATGTGGTGCTGTTTGCCATCGGGCAAGATTTGACCGAATCGCGCGCAATGGAGGAGCGCACCCGTCAAGCCGAGAAGCTTGCGGCAATTGGTACGCTGGCTGCGGGCTTGGCCCATGAAATCCGCAACCCGCTCAACGGGGCACAGCTCCACGTCTCTTTCCTGGAGCGTGCAATCAAAAAGAAGGCCAGCGAGCAGGACATGCTCGAGGCAACCCGCGTCGTCGGCGACGAGATCACGCGGCTGGCGAACTTAGTCACCGAATTTTTGGACTTTGCGCGACCGAAGCCACTGCAGCCAAAGACGGTGAGTCTATTCAGGCTGTGCGAGCATGCCAGAGCTTTGGTCGAACCACAGGCGCAATCAGCCAGTGTGCTTTTGTCCTGTGATCTGCCCAGCGTCGATCTCGAGTTCCAGGCCGACCCAGCCAGGTTGACCCAGGTGCTGCTGAATCTGCTGCAGAATGCGGTCGAGTCCACCGGTTCGAGCGGAGGTGGCAGCGTGGTCCTGCGCAGCCGTCGCGGGCCGCGCACGGTGACGATTGACGTCGAGGACGACGGCCCCGGCCTGCAGACTCCGGACGCACCGATTTTCGACGCATTCTTTTCGACCAAAGAAGGCGGTACCGGCCTCGGACTTGCCATTACGCACAGAATCGTGACCGATCACGGCGGCTCGATCGATGTCTCGAGCAAAGCCGGCAAGACCACATTCCGCGTCAGTTTACCATTGATGAACGCTGCTGAAAGCACGCCATGAACAAAGCCCGAATCTTAGTAGTCGATGACGAACCCAGCGCGCGCAGTGGGCTCAGTAAGCTGCTCGGTCAAGAGGGTTACACCGTGGACACGGCGGCCGACGGCCTGCTGGCGCTGGAACTGATCGCGGAATCACCGCCCGCACTGATCGTCACCGACCTCAAGATGCCGAACCTGGACGGCATGGGGCTGCTCGCCAAGCTTCGCGAGCGGAACCTGGATATCCCCACGATCGTGACGACCGCGTTCGGTGAGGTCTCGGTCGCGGTGCAGGCGATGCGAGCAGGCGCCGAGGACTACCTGACGAAGCCGATCGACTTCGACGCCCTGCTGCTCGGCGTAGAGCGCACGCTGCAGCGCCGTGAGGTCGCCTCGGAGGCAGAGAACCTGCGCCGACAATTGCGGACACGCGACCAAGTCGGGCTCGAAGGGCTGCTCGGGACGAGTCCAGTGATGCAGCGCGTGTATCGCATGACCAAGCAGGTTGCGCCGTCGCGAGCCACGGTGCTAATCACCGGCGAGAGCGGCACCGGGAAGGGCGAGCTGGCGCGGGCAGTGCACGCGCTGAGCCCACGCGCGAAAGCGCCATTCGTCACCCTGCACTGCGCTGCGTTGGCCGAAAGCTTGCTGGAGAGTGAACTGTTCGGGCACGAGAAGGGAGCCTTCACGGGCGCGGACAAGCGCCGTGTCGGGCGCTTCGAACAGGCGGATGGCGGGACGCTATTTCTAGATGAGATAGCTGAGATTCCAGCATCGACGCAGGTCAAATTGCTGCGCTTCTTGCAGGAGAAGACCTTCGAACGCGTGGGCAGTAACGAGCCGATCACGGTCGACGTACGCTTGGTAGCGGCAACGAACAAGGATTTGACGGCGGAAGTTCGTGAGCGCCGCTTTCGAGAAGATTTGTACTACCGGCTCAACGTGGTTCACCTCGATATGCCAGCGCTGCGCTTGCGTGGCCCCGACGTGATCGTACTCGCGGACCATTTTTTACGTAAATTCGCGCGCGAAAATCATCGGCAGATCGATGGCTTGAGCCCGGCCTCGCGGACCAAGCTGATGGCTCATCGCTGGCCCGGGAACGTGCGCGAGCTGGAGAACGCAATGGAACGCGCCGTCGTGTTCACCGAAGGCGACACCGTGGAGCCGGACGCGCTACCCTTCGAAGCCACACCCGAAACCAGGGATGGCGTACGCATTCCCGGCGCCAGCATGGCCGAGATCGAAAGATACGCGATCTTGGCCACGATGGAGGCCGCTCACGGATCGACCACGCGCGCGGCAGAGATTTTGGACATCAGCGTTCGCACCATTCAGTATCGTCTTCACGAGTACGGAATGGTGGTGCCGCGCGTGCGCTGACGAGCGCTGATTGAATGTTCGGGCCAGCGCGATGTGGATTTGCACCCATGAACTCGGCGTCGATATCGCAGGCTAGCCGACGGTCGATGTCGCAGGCTAGCGGGCGATTGAGGCGTGAGAATGCTTGACCTCGGAAGTGAACTCAGCCAAGCTGCGAGCGGGTGAGGTCTGAGAGCCTTGGGAAGGGTTCGACCAATTGACTCGCAAAAGGGCTGGTCATCATGAGTGAGCTCGTCATGAGCGAGAATGGGTGGTTCCATGGCGGCGTCGCAGTGCGATGCCGGTTTGGTTGGCTGTTGGTCCTTGCAGCAAGCTGGCTGCCCGGCTGCGCCAGATCGGACGAGCTGCCCGACGCGGTCGGTCGGAGCGCGCAAAGCGTCGTTTCTGCTGAAATACAGCCAAAATTGGCCGCGGCCGCCGGGCATCGGGTCGTTCCCGACACTGCGAGCGTCGAGCTCCGTCGCGCTGCTGCCGGCTACGAGATCGAGGTGCAGAGTCCAAAGGGCTTTGCACCGGGGGCCTACGATCCAGTGCTGAACATCGGCGGCACGCCGTTTCGGAAGTACCGGTATTCGCCGACCGCTGGGCTGTACGGTGTTGTGTACACGCTGTCAGAGGCGCAGTTCGCCGAGCTCGCCGACGGTAGTACTATCGTCATCGATTACGGATTGACCAAGATTCGCGAACAAGCGTTCGGCACTCTCAGTAAGAGTTCCGTCGTGCCTTAGGGCGGTAGCCACGATCTCTCTCGCGCGTTCCTAGACAAGGGGAAACTTCATGAAGTCTTCGATGGCAACGTTGGGGGTAGCGGCAGCGCTGCTGTGTTCGAGGGGCGCCTGGGCACAGAATCCGACGCTGGTTGGTCCGTTTACGGTCCTTACCGCGAGCTACGATCACGGGGAGACCGCATTCAGTTGTTCGCCGGCGCAGGGCTGCGAGGTACCAAATGCCGAAATGCGCGCGGAGGTTTACTACCCGAGCAACCTCGCCGCGGGGCCTTTCCCGTTGCTCGTGTTCCTGCATGGGCGTCACACTTCCTGCTACAACCCAGCAACCGGCGACGCCGACAATAGTTGGCCGTGTGACGCTAATAACGGCTTCATCCCGATTCCGAGCCATCGAGGCTACGACTACATCGGGCGGCTGTTGGCTAGCCATGGCTACATCGTTACGTCGATTTCGGCGAACGGCATCAATGCCCAAGACGGAGGGGCACAAAATAGGGGTATTTTCGATCGCGCCCGCTTGATCGACGCGCACCTGAATCTGTGGACTCAGCTCAATAGCGTCGGCTCAGCGGTGGACCCTGCTCCGTTCGCGTCAGGCTTCGTGGGTAACGTCGATCTGAAGCGCGTGGGCACGATGGGCCACTCCCGCGGTGGCGATGGCGTCGTGACTCACTATTCACTGTTTCATACGAACGCGCCGTATGCCGTGCGCGCCGTGTTGCCGATCGCTCCGACGAATTTCGTCGGCAGCAACGCCAGCAATGTCAGCTTGGGCGTGCTCCTTGGCTACTGCGATGGTGACGTCAATACTTTGGAGGGCTCGCTGTTTTATGATCGCGCTCGCTACTCGACTCTCGGCGATGAAGCAGCGAAGTACACGTTCCTGTCGAGGGGTTCGAATCACAATTTCTTCAACGCGGTATGGACCCCCAGCTGCTGGCAAACGCCCGGTTC
>DATEPG010000024.1:0-31109 GCA_035273265.1 Polyangiaceae bacterium
TCGATTTTTCGGTTTTGGACGCCGCCTATTCAGAAGAGCTCAAACAGCTCGTGCTTCTGACACCGCTGGATGTCGTGGTGGTCGACCCAATCACGCTCGACGCAACACGCATCGGGTTCGGTTCCAACAGCACCGCTCGCCCGTACGGGTCGATTGCGCTCGCTCCAGGCGGCAAGTCCGCCGCAGTCTCACGGGACCGCGCGGTATTGATCATCGACTTGGTGGCAGGGGCACTGAAAACAACAATCCCTTCCGTGGTCGGCGCGGGAGACGTGGTCATGGGTGGCAATGGGTATGCCTACGTACTCCCATACAACGACGGGACGGGCTCCGGAAATTTCTCGATCCATAGCTTCGACGTTGCGCACGGAACCGAGCACGGGGACGACAACGCCGGCTTCATTGCTGGGGACACCTTGATCAAGCTGCAGCCTGGAGGATCATCAATCTACGCAATAGAGCACGTCACTCCGGGACAGCTCGAGCGCTTCGATATTTCGAAGGGGGACGCGGTCGGTCCGTTCGTGAACCTGGAGGAGTTACAGGGTCCGAGCCATGCGCAGTGTGGTGACCTTTGGTTCAACGGCGACGGCACACGAATCTTCAATAGCTGCGGGACAGTGTTCAAAGCTTCTCCGGGCGCAAAAGACGACATGACGTACCTCTCTTCATTGGCACCGTTTCCGAGCTCGACGCCGTCTGGCGCACCGTTCCAGTGGTTGTCAGTCGACGACGCTCACGATCGCATCTACGCCATTGCCGGGGCTCAGTTCCTGAACGACGCGCAGCAGGCCTTCCGCACCGCACGAACGCTCGCGTGGTACGGGTATGACTCCAAAGAGCTCATCGGAAGCAAGGAGGTTCCGTGCATGGCAATTCACGGGCAGAAAAAGGTCGTGGCGGCGCGGTTCGCATTTCACACAGCCGATGGCACGAAGGTAATGGTACTCACGGACGAGTACCCGATAGGTCAATCAGGGCTCGCGGTTTTCGAGGCGGAGTAAGGGATTCTCGTACGCCCGTTCAGGCGAGGCGCATGCGTGGTTGCGCCGCTTTCCCGACGAGCTTTACGAAGAGGGCATTCACACGGTGGGCATCGATCCGATGCTGGGGCGGGCAGGGGTGGCCGAGCGTCGTCGTACAGCACCTTCGTTGCAAATACGCGTCGATCGCCGGATAGCGCGACCCCCGCAACGACTTTGATATCTGCTCGAATTGGGCGTGCCCGGCTCGCTGCTCGCGTTCGCCATCGACCATCTCGGATCCAGATCCGCACCTGCGCGTCGATGTTCTGTAGTATCGCGTACTCGAGCGGAGCCCAGCGCTCCAGCAACCGCGCGAGGGTCCCGTTCAGCAGCAGATTCGCGACGTCGTACCAGTTGCCCACGGGATAAAGGCACTGTCATCTACTCCTGCTGGTACGACGTTGCGCTTTACGCGCGTCTGTTCAATACGCTTGAGCACCTACGGCATATCTCCCGAAGTGGGGTCCCTACCGTCTTCCTGTAGAACCCTCTGCGCGCGGCCCGCTTGGCGGCCGTGTCCGGCGTTGAGGGGTGAGGCACGTAATGCCGAACAAGCGCGCAGCAGCCCGAAGGGATGCAAGCACGCCGACGCCACACGGACAGGCGCAGCCAAGGTACATTCGTACCCTACCGAGCTGACAAGCCGTCGTGCAGCATGGCTTGGGTGCACTCACTTTACCCAGAAGCACGACGGCGGCGTCCTTGGCGAAGGCTGGCAGCGCGCGTCAGCCTCGCGCTGATCGCAATGCTGGCGGCTCTAATCGGGCTCGTCGCGTGGGAGATCCGCGTGCTCACCACGCCCACCCAGGCTGAGCACGTGCGGCCGAGCAGCAGCGAACGGAAAGCGTTGCTGGTGGTCGACGTTCAGGAGGACTACACGGGCGTCACGGCGCGAGGCCGCTTTCCCTACCCCAACTCCGCCGATTTCATCGAGCGGCTGAATGCGCTCGCCGCGCGCGCGCAAGCGGCGGGTATCGAAGTGATCTACGTGAGGCAGGTGTTCCGTCGACCGCTGAGTCGCCTGGTGTCGCATTTAATTTTGGGGAGTACGACGCTGGAGGGAGAGCCGGGTGCCGAGTTCGACAGACGCTTGAGGCTCGTCTCGAACCACCGCTTCCAGAAGCCGTTCTCGGATGCTTTCTCGAGCCGAGCGTTCGAAGAGCTCGTACGCGCGCGTGGCATTGGCGAGTTGTATTTGGCGGGCCTCGACGGCGCTGGCTGCATCGATGTGACGGCGCGTGGAGCGCGGCAACGGGGGCTTTCCGTAACGGTGCTCGAAGACGCGGTCACGAGCCAACGTAGCGAGCGTTTTCGCGAGCGAAAGGCCGAATATCCGAAGCTCGGCATTCGCGTGCTCTCGAGCGCACAACTTGACTTCGGGCCGTCGCGGGAACCCTAGCTTTGTTGCTCCGCGCGTGAGTCGTCGCGGTGCGGCTGGCGTGCTCGCATGCTGCGGGTGCTGCGCGACACCCGAAGGGTGCGCAAGGACCCCCCAAGGCCGGCCCCGGGCAAAAGCGCCCCGCCAGGCGCTCCGTGACCTCTGACTAAGTGGGTACTAAAAGCGTCGAGCTTGGCACCCGTTTTGCTAAACGCAATCACATGAGCGTTTGGCGAATCATCACCCTACTCTTGCTCGTTGGATGCTCGCGCACAGCGGAAGCGGAAGGTCGTGCTGCGAACGAGCCGAAACCCGAGGCGAACAAGGGACCGACACAAAAAGCGGAAGTGACGCCGGCCCTCGCCCAAAAGGCAGAGGGGATCCTGCGCGCCAACGAAGGAGCGGCCATCGGCGCGGAGATCCCGTTCACGCTGGAGGGACGACGCTACGTCGCTCGCATCGAGGAGCACGACAATTCGGGGGGCGATCCTGGCCACCCTTCGGGGAAACACAAGGGCGTCACCGTGTACGTTGCTCCCTGATCGACGAAAAGGTTGGCTCAGTTTAGCAGAACACTGCGACCGCGACGCGTGGCCCGCCCTGCGGGCGCGCGTGCGGTTGAGGGGTGAGGCACGTAGTGCCGAACAAGTGCGAAGCAGCCCAAAAGGCTGCGAGCACGCCGAACGCCCTACGACGCCACAGAGCAAGGAGCAGCCATCAGTTCATCTTGATTTCGAACGAATTGACCTTCACGGACCCACCGAGGCTGGTCGTCGCATAGTTGAGAATGGCGAAGCGGTAGCCGATGAAGAACTGCCAATCATTGCTCATGGTATGGGCCGCACCAAACGGCAGGAAAGTTACCCCGTCGGTGCTGTAATGGAAGGTTGCCTGGCGTCCCGTTCCTGGGCGGATATCGGCTGAGACTCGCAGCCAGATCTTGGTTCCCGAAATGTCCTTGGTTGCTGCTTCGGTCCCCTTGCTGTTCGTGGTCCACCCGGAAACGTTGAGAGTTGCGCCGTTTACCATCACCAGTCGAGTCGACCCAGATGACTTCTTCAAGCCAATGAAGCCAGTGGTGTGCCGGAACAGAGCAAGTCCAGCCACGTCGCCGTCCTGCATGCCCGTATAATCGAGCTCGATCGTCGCCGTCGACCCTGGGCCGATGATCCGTCGCGTGAGGGTGTTCCGCGCTTGATAGAGGTCGTCGGTCACCGAGGCGGTTTGCAGGGTGAGGCCAGCGCCGGACGACCACTTGCTGGCATCGGGCTCGTGGTTCCACTCCCAGGCGGGGGCGAGCGTGTTCGAGGTGAACTTGTCGATCCCTGTGTGCGGCGCCATGAGCCGCGGGGGGCGGGGTACTTTAGGATAGGGGTACTGCTGGCCCCAGCGGTCGTTCACCTTGACCAGCACGGGCCAGTCGTTCTCCCAAGTGATGGGCGCCAACACGGGCATGCGCGCGCCAGGATACGCATCGACGAAGGCCATGTAGTACCAATCGCCTGCTTGAGTTTCGACTAGGCCACCTTGATGAGGCACGCCGGCCCCCTGTGTCGGCCCGCTGAGGTTGAGCAAGAATTCGCGCACCTCGTAAGGCCCGAAGGGGGCTGTCGAGCGCAGCACGTATTGGCCATTTGCGGGTCGTGTTGCCCAGATATAGTAATACTTGCCCACGTGATACATTCGTGAGCCCTCGAGGGTCCCGATGCTGCTGGGCGTGGTGAACACCTGCGCGGCGCGAACTTGAGCGGTTGCGTCCGCGTTCAACTCGGCGACGCTGAGATTTCCGTGGCCATAAGCGACGTAGATCTTGTCATCAGTGTCGATCAGCATGCCCGCGTCGTAGTAGCAGTTGCCGACCGAGGGTCCGCGAACCCAAGGTCCCTCGACCTGACTGGCCTTCCACACGTAGGTCTGGCCGGTGCGGATGCAGGCCAGGTAGTAAAACTTTCGGTCGCTCTCTCGAAATCTGAGGCTCGAGGCCCAGTTGCCTGCGATGTACGCGCGCTGTGAGCCCTGCAATCGATAGGCCGCGCCAAAGTCCATCGAAGGGATGGCGTGCCCCGCGAACTCCCAATTCACGAGATCATAGGAGCGCAAGATGGGCGCGCCGGGCGAGTGGTGCATGTTGGAGGCGGTGTAATAAAAAACGTCCCCCACCCGGATCACCTCCGGGTCGGCAAGGTCTTGCCAGAGAATGGGGTTTTGGAAAGTGGCTGACGGGGGCCATTCGCCGACCCAGCCCCCGCCGGCCGTTCCGCCCTGCGAGGAGCCGCCACTCTGCGAGGAGCCGCCACTCTGCGAGGAGCCACCGCTCTGCGAGGAGCCACCACTCTGCGAGGAGCCGCCACCCGCCGTCGTGGGTGCACCGTCGCCCGCGGCTCCCACGGCGCCCGCGCGCCCACTCGCGGAAGCCCCGCCGCCGCTGACCGCTCCGCCCGTCCCGGCGATTTGACCAGCACCACTCGCCGCTCCGCCCACCGCAGCCGGTTGGCCCGCGCTTCCGCGTGGGGGCGCCGAGTCACTGCTGCAGGCCCACTCGAAGCTGAGCGTTAGAAGGAGGGGCAACGCCAGGCCACTGGGAAGCAACCGCGGTGCCTTGGAACGGGGATCTGGGGAAACGGACATCTGAGACACACCTAAATGGGAGTAATTGCCGCGCAGACCCTGGCTTTCGCGGCTAGGGCGAGCGTGAGCTCCAGGGCGGGAGCGCGCGAACGCGCAACTTCCCAAGTACAGTGCCGCTCACCCCGCGTTTCGCGTCAGAAATCCGCGCATCGGCCGTGAGACGAAGTTTTGGACCTCATTGGGTCGTTCAGCACGGCTGGTTAAGTCTAATGGCTTAACCTTCGAGGGCTGAGCGAAGCCTTGCGCTGGAGCGCCGAACACTTTGAACCCATGCTGTTCAGCGGTGGCCCTAGCGGGCGTTGTTTCTCTGCAGCGTCACCAAGCTCGCTAACTCAGCGCGGGTGCTGACGCCCAATCGCTCGTACACCGAGGCCAGGCGATTGCGCACGGTGTTTGGTGAGAGGCCGCAGGCAAGGGCAATTTGCTTGTTGCTATAGCCGAGGCACACATACCGGGCGAACTCGCGTTCCCGTGGCGAAAGCGGCCAAGAGGCTTCGATCAGGTTGCGCTCAGCCTCCGGCACGCGCGGGCGAAAATTAGAAATTTCTCCGCTGAAGGCTCGCAATGCAGCTAGGCCCAGCCCGAGTGCCGGCGCAAGCTCGCTGAGGCGCGTCTCGTCCCGTTTGGAGAAGCCCCGGCGCCTGCCGAGTACGAAGGCGCCGAGCACCGACTGCCGATGAGTCAGCATCACGATCGCGCCGGACTTTGCAGCTTGGGGCTCCATGAGCTCGCGGTAGTAGGCCGAGCGCTCCAAGGAAGCGCCCATGACCTTCACGTCGATCGCCGCGCCCTCGCTGCGTGCGACGTCCAACACTGGCGCGAGCTCTGCGCGATACGTCGCCCAGCGGGAAGTCAGCCGCTGCATCATCTCGGACGAAACGCCCTGCACGTGCTCGGCGGCCCAACCTTCTTGGCCCTGCAAAATACCGAGCAGCGCGTCGGCGCCGATGGCACGCTGCAAGAGGTCACAACCGTCCCGCAGAAAGCCCCCTGCCCCGTTGGCACTAGAACCGAGTGAGATCGCTTCAGCGAGCACGGTAGACGACACGCGACCGCCGAAGCCTAGCACCTACCGACGGGCGACGCGCCGCCATGGATGGCGCCTGTGTCGCCTGCCCAGCCGGAAAGTCGACGGACTCAGGAGCAACATTTTTTTGGGAATAGTCCACGCCGGGGTGAGGTTACCCATGCGGCCCAGTCATGGAGTGCCGGGCCAGGAGCGTTGCTCATCGAGTGAAGCATCCGACAACCCAACTACCCTCACCGACGTAAGTCGGGATCCGCCTCCGGCGTGAGCGCGGAGGGGGCGCCGCTGATTTCATTGGTCGCCCCCTCCGCCACTATTCCGGGACTCGGCAGCTTGCGTCAGGTTTCGACGCCGCAGATCTGAGGCGTGAAGCTGCAGTTGCAGCGGTACACATTCTGCGGGTACAGCTCGCCGTAGATACAGATGTAACGCCGGCTATAGCCGAGGGCGTAAATGCCCGAGCGACACTGGCAGTTGATGCAATACCAACTATAGCTCATGTGCGAGCAGCCCGCGGCAAGCGCCTGGCTCTGCTGCGCGGATACGGAGCGCTCGGTCAGCTCGGATGCCTCGGCCTCGGGTGCACTCTCGCACTGGGGCGTGCCCTGGGCGGCGACCTCGAGCTCACCGAGAGCGCGCACGCGAGCTCCAGCCACCGCCTCGAGGCGGACCGGACCGCCCCCGCGCGCGAGCACGTCCGCCCACGGGGTGCTTCCTAGATCTCGGCTCTGTCCGTCAAACACCACCTTGAGCGCCTCGCCTGGCTCGAGCAGCTCGGCCAGGCGGGCGGTACTCTGGGCGTCGAACGCAAAGCCGTAACCGGCGTCGTAGCTCGCTGACAATTTCAGCTCGGCGGTCTTCGACGGTTCATCGTTTGCCTCGACGGCACAGCCGAGCGCGGCGCCAGCAAGCGCCACGGCCAGGATCGTGCTGCCCAGGCGACCTTTCAGCAGAATGGAATCACGAATAATGGTCTTCATGCTCGCTCAGAGTCTGAAAGGCGCCGAACCTTCACAAACTTCATGCAAGCGTCAGCGGGCGGGCACCGGCCCTCGTTGAGCAGCGACCGCCTGTGCCGAACCGGGCGATCCAGCTTCGTCGATCGATCGCCCCGTCCGCTTCCTGCTGGTGAACTCAGCGCTTCGCTGGGAGCTGGCTCGGGAGGGGGTGGTTACACGCGCACATGTAGACCTCGACCGGGTTCCCGCGCGGTGCGTCGTACTGGGGCCGCTTGCCGGAAACGTCGTCTGTCAGGACCGCGAGCCCCCAACTCGCGAACTTATCACTCCACTGCCCGTTCCCGTCCTGACGATAGACGTGATACGAGCCGGCACCGCCCGGGTTCGCGTACATGTAGATCTTCGTCCGATTGTCCGGGCAGGTCCCCGTGAGCGACGACGGGATCAGACCGTCGCCGGCGGCGAGCGCCGGGAAGCGATAGATGTTGAAGGTGTCCGTTGGCCGCAGGTTGAGCGAGTAGCCGGGATCTTGCCTCCATTCGAGGGACGGGTACATGTTTTGAGCGTAGTAATAGCAATTCGACTGCACGGGGGTGCCGTCGGCGTAGGTCCATTTCTGAGGTTCGTACACCGTAGGCACGCAGGTATCCTGGGCGCACGAGCGGCCGCACACCGGCTCGACGAGGCCGACGCAGGTTGAGTCCCACGACGTGGTGCAGCAGGAGCTGCGCTGGTTGCAGACCGCGCTGACACAGCTGTCCAGATTGCGGTCGAGGGCGCCGCCCGGGTTACACAAGCCGTGCGTGCTCGGCCGCTTGCGCGCCATGATTGCATAAGCCGTCGTCGTGCCGGAGCTCACGTTGATCTGGGTGCGAGAGGTGACGGAGACGCTTCGGCTGTCCTGCCCCGGCCTGATGGAGACGAACATTTTTCCGGTCTGGTTGGCGTCGTCCTGGATGAGACCACCCATGCCGATCAGGGCCCAGCCGGACTCCACCTGTACCGAGCTCGTGCTGAAGCCGGCGGTCTCGCGGATCGCGTTCCCCGTGAGGATCTTGATCTCGAGGTCGCCGAAGCCTTCGATGACCTGATCCTTCATCGTGAGCAGCCACACCGACGTTGTGCCCGCGGCGGGCAGGTAGTGGTCCTTCGAATTGGCTCTCCACTCGTGAAAACCGGGCGGATAGCTGCCTTTGAGGAAGCGCGCCACGCCATTCGCCGACGCCTCGGGGCTCGTCTGGGCCCCGCCTCCGATCAACATCGAACCCGCGGGCACCTGCGCCGATGCCGTGTCACCCGCGAGCTCCACCTGCTTCCACTCGATGGCGTTGCGCAACGCCTGCGTATTCACTCCGTCGAGCCGCATGCCGATCGCGTACACAGCGAGGTTGTGAGAAGCCGAGACGAGGTGTTTAGTCGACGAAGCACGCCAGGTCCTTCCGTCGAGCGGCCGGCTCTCGGTCAAGAACGGAGAGCCACCGTAGCTCGACCCGATGCCCGCGGCGCCTCCGCCAACGAGCGCGAATTCCGGGTCCACCACGCAATCGACCGCGACGTGGGCGTCCGCGGCCGTCGTGGTCGTACACTCCTTGATTTGAATATGGACGGGCGATGCCGAGTCGTCCGCGCGGGTCACGATCGTGACCGCCTCCGTCAACCCCGACGCGACGTCACCGACCGCCTCCACCCCCGCGGGCGAAGGCTCCTCTCCGAATCCGCACCCGGTCATCGCGACCAGCATGGCTCCCATGGGGAGCGCGCCAACGATCCACTTCGATACATTTGTAAACATCGTTCAACTCGATTTCTTCGACAGAAGCTGCGTTCCAGAGCCCGTTTGGCGCACCGCCGCCGCGCGTTCCCGCTCGCCGACGCGACCTCGGAATAGTCCAGGGCTCGCACCCATCCACTCGGTGCACCCAGCTAGAGCCGCGCCCGACCAGGACCTTCGGAAGAAAGTGACGCCCTGCGTCGATTCCGGAGGGCACCGTCCAGGAGGTGCCTTTGGCAGATCGGGCATCGCCTCGAGCGCGCCGGTTTGGACGCTGCCGTCAAGAGCGTGCGGAGCAGGTTCAGAGGGCCGCTCGATTGGATGCCGCGCTTTCCCAGAACCGCCGTGAACGCTCGAACGTCGGCGCCGTGATCTCGCCGACGTGCTTGTCGCCGACGCGGAGGGCACCTCCGTAGCTTTTCGAGTGTAATTTCACCCACAACTTCCCACATTCCGCGCGTTCGTGGATTGCTTTCGAGTGCTGACGCGACCTCGGCCGTGCGAGACTTGGCACTCCGATGGTTGAAGATCGTGGGCGCGAGCCGGCAACTGGGAAGGGCGAAGTTGCCGCAAAGGACCATCGGCCGCGACTCGCTAGCAACGTGCCGGCAGGATTGACCGAGACAACGGCGACTTATGCTCGCCACGTGGGCCTGGCGACCTTGGGTGTGTTGCTGTTGGTGAGTGCCTACTTGGCACTCACCGGATGGTTCCTCTACACCTGCTGGCGTCTTGCGGTCGATGTTATCGACCAACCGCCCCCGTACCGAGGTGCAATGGGCCTAGCGTTGTTCGTAGCCAGTGCGCTGACCTTGCTGCTCATCGCGGGCTTGTTCTCGATCGCGCGCCGCCATCCGAAGGACGGAGTCGAGCTGACTCCGGAGGAGCAGCCCGAGCTGTTCGACTTTTTGCATGAGCTGGCTGACGCGGCGGGCGCACCGCGCCCAAAACGGATCTTCGTGTCTGCGCGCGTCAACGCCGCCGTGTTCTATGATCTCTCGCTCTTGAACTTGTTTCTGCCGGCGCGCAAGGATCTGGAGCTCGGCCTGGGGCTGGTCAACGCGCTCGACAGGAGCGAGCTTGCCGCCGTTGTCGGCCACGAATTCGGCCATTTTGCCCAGCGATCGATGGCGCTCGGTCGCTGGGTTTACCTGTCGCGCCAGGTTGTGGAACGGGTGATTCTGCAGCGAAGTAAACTCGAGCAGCTGCTCGTGCCTCTCACCTATAGCCGCATATTTTGGCTCGGTGCACTGCCGCGCTTGATGATCTGGTCAGTCCGCTCGCTGCTGGGCAAGATCCTCTCCTGGGTCGAGGGCCTGCAGCGCGCGCTGGGGCGCGAGATGGAGTTTCAGGCTGATCTGGTTGCCGTTTCGCTGACGGGGAGCGATGCATTGGTGCACGCGCTGCACCGCCTGGGTCCGGCGGATGAAGCGTGGACGGTGGCGGCCGAACTAGCCCTGCAGCAGATGCGGACCGGCCGGATCATCCCGGACCTATTTGCGCTGCAAGCTCGAGTCATCGAGCGCACGCGAGTGATCTTGAACGATGCCACACACGGCGCATCGCCCACGCTACCGGAGGCGCAGCGCGCGACGCACCGCGTGTTCCAGGCCAAGCTGGCAGACGCCCCGAGCATGTGGTCGTCGCATCCGGCCAACCGAGACCGCGAAGACAACGCCAAGCGGCGCTACGTACCGGCAGAGCTCGACTCCCGCCCAGCGTGGGGTCTATTTCGAAACGCCGAGCACCTCAAGCAGCGGGTGACCCGACGCTTCTTGACCCCCAAAGAGCGCGCATCCGCGCTGCAAGCCATGAGCCCCGAGGCAGCGCTCGACGCGTTGAACGCGCGGTTCGATCGCGCGTGCCTGTCAGCACGCTACCAGGGTGTTTATTTCGGTCGTTCTCCGGTGCTGCACGTGTATTCGTGCAAAGACCTGTATGGTCCATTGCCTCCGCTGGCAGAGATCCACGCTCGGCTCGCGAACCTCTACCCCCCGAGCTTGGCAACCGAGCTGCGCGAACTGCGGGACAAGCTCGCTGAACGAGATCAGCTCCGCGCTCACTTCAAAGAGCTCAGCGAGTCGCGGAGCGTGGTGCAGCATCAAGGACGCAGCATTGGTCGAGGCGACCTGCGCGAACGGCTGAAGCGCGCCGAACGCGAGCTGCGCGAGCTGCGCAACCTAATCGAGCAGCACGACCAGACCTGCCGCACCGTGCACCTCGCCATCGCCCAAGCTGTGGGCGACGAGTGGGCTGCTTACCTCGAGAATTTGGCGAAATTGCTGTGGTACGCGGCGCACTCGCGCCGTGCCCTCGAGCACCATTGGGGGCTCGTCGAACAGGCGCTCGCGGTTCATACCGAGGGCGGCCAATGGTTGGACCGGCAGTCGGTCGAAGCCATCGAACGCGCTGGCCAACCGCTGCGGACGCTGCTTGCCCAAATTTTCGAGCAGCGGCGAGAGGTGCAGTTGCCGCCCGAGCTGCGCAGGAAGCTGTACGGATTAGAGCTTGACCCGGACAACGGGATCCAAGGCGTTTGGGCGCGCATGCTGCCGAACGCCTTGCCAGAGCTGCCGCAGCTCGAACGAGACCCGCAGGGCTTTGCGACTTGGTTCGAGAGCCTCGAGCGCTCCGTCGGCATGTTCATCGGCGCCTTACGAGCGCTCGAAGACGCCGCCTTGGATTCCTTGCTCGAAGTCGAATCGGGGCTCCGCCATGCATACGAGACGAAGCTTGCGCTGGAGCCCGCACCGCCGCCCCCGGGCCTGCCCGGCACCTTTTCCTTCGTTCGGGAACCGGACGAAACGATGGACTCCGAGCTGCGTTGGTGGCTACGCCCCTTCGGGAGCCGAGCACGCCCTTACCGTCTGTTACGGCTAGCCGTTGCCGCGACGGTTTTCTGCACACTTTTGGGTTTCACTGCGGCGCCCATTGAAGCGTTGGATCTCGAGCAGCAGCTCCAAGCTCAGCTTCTTGGACGAGTCCCAGATGAGCATCTAGGGCGGGGCCAAGGTCAGTTTTTGAACCGACTGCGGGACGCGAGCGAGTGGGAGCTACCCCTGGGCCTGAACGTCTTCTCGGGATTGCACGAGGCCTACGAGCAGCCGAGCCCCGCGGCAACCGAGCCCCAGGACTATGAGCCCTACGTTCCGTCACAGGAGACCACACCACGCGTGGAAGCAAAAGCGAGCTCGGACCCGGCCAATGGCACAAAGAACCGCAGCACTCGCCTTGATCATGGCAGTTGGCGCCTAGACCCCGTCGGGGGCAACGCGCTCCTGCCGGATAACCTCCCGAACGCCCACGCGTCGGATCCTATCGTCCAAGAGGCGAAGGCACGGAACCGTGAGCTGATGTTGTCAGCGCAAGTCGAGAGCTACCCGCCAGGTGTCGAGCAAACCTCTGAAGTGCTGCAGCTAGCGCTCAAAGAGAAGCGCCGCGACCTGCTCGAGCGTCGCTTGCGACGCTACCCGGGCGACCCGGAGACCCTGGCTGCGCTGGCGGCACTCGACGGCGCGCATTGAGATCTCCCGGCTCATGACCAAGAACGATGAAAGTCAGTCACCAACGCCGTCGCGAGCGCGACTTTGGATTGCGGCTGGGCTCGGGTTGCTTGCCCTGGCGCTGGTCGCGACCTGGTACGTGAGGTGGGCGCGAGTCACATCACGAGACGCCTGCCATGACGAAGCAGATCCCGAAGCTTGTTTGGAGGATCTGGCTGGTCGTCTAGCGGATCCCCACCTGTGCGCGGGTTTGAAGCGCCGCGATCATTGCCTGTTCGAAGTCGCGCTGAATAGCAAGAGCGGCCAAGCCTGCGAGCAGATCCAGGACGCTGCGGTTCGTTCCAAGTGCGCTGAAGGCGCCGTGGAGTTCGGGGGCGATCCGGCGCTGTGTCAGCTGGCAGAGCCTGCCAATCGGGGCCATTGCTTTGCTCTAGCAGCGAAGCAGCGGGGCCCCGAAGTGTGTGCGCGTGCTCCGGAAGACGATCGAGGGCCTTGCCTAACTGCGGTCGCGAATGAGGTGGAGGACCTTGGCGCCGCGTGCGGAAGCTCGGTCGCCTGCCGCCAGGAGCTCGGAACGATCGACATCGCGCTCTGCGACGACATTCCGGCCGCCAATGCGCAGGCTCTGGCCATCTGCCTCCGCTCACTCGACAGACGGATCGGCCGGGTCCCCGGCGCCCGCTGTCGTGAATTGACTCAACCTGCAGCGCGTGATGCCTGCTTCACGCGACTGGCTCGAGTACGAGCACAGGGTTACACCTGCGCGCTGGTCGAGGACGCCGCGCGCCGCGAGCGATGTATCGACCTGGCGGGCGCGCGCGATCCAGCTCTGTGCCGGGCCCTGACCGCCCCGGAGTCGAGACTTCGCTGCCTCCAACGTAGTTCCTATGACTCTCCGAATCGCGGTATTTGCCAGGAACTACAGGGAAGCGAGCGCGCCGCGTGCCTCGAGCGCACCGCCGAGCGGCTCGCCCTCGAACTAGCGAGGGTACAATGAGGCCCGCTATTTTTGCGCGAATCTGGCTGCTCACGCTGCTGCTCGCACCGGCCTGTCGTGGCCGCGTGAGTAAGTGTGAAGGGCTCGCGTCCGAGTCCGCGCGATCGCAATGCTACACCCAAGTGGCTATTGCCGGGCGCAGTCCTCGGCTTTGCTCAGCCTTGCGCAGCGCCTTGGGCCAGGCTCGCTGCCTCGAGGCGCTGGCGCTGGACTCGAAGGACGCAGAGTATTGTGCGCTCGCAGACGCACGCATCCCATCACCCCATTGCTTCGAAGCGCTAGCCCGGGTGAGCAGCGATCCGTCCGTTTGTGGCAAGATCAGGCCGCCGATCTTGCGCCAGCGCTGCCTCGCGCATTTCTTGGATACGTCCAAGGACGCCCAGCTGTGCGCGCGAATGTCCCTGCCGGCCCAGCGCGACGCGTGCTTGGAGCGTCTAGTCGAACGCGATCCCAAGAGCGTTGGGCTTTGCGCGCAGGCGGTCCATAGCGGCGGCTGCTATCGCGCCGCTGCAATCCGAGACGCCCCTGCGCTGTGCGAACGTGTCGGTTCGGGAGCAAACGCGCGCGCGCGTCGCGCCTGCTATGACGACGCCCTCGTCCAGGCTCGCACCGATCCGACGCTCAAAGCACGCCCACTCACGCCCCAGGATTGTGAAGGCATTCCGCATTCGGCACAGCAGGCACGATGCTGGACGCAGCTGGCACCAACGACTCACGATGCATCACAGTGCCCACAGCTCAGCGCCGCCGAAGAAGGCGACGATTGCTGGTTTGACGCAGCCATGCGCAACGCCGATCACTGCTTGCACGTCGGTAACAGCAGCGGACGGGCAAATTGCGCACTGAGGTATTGGCCCACAGCGACCACTGCTGCCGTCTGTGCCGAACTCGCGCCCGACGAGCTCAAACACGCTTGCATTCGCCACGCCGAAGCCAAAATGACCAAGCCCTAGCTCCTCGACTTCCGAGTAGTGGACTTCAAGAAGGGTTAGAAGCGCGCGATCGCGCGCTCGGACTGGGCTCGTCGGGGCCCGTGGCTTTCCGCGCTGTATCACGCCGCACATACCGAGGCGGCACCGTTCGTAGCACGCGCAGCGCGGTTCCCTGTGTTGAAGTACCGTTTTGTGCAAGACGACCGGATCGACCGCGGCTAAGGGCAAGGGTCTGGCGCTGTTGCCGGTGCGTGTGAGTGGCACTGCTGCCAAGCAAGCCGAGTTCGAGTTCGGCGCCGGGCCTTCGGCTTCGCTTCGAGGACGGCCGTGATCCGGCGTACATCGCCTCCGTAGTCAGCAGGTTGCGGTAACCGTTGCTCACGCTGCCACCGAGCGTTCGGATCTATTTCGCGGTCGAGCCAGTCGATCTTCGGAGTTGGCGATGCTGCTGCCCTACCGCACCGAGTGAGCGCTACACAAGCAGACAGCGTCAATCTTGCTCGCGCGCGAGCGGCCCCCAACATTCGACGCGCGCATTCCGACGGATGCCGCACAGGGCAAAAGCGCCTAGGGATGCGCTGTCGAAGGCTCCACCGGGTGGAGTCAGTCGGGCGTCGCGCTCGTAACCCCAGCACTTGAGTGCGCTGCTCGACGTGAACCCGCACGTCACGACGTCACCCGCCGCGACACCCAGGAAGGACTCACTCTGCGCTCGAGTTTGTCCCCACTCGTTGTCACCCCAGCAAGTGACTTGGCCGTCGGCTTGCCGCCCACAAGCGTGGGTCTTGCCTGCGGAGATGCTGACGAACTCGAGCGGGGGCGCTTTGAGTTGTTCGAATGCATTGTCGCCCCAGCAGGCGACGCTGCCGTCACTGTGCAGTCCGCAGGTGTAGAGCAGGCCTGCCGCGATCTGTTCGAACTCTTCACTCGGTGCCGGGCGTTGCTCGAGCGAATTGTCACCCCAGCAGATCACGTGGTGGTCGGTTTTCAAGCCGCAACTGTGCAACGCTCCTGTCGCGACTTTAGTAAAGCTGCCGGGCGGCGCTTGTGCCTGATCGTAGGCGTTGTCGCCCCAGCACAGGATGGTGCCGTCGGTTTTCAGGCCGCAAGTGTGGCTTTCGCCAGCGGCTAGCTGCGTGAACGTGTCGGGCGGGGCACTGGCCTGCCCGCGGGTGTTGTCACCCCAGCACGAGACGGCGCCGTTCATGCGCAATTCGCAGACGTGTCGTGCACCAACGGCGAGCTGTCCGACCGCGCCGTTCGGCACGGTCGCCTGACCTTCGAAGTTTTTGCCCCAACACTTGATGGTGCCATCGGCCTTCGTGGCACAGCTATGTTCAGTGCCTGCGCTGACCGCGACGAAGGTCCCGCTCGGCGCCGTCGCTTCACCGTAAGTATTTCCTCCCCAACAAACGATACTGCCGTTCGTCTTCAAACCGCACGAGTGCAAGCCCCCGGCGTTCACACTCGTGAACGTTCCAGCCGGTGAGACTGCCTGCCCCGAGCTGTTGTTGCCCCAACAACTGATGGTGCCGTCTGTCTTCAGACCACAGGTGTGACTGCCGCCGGCGCTGATGCTCGCATAGGTGCCTAGCGGCGGATTCGATTGGTTGGAGTAGTTATCGCCGAAGCACCTGGCTTCGCCCTTCGCTGTCACGGCGCAGGTGTGCGAGCCACCGACTGAAAGATTGACGAAGGTTCCGCTCACCGTGCCGCGACCATCCGGGTTCAAGCCCCAACACTGCACGCTGCCATCAGCCTTCAAGCCACAGGTGTTACTATGCCCAGTACTCACGCTATCGAAGGGGCCAGGCTGAGCAGCCGCCTGGCCTTGCGCGTTCTCGCCCCAGCACACGATACTGCCATCGAGCTTCAAACCGCAGGTATGGGTAAAGCCGGCGCTCACGCTCTTGAACGAACCTGGTGGTGGACTGGATTTGCCGGCCGGATTGCCGCCCCAACAAACAACCCTGCCATCCGCCTCGAGCGCGCAGGTATTCCCCCCGCCCGCGCTCACCTGCAGCGTCAGTCGTTCGCATTGCGCGCCCCAAGTTCCGGCGGGGCAATCACACACTGCATCCTGATCCGAGAGTGCCAGCAAGGAGCCGCCATGCTGACACGCGGGCACACACTTGAGCGCATTGACCGTTGCGCTGCTTTGCCCTTCCGGGCACGGAGTGCACGCGCGATCATTCGACATCGAGCCCGGGGCGGCGACGAAGCTGCCGATGGCACAAGTGCTCCAAGGGACGCATTCGGAGTCTTTGCGCCAGCTGCCGTCGTCACAGTCGGCGGAGCCAGCTCCCGCTTCGCCTCCGTCGCCCGCGGCTCCGCCTTCCACTGAAGCTCCAGCGTGCCCAGGCGTTCCCGCGTGCCCAGCGGAACCAGCGTGCGCACCACCGGCGCCGGCATTTGTCCCGCCAGAGCCCGCGCTGCCTCCTGGCTCAGCCTTGCCCGAGCCCCCACAGCCCACTGCCAACAGTACCGAAACCGCAGACGACCACCCGAAAAGAGCTCTCACCACGACGGCACCATGCCACGAAACTCCGCCCGAAGGAGGGTTTTCGCTTGTGGCTACGCCCTACACCGCCCGAGCGCCGCTCGCACGCGATCCATGGCCACCTCGACGTCGTGCACGACGAGCGCCGCATCCAACCGGAGCACGCGGTAGCCCGCGCCAGCACCGCATCACGGCGCGCATCGCCCGATGCCTGTGGACGGTGCCGCAGTCGATTACTCCCGAACTCAGTGCCTCAGCGGAGGAGCTGATGAGTACTTTTCCCGCTGAGCGCTCACCAGCCCACGGCAACACCACTGTAGTACTTGTTATCGTTCTGCCACAGCACGACCGCATATGAACCGTTTACGGCGAAAGTGACGGATTTCGCGCTGGTGGGTAGGTTGGGAACGCTCCAACCCGGGTATGCCCACTTGATGACCGTTTCATTGGGTCCGACCGAGCCCAGCTTGCCGACGGTGTAAGACGGAAGGCCGTCGAGAAACGTCGTCTCGATCGCGACCGCGTTGTCGTCGATCGCAATGCTGGAGTTGAGCGCGAAGCTGCGAGGAGCGCAGACCGTACTCCAGCTGATGCTGTTCGCTCCCGGCGCAACGCTGCCATAGATGGTCAGTGTCGTGGTATCCGAGATCACGCTCAGCAGGATATCGCCATTGTTGTTGATCGTGACCGAGCAGCCTGAGACATCTCGCGGAAGCGACAAAGGCCCCGCCGGTTGCCAGATGATCGGGTTGCCCGCCTGCAGCTGGCCGAGTTGGGCGTAGACGTAGAGGCCGTCCGTGCCAGTCCCCAGGTAGGCGGCTACCACTACCCCGGCGTCGTTCGCGGCAACTGCAGGGCTCAGCGAACCATTGGCCAGAAGCGCTGGCGTCTTGGACAACCAAGAAATTTCAGCGGTCGCTGCGTCATAGCTGCCGGTGTTGAAGAAGATCTGGCCGTGGCTCTGGTCCCATTGCAAAACCACGACGTTATTCTGCGCGTCGATGGCGATGCACGGGTCACCGCTACCGCTACCGTATTCTTTCGAAGAACCGTGCCAGGTGACACCGTTGGACGGAATCGTGACCTGTCCCCGGTCGTAATAGTACTTGCCGCCACTCGCATGGACCGAAAGGACCACGCCGCTGCTGTTGACGGCCACCGCCGGCACTCCGCTTCCGGTATCGAAGTGGGTGTTGCTTTGTTGCAAGAACTGCAACGGTCCGAGCTCGCCCGGCAGCGTGACATCGCCAAGCTCCGTTGCTGCTATTGCCAATTGCCGCGCGTTGCTGAATTGCTGATTTTCCATTGTTCGTTCACCGCCCTCTCGCGCACACTAACGGTGTCGGCTCAGGCCCGAAATAGTAAAAGTGCCATCGACCGAGGGAGCCGCTCGCGCCACCCGCACCTAAGCCCGTAGATCGCGGTGCCGGCAGTTCCTACGGAGTGGCACAGGTTGCACGGCGCACATCGAGAGCCGAACAACCTTGGCCATTTCCTCTTCTATGGCGAGCCCCAGCTTACGACCCCAGCGAGTGGACGGGACCGTGAACGCAGCTCACGTCGAATCTCGGTAAGCCAATCCTCCACCACCATGCCTTCGATCGCGCCGTCCTTGCGAGCCGCGTCGTTCGTGATCAGCGTGGCACCCTGCTCGATCGCGGTCAACGCAATCACCAGCTCGAAGTCACTCTTTGAACGACCCTTGCGTTCCACCTCTGCGCGCACGAAGGCGTCCTCTGCGCGCACGAAGGCGTCGCGCGCAATCAGAGCGGCGTCGAAAGGGTCCACGCGCACGCCCGCGGCGAAGCCTGTAGCCGCAGGCGGATTTGCACGGCCGCCATCGCACCCCAATACGTCGCACCTGCCGCCTCTCGCGAGCCTTCGCGCAATCCCGGAGGTGGCCCCGTTTTTGATTACTCAGCGCGGCCCGTCCGAAGCCGGCGCGAGCGGTCGCGAACGGATGACGCGCGTTAAAATCTTAGGGTTAACCGATAGTTAGCGCAAGCCGGACGATTCCTAGATGTGCTCATCATCCGTGGCAGCCGGCAAGTTCACGAGTTCGGCTCGGACCGCCGCATCGTTTGGTCTTCTAATCCCCTGCTCGGTCACGACATTCAGCGCTAGCTCGCTAACTCTACGTCTCCTGCTACGCTTGGCCCATGTTGCCGCGGTCGCAACGAAGCAGGGATGGGCGGGCACTCTTGCTCGCGGGCGCACTGCATGGGGCAGCGCTGATGGCCTTGTGGGGATGGGGCATCGAAGAAGCGCATCGACATGCGCAGCTTGCGCCGCGAGCGGTGCTGCCTCCGCCAGGTCCGTTCGCGGACGAGGTCGACGTACAAGTCGATGCGCCGCCCCTGGCTCAGGTAAGATCGAGCATCGCCGATCGGAGAGCTGCGTTGGCCCCTCTTCGAGGCCGCGGAGCTCCAAACTCGGTGCCGCAGCGCGCGGGCTCGATGGACGCCCCGCGGGTAGTCCCGCTCGTTCGCGACGGCGAGCACGTCGAGCGGGCCACGAGCGCGGGAAACAGCCAGCCAACGCCAGCCCAAGAGTCGACACAACCAAGCCGAGCCGTCGATCTCGGACTCGGTTCTGGCGATTGGCGTCGTTGGTTGTCCGAGACGAAGTCGGAGCCCCCCACCGGGGGCAGAGCGCACCGTGCGAGTCGCGCGCTGTTCCGTGCTCCGCCGGTCAGCAGCACTGGCGGACTTCAAGAAGGGTTAGAAGCTCGCGATCGCGCGCTCGGCCTGGGCACTTCGGGGCCCGTGGTTTCCGCGCTGTATCACGCCGCACATACCGAAGCGGCACCGTTCGAAGGCCGCGCGCGCTTTCTGATCACGGTGCTCAAGACCGGAGAGGTGGAGGTCGCTGTGAGCGAGGTCAGCGGCGACCTCGCGGGCTGGCGCGCTGTCGCGGACAAGGCTGCCGCGGCGCTGCGTCGCTCGCCTCCGCGCATTCCGAACCCGCGCAAGGGCGCGCGGCTGGTGGTGGAAATCACGGCCAAACAAACGTACCCGAACGGGGTCCAGCCAAAGGAGCTCTACGGCCCACGCCTTCAGGTCGAGCCCCTGCGCCTCCGTGCGGTGCAGGACACGCAGCGCGAGCTTGCGGACAGAAACCCGGTTTTGTCCGAGCGCGCAGCGCCGGGGCAAACGGCTGCAGGCAGTAAAGCCAACGTCAATCTTCCGGGGGTCTACCTCGCCGGGCGCGGCAAGGTGTGCAGCTACCGACTAGGCCTGACACTGCTCGGTTTACCGGTGCTCGATGGTGGTTGCGATCCATCGAATCTGGGAGCCAGGCCCCAGCGGCTGGTGAGCACCCTGGTGCGCGAAGAGACGCTGTATTGAGTGGCGCGAGCGCTATTCGACACGTTCGATTACTCCGTCGCGACCACCGTTTCGAGCACGACGAACTGCACGGGCCGAGCTCAGACCGCCACACCGTTTGGAAAGATCGGTCGTCACATGCAGTCTCGAAGCTTTCCAGAGCTCGACAGGCTCCGGCGCTAGCGAACATACCGGTGGACAGGTCCTATCGGAGTCGCCTCGGCACGTGCAACGGGTTCAATCGTATCCGTGCACCCGAGCTTAATGACGGTAAGGGAGCGGCTTGCTGACGGTCTGCGATCGATGTATTAAGACTCTCGACAGATTGCTGAGCCATCGTTGGGAGGGAATTATGATGAGCAATTCGAGGGCTATTTCAGGGCGGGTGGGCAAGCTGCGGTTGGGGGTCGTTGCAGCAATTGCCGCGGTGGGGCTGCTGCGAAGTGGCTCGGCGCGCGCCGACAGTGTACTCATGGATGACCTCGAGGCCGATGGCTGGTGGTCGTACTACTCCTCGGGATCGACGGGCTATACCGGTTGGGTAGAGGATTCGAACGCACGCTCACCGTCACACAATGCCCTGCTGCTCTTGACCGCCAACTCCGCGAGCACGGCTTGGGTCGCTATGGATCGGGAGATGCCGGGTATCCCGCGGGACTATGCGGTCCAAAAGAGTTGCTACAGTGTCGCGTACGTCAGGGCCGTTGGGGCCAGCTCGAGCCGAGCCCGAGGGAAGATACAACTCATCAACCCCCAGAGTTGGACGTACGTCGCCTCAACGGCCTTCAATTTCCCTCGCGATGGTCTGTGGCATCGCATCCAAGCCACGGGCAACTGCGCGAACTCGTTTGCGGGGCCCAACCAGGAATTCTATGGGGCGGTCGTTCGGATCGTGATCGACGGCGCTGACACGGCCGGAGCGATGTCGTTCTTCGCCGTTGATGACGTTTCATTCTCGATACATTTCTAAGGACTGGTGCGCGGGCCAGTTGGCGATGCGCCCCGCCCACAGCTCGTTGGGCGGGGCCTCGCCAACCGCGCGTCCGGGCGCGTTCATCGACTCGCTTAGCCAAAGCTCAGTAGAAGGCGACTAACCAAATGGTAGGTCCGTCGGGCGCCGTGGAGCGTACACGGTGGCGAACGTGTGCGCCGATCTCGAGCCAGTCACCGGGGCCCAACGTGACGACGGGCGCGTCCGCAAACTCGAGCTCGGCGCGACCTTGCACCAACAGCACGAATTCACGCTCCGCTTGGTCGTACCAAAAGCCTTCCGGCGAGGCTTGGCCGTGCGAAACGATGCGCTCGAAGCGCACTCCGCTGCAAGTGACGAGCGGAGTCATTACCTCGCCTACGGTGGCGTCCGGCATCGAAGCGAATAGGTTGTTCGGGAGCACGACGAACAATCTCGCACCTCGGCTGCACGCGGGGCAATGGTTGGGGCACCCGCGACGTCGATCGCCGCCGACCGTTTTTTTCTGCGCCTCGCCAGAAGACACGACGACCGCGTGCTGGGGGCTTGGCGGCATGCTCCGCCCGTGCAACACCGGCTTCGAAATTCACCGGGTGGCGCCTGCTAGCACCAACGCAAAAGAGTGCTCCTACTTCTGGCACACATGGACGTAGTCGACCAGCAGCTTCTGCGGGAACACCGTGGTGTCATCGGGGTTGCCCGGCCACTCGCCGCCGACAGCTAGATTCAAGATGATGAAGAAGCCGTGATCGAAGACCCAAGTTTGGCCGCTAATGTCGGCGGGGGTCTTGGTCGAGTAGAGAGTGTCGTCGACGTACCAGCGAATGACATTGGTCTCCCACTCGATGGCGAAGACGTGGAAGTCGTCCGAGAATGCAGCGCTTCCAGGGAGTGTATAGGACGCCCCGGGCCCGGCCGCGCCCGAATAGCCCGGCCCGTGGATAGTTCCGTAAGCAATCGACGGCTCACGGCCCAAGTTTTCCATGATGTCGATCTCGCCGGTGTTCGGCCACGAGTTGCCTCCCAACATCCAAAACGCCGGCCAAATTCCATTGCCATAGGGCAACTTCATTCGAGCCTCGAAGCGCCCATAGGTGAAGGTCTTCTTGCCCTCCGTCTTTAGGCGCGCGGAAGTGTACTGCCTGCCCTCACGAGCTTCCTTGCGCGCCTCGATGACGAGCATCCCCTTCCCGTCGAGCGAGGCGTTGGCGTTGCCGGACGCATAGTACTGAAGTTCACCGTTGTACCAATTGGGGCCGCTGTCGTACGCCCACTTGCTGCCGTCGACGGCCGCACCGGAGGCTCCGTCGAAGTCGTCGCCCCAGGCGAGCTTCCACGCCGTGCTCGGGCACTTGGTAGCAGATGCGGTGCCCCCGGTTCCGGCTCCGCCGCCCGTCGCGGCACCCGCGCTATTGGGTGCACCGCCAGTGCCGGATGCTCCCGCTGAGTGTCGACCGCCGCTCGCCGATGTACCACCGTTGGACAAGCTCCCAGCCGAGCCTCCGCGGGAGCTGGCCCCGCCGCTCGCGGACGAGCCCCCGCTGGGCGATCCGCCGCCCACGCCACTGCCGGCGCTGGTCCCGCCGCTCACTGCACTGCTGCCGCTCGCCGCGCCGACACCGCTCGCCGCGCTGACACCGCTTCCACCTTGCGCAACCGAGCCCGACGCTCCGCCCACGACCCCGGGCCCGTCCGACGCACAAGCGGCGAGTAAGGCCGGAGCGAGCGCGAACACGACGCTTGTCGAACACCGCGCCACCAGAGAGCTCGTTCGGTAGTTCATGAACTCCTATGATGTCAGTAAGTGAGGCCGTAGCCGAATGAAAAAAGTGGTGGATCGCTTTCGTAATCGGCATCCCCGAGGTTGATCGGTATCTGCGCCATCGTCCTCGGCCAGCTATGGCCGAGTTTGCCCGTGGGGACGTAGCGACCAAACAGGATGTCCGCGAACGCGTCTGCCTCCGACCCTGGCAACCAAGCCGCCAGCCACGCGTCCGCAAGATCGAGGTAGGGCTCGATGATGAGCGGCCTGCCGCTCACGATCACCGCGATCACCGGCAGCCCCGAGCTTCGGGCCGCTTGCAGCACTGGCAGGTCGGGGGTCCTGCTGGCCAGATCCAGATCGGTCGTATCGCCGCGATCCTCGGCGTACGGAGCCTCGCTCAGTACGACGACGATGTGAGTCGCGCCGTCCGGAATGCCGCTTCCGTCTTGGGAGAAGGTCACACTGGCGCTGCCGGCAATCGCGCGGATCCCCGTCAAAATCGTCGTGCCCGTGGTCACACCAGGGCCCTTGCTGCTCGTGCCGATCCCTTGCCAATCGATCGTCCAGCCTCCGCACAAACGCTGGACCGAGTCCGCTCCGGAGCCGGCAACGTGAACCCGCGCGGTCTCGGCGAGCGGCAGCACCTTCGATTCGTTCCGCAGCAGCACCGCCGACTCGCGGACGGCGCGGCGGGCGACGTCGCGGTGCGCCTGCGAGCCGATCTCGGCGAGCAACGCGGCGCCGCCGCTCGGGTCGTAGCCGGGAGCGAGCATTCCGTGCTCGCACTTGACGGTGAGAATGCGCGTCACTGCATCGTCGATGCGCGCGAGCGGGATGTATGCAGAGCCGCTCGCGGTCGGCGCGGCCTCGAGCAGCTCGACGTCTCGTGCCGCTACTGCGGGCTCCATGAGCATGTCGATGCCGGCGTTCACGGCCGTAGCGACTCGCGTTGCGGCGTCGCCCGCGAGTTCGTCGAATGCGGCCCAGTCGGAGCCGACGATGCCCCGAAACCCCATCTCGCCCTTGAGCACGTCCGTCAGCCAGTGGGCGTTTCCGGTCATTTTGGTCCCGTTGTAGCTGCTGTACGAAACCATGATGCTGCCGACGCCCGCGTTGATCATCGGTTGATACACCTCGACCCCGAGTCTCCGAAACGTCGCTTCGTCGAGCACGGCGTCCGACTTATCCACGCCGCCCTCCGTCGCGCCGTCGCCAGCAAAATGTTTCGCACACGCGACCACCGAATCTGGCCCGCGCAGCGAGTCGCCCTGTAAACCCTCGAGCACGGCAACGCCCATCGCAGCCGCCAGTGCCGGCACTTCGGAGTAGCTCTCGAAGGTGCGCCCCCAGCGTTCGTCCTGGGCCGGTGAGATGGTGGGGGCAAACGTCCAGTCGAGACTAGTGCCCCGCATTTCAAGGGCCGTGATCTGTCCAATTTCGGTGACGAGCGCGAGGTCGCGAGTGGCGCCGAGCCCAATATTGTGAGGAAACACGACGGAGCTGCTCACGTTGTTGTTTCCGTGCACGGCATCGATGCCGTAGATCAGCGGGATGCCCGATGCGCTCGCCTGGGCCTCGAAGCTTTCGACGAACGTCCGCCAGGTTTGTGGAGCGTCGTCGGTCGCGGGATCGGAGGTGCCTCCGCTGAAGACCGAGCCGAGCTGATACGTGGCGACGTCCGCCGCGGTGATTGAGGCGGAGTCGGCCTGAACCATCTGCCCCGCCTTCTGCCGAAGCGTCATGCCACGAACGATCTGAGCGACTTGGTCGACACAGCCCTGGCTCGGTTGCCATGCAGCCACGGGCGCCGGATAAGTGAACGCACCTCCGAAGCTGCCGCCCGCCCCGCCGTTCCACACACTGGCCGCGCCCGCTGTTCCCGTCGCACCCGCACCTGCACCTGCACCTGCACCTGCCAAGATCCCGGCATGCGCGCTCGCCCCGGCGCTGCTGCCGACTTGTCGATCGGCGGTCTGGCTGCACGCAAGAGTCGCCCAAATGAACAGAGGACTGACGACGGCGAAAAGCCGTTTTCGATGACGCGAGCGGCGGATCAACACTGACATGGGCTCGATCAACGGCGGAAACTCAGCCGCGAGACACCAGCCGGCGCCGGAAGGCGGCCGCAAGCGCAAGCAGGAGCAGCGCGCCCGCTCCGGACTGCGACGGACGTGTCGCTCCCGGTACGTGACAGCCGCTGCCGTTCGCATCATCTCCGTTCGTGCCAGCACCAGCGGGCGCACCGGCCGTCGGCTGCGCGCCGCCCGTTCCGCTGGTCGTGCCGACCTGCGTACCGGTCGCTCCACCTGGGTTCGTGGACCCGGGCGCGCTCGCCCCGCCAGCGCTCGTCCCTGCGGCGGCTCCGTTGCCATTACTGCCGCCCACCGTGGCCGCACCCGCGATGCTTGCCGCTCCGCCCGCGCTCGCGCCGGCGACCGTTTGAGCCATCCCGGCGGCACCGCTCGTGGCGGCGCCGCCCCCGCCCATGCCGCTCGTTCCGCCGCCGTCAGGTCCAGACATCGCGCCCGCTGGCCCGGTTGCGTCGTCGGCGGTCAGCGAGACCACGGCATAGCCGCCCAAGAAGTTCACGTTTCGAGGGTCGTGCGTCGAGAGATTTTTCGGTGAGCCCCAATCGCCCGTCAGCCACCCGGTGGGGGCGGTAGGGCTGGTGAAATCCTCACGCCACGTGAGGGTGAACGCTCCGTTGGCATATGACGAGTACTGGACCCAGTCGATGTATTGGTGAACCGGCAGAATGCTGGGGCTGAAGTTGCCTCCGAACGACGAGTCCCCCGGCCAGAGGTTGAAGTGGATCTGCATCCCGGCGCTCGCGTTCTGTGCGAACGCGGCCGCGGCTTCACCGGTCTCGCGCCTAATCTCCTTACCGTCGAATGACCACGCGATGTAGTCCGCGGTCCACTCGTAGCCATAGACGTGGAATCCCGTACAAAGATCCGCGCTGACGGTCGGCTTCGTTGTATGGTTGGCCGACGGATTGCCATAGAGCGCATTGGTCGAAAGTTGGCAGTTGGCGCCGATCTTCTCGTAGTCGAGCTCGTTCCAAAAGGTATCCGGCTTCTCGGATCCGTCCTTCCACAGAAAAAACGCGCTGACGACGCCGTCACCGGCCGCGAAGCGCACTCGCGTCTCGAAGCGTCCGTACCCGTACGGCGCACTCGTGTAGAGCTCCGCGCTCTTCGTGGCGAAGGCCGCCCGGGCAGGGAGAAAGATGCCAAGGAGGCAGAGCGCCGCCAGACCGAACCTGTTCATTGCGATGTCCTTCTGTTCTCTGTGGAGCACGAGGGTGTTCGACGGCTCTTCTGTGAGTAGATAGTCTGTTTGCTGAGACCGAAGTTCGCGTTTCTTGTGCAATCGAGGGCACAGGTGAGAAATTCGAGCGAACTCAGACGTGTTGCGCACGGCACCTCTGGCGGGCGACGTCCCACGCGGTAGTGCGGTAGCGCCCGCCCGACCAAGAGACGAGAGACAGGCTGAACCCTGGCACCCGAAGACGGGGTTTACAAAAGCGCCGGATCTGAAGAAGTTGTCTGGCTCCGGGTACTTTCGCCTCGAGCTCGACTATGACGCTCGGCTCGCCAAGTATCGCGACTGGCTCGCGGAGTCTTCGCTCTACGACACGAGCCTCGTTGCCCATGGTTGCGCGCGCACGGCCGAAGCGCAGAACGACGCGGCAGTCATCGACGAGGTCCAAGACCTGACGAACGCGGAGTTGGCCTGTGCCTGAGCGGGTTTCTAGGGCCGACGCGCTCGTTTGGTTGGCACCACTCTGGGGTCCGCGATAGAGTTCAGTGGTGACGTCCGCGTTTCCGCTCCACCGCTACACTTACCAGGACTACGTGTCGCTGGAGGAAGAAAGCTCGACGCGTCACGAGTTCCTTGCCGGCGAAATTGTCGCGATGGCCGGTGGCACTCCGGAGCACGCGGCAATGGCTGCCGAAGTCATCGGTCAGCTGCGTGAGCAGATACGTGGCGGCAGTTGTCGAGTCTTCACATCGGACCTAGGCGTTCGTGTCGAGGCGACCGGACTTGCCACCTACCCTGACGCTTCGGTAGTGTGCGGGCCAACCGAGCGGGACCCCCACAAGAAAACGAACGTCGTCAACCCGCGGGTGATCGTCGAAGTAACGAGCGACAGCACCGAGGACTATGACTACGGGGAGAAGCTGACGCACTACAAGCAGATTCCATCTCTCGCAGCCATCGTCATCATTTCGCATCGCGAGGCTCGAGTTGACGTCTGGTCACGTTCCACGGACTCTACGCTTTGGTCGCGCACCAGCGCTGCCGCTGGTGCGTCGGCAGCGGTTCCCGCTGTGGGGTGCCTGCTCGACGTCGATGCAATCTGGCGCGCTGCCGCGGAACCCGCGTAGAACTGCGTAAAAGCCGCAACTTTTCTATCGATCGCGCATGAGCAGGCGCGCTCGATGATGGCAGCCGTCGAATCTGCCCGCTCCGACTGAGACAGAAACTGCAAAAAATAGAGTCCCCGGCAATTTCCGGGAACTCTTTCCGCTTTGTTGCTCCGCGTGTGAGTCGTTGCGCTGCGGCTGGCGCGCCAGCGGCGACTCACAGTCAGGTTGAGCGAAACTTGACGATGAGAGCGCCCATGGTGAAGTGCTTCACTAGATGGCCCGACCTGGCAGCAACACCCACAATCCGGCTCCGCTGGCGTTTCGACTCCACTTGGTCGGGCGCCAGTTGGCCGAGGCCCTAGACCAGTGCGTGGCCGAGCACGACATCACCATCGGCCAGGCAAAGTTCCTGCGTTTGGTCGTCCATCACCCGGAAGGGCTGACGCTGGCAGAGTTGGCGATCCTGGCTCAGTGCACTCGCGCGAACGTGACTCAAATGCTGGATCGCCTGGAGGCCCGTGGTCTGGCCCAGCGATTCCGCAACACAGACGACGGCCGCAGCAACCGCGCGTTTCCGACGCCGAGAGGCAAACGAGTGGTCGAGAAGGCAACCGCCTCGGTGGTGAGCTTCGAGCAGAAACTGATCGCTCGGCTCGGCCCCAAGAACGCGGACACGCTTTGGAAGCTCCTGGGCTTCCTCGACTAGTCCTTCATTTCTTTGACACGCATCCACCTTCTTTTGAACTGAAGTCGACGTTGGCTGACATTCACGTTGAGAAAGGTTGGTCGATGCTTCAAGGCATCGCGACTTTTCAAGCCGCGAACGATCTCCTAGCGATCGAGTTGGCTCGGCGGTTCGGTCCCTCGGGGTTACGGCTCGTGGCCTGGAATCCCGGTTCGACGCGGGGTACCGAAGTAGCGCGTTCGATGCCGTGGTGGGCTCGAGGCGTGTTCTGGCTCGTGAATCTGGGCGGTCGATCACTCGCCGAAGTCGGAGAGCAAGGAGCCGACCTGGTGAGCGCGAACCCAGGCCGTGCCCTTTCGTGGATCAACGGGAAGCGCCTCGTCGACGCGCCCCTGGTCGATCCTGAACTCGCCGCGCGGCTTTGGCAGATTGACGAAGGATTTCGTGCCGCGCCGAGCCCTCAGCCAAAGGGGCTGTCGACGCCGTGACACAGGCCGGCCCCAAGCCCAGCCTCAGCCTGCGCGGCGCAGGGAAGCCCGGGGCGAAGAAGAGCTCGGCGCCGCACTTCGCGAAGTTTGCGGATCAGCTGGCCCGGGAGAAGCCCGGAATTGGCACGGTCGTCGTGGTCCGCCATGGATCCGCATTCCTCGCCATGCAGCCGGATTTCGAAGATATCCAGCTCAGCCCAACCGGGATGGGTGGAACACCGGCTACCGCGGTCGAGGATTTGTTGCAGCAAGGGCACCGAGCCAAGGCGCTGGGCTACTTCGTGCTGCAATGACATGCTGCGCGGCAGCGCTGGCAGCGCTCACACTGACGCAGTAGCCCGCGCCCGTGCGAGCAAAAGCCGGGAGGAGCCCCGGACGAGCCTCGGCCAGATCCGCTGGTGTATTCAGCTCGCCCACCACTGCGGAATCGTCGACATCTAGGCGAAGCCGCTGTGCATCTGCACCGCGAATCAGATCGCGCAGCGTCCCGGAGTAGCCCCGAAGCATCGGCTGCAACAGGCTCTCTCGAGCGACCACCGGGTGGCCGCCGCGCCCTCGGTAACGGGGGGTCGCGACTTGCACGCCGTTGGCCCGTACGGAGCGGAGCAGGGCGCTCAGCGTTGAGTGCCGCACCGGCAGGCAATCGACGGTCGAGACGACGATCACGGAGCCGACCGTGGGGGTCGCATGGCGGAGTCCAACGACTAGAGACCCGGCCATCGAGTTCGTGTCCGAAGCGATGAGCTCGACCCCAGACGCAGCACCGAGCAGTGCACGCACGTCCTCGAGCATGGCGCAACGAACCACGACAATGGTCCGACACCCAAGCTCGCGCAGTCGCTCTGCGTGAGCTCGGACGAGCGGCTGGCCATCGACGACGAGCAGCGCCTTCGGCCCGCCCATGCGCCGGCCCTCGCCCGCTGCCAGCACGATGGCGACGGGGGTGCTCACGTGACCGCCAGTGATTTGCCGAGCGGCAGCTCGCGGATCCGCTTGCCCGTCAGGGCGAACATGGCATTCGCGATCGCGGGCGCGACCGGGGGTACGCCTGGCTCTCCCACTCCGCCCGGAGCGGCGTCGCTGTCGACGATATCGATGTGGATGCGGCGCGGCACCTCCCCCATCCTGACGATACGCCCACCGCCGCGATAGTTACTCTGCTCGATCGCGCCATTTTTCATGGTAATTCCACCGAACAGCGTGAGGCTCATCGCAAACACGATCGAGCCTTCCATCTGCGACCGCACGCGGTCCGGGTTGACGATCGTACCGGCGTCGAAGCACAGCCACACCTCGTCCACCGCCAATTTTCCGTTGGCTCGCTGCACTACCGAGGCCACCACGGCGGTGTAGCTGAGAAAGCTGCGATGCGCGGCGAGACCCAGCGCCCGGCCGTCGCGTTTGCGATCTGCCCAGCGGGCGGCGCTGGTCACGCGCGTGAGCACGTTGCGCAAGCGCTCGGAGTCCACGGGATGCTTTTCGAGCGGTTGTCCGTAGTTCTTCAAGCTCTCGACACCGAGATCCGTGAGCGACATCTTGCGCGCTGGCCCGATGAGCTCGAGCCACACTTCGCGCGCATCGGCGTTCTTGGCTTGCGCTAGCTCGTCGACGAAGGACCCGATCGAGAAGGCTTGAAAGATGTTGTACACCGATCGCAGCCAGCCGATGCGCGTGTGGGCAGTGGCGTCGCACATCTCCGCGCTGAGGTTGGGCACGGCGAAGGCCAGGTCGAGCACACCTTGTTGCAGATCGTCGAGCGACGGGCGCGCGGGCTCGCCGAACAGGCTGCCGATCGACGGGAACGCCGTGCGATGCCGCCAGGCCGTGACTCGGCCCTTTGAGTCCAGGCCCGCGCTCAGCCGGTTGGCGCTCACGGTATTCACGTAGTCGTGCTGCACGTCATCGCTGCGCGTGAACTGAACCCGCACGGGCGCGCCCACTTTGCGCGAGAGTAACGCGGCCTCGGAGCAGAAGTCCGCCTTGGACTTGCGACCGAAGCCACCGCCCAGAAAGGTCACGTGCACCTGCACCTTGGCCTCTGGGATACCGAGCACGCGCGCGACCTCCGTGCGCGCGGCCTGCGGATTTTGCGTGGGCGCCCACACTTCGCAAGTGTCGCCGTCGACGCGCGCGACCGCCACCGGTGGCTCCATCGACAAGTGCGGCAGATGCGGCACGTGGTACTCCGCTTCGATCACGCGCGCGGCGCTCTTCAGCGCGAGCTCCGCGTCCCCCACTTTGCGGGCGATGGTCCCGGGCTTGGCTACGGATTTGGCGAGCTCCGCGCGATATCGCTCCGAATCGTAGCTCGCATTCTGCCCATGATCCCACGTCACGTCGAGTGCAGCGCGCCCCCGCATGGCGGCCCAGGTGTGGTCCGCCACGACGGCCACGCCGCCCCAAGGTTGAAACTTGTACGGCGCTTGGGGTGCTGGCATTTCGACCACGTGACGCACGCCTGGCACCGCGAGCGCCCGCGCGGCATCGAAGCGAACCACTTTGCCGCCCACCACGGGCGGCCGAGCGATCACCGCGGTCAGCATTCCAGGCAGCCGCACGTCGGCGCCAAACAGCGCCTGACCGGTCACGTAGGCCGCGGCATCGAGTAGCGGCAGCGCTTTGCCGACGTTCGGCAACTCCGCGCGCGGGCGCGTCGTCACCTCCTTCGCTGCCGGCACCTTGAGCTTACCAGCCGCAAGCGCCAACTCTCCGAAACCGAGCGAGCGCCGCGTCGGCACGTGCGTGACCAGATGATCCTTGGCCAGGCACTCCTCGGGGCGCA
>DATEPG010000025.1:0-2470 GCA_035273265.1 Polyangiaceae bacterium
GCGAAGGCCTGCCCTTCTACCTCTGGCGCATCAACATGGCGCTCGCCCGCCAGGGCAACCGCTCCACCCCGTTCCGCGACACCTTCCGCGAGCACTTCTGGATCACCACCAGCGGCGCCTTCTCCACCCCGTCGCTGCTCTGCTGCGTGATGGAAATGGGCGTCGACCGCATCCTGTTCTCCGTCGACTACCCCTTCGTCCCCAACCCGCCGGGCGTGAAGTGGATGGAAACCGTCCCGCTCAGTGCCGAAGACAAGACCAAGATCCTCAGCGGCACCGCGAAGCGGCTACTGAAGCTCTAGCCGCCGCATGCGCTGGATCAAGAGTCCGGCCTGGGACCTCTTCTGGGTCCTGAACATGCTGTGGCTGGCTCCGCTGGTCCTTGTGCTGGGCGCCGGTCAGGACGAGGGCCGCGGCAGCGCGTTGGACTGGCTGTTCTTCGCCCTCGCCGTACCGCTGTGGTTCGGCCATCGCGTGTCGTCGGCGTGGCTCGCCTACGCCACGCCTGCCTACCGCCCGCTGCTCGCGTCGCAGCGGCTGCGCTTCGTCGTCGCACCGCTGGTAATCATCGCGGTCTGCTTCGCGGTGCTGCTCGCACCCGAGACCGTGCTGCCGATGCCGCTGACCGAGCGCGTGCTCTGCCTCGCTGCGCTGGACTATCTTCTGGTGAGTCATCATTTCGCCGCACAGCACTACGGGCTGCTCAGCCTGTATCGCGAGCGGGCGGGACGACCCCCGGACGCGAACGCGCGACGGCTCGACCGCTGCTTCGCGCTCGTCGTGGGCGGCGGGTTCGTCGTGCTGGCCAACGCGCTCGCCGGATCGATTGCCTTCCAGGATCGATGGATCGACCCGCTGCTTGGAGAAACGCTCACCGACACGGTCGCGCGCACGCTGCGCAACGCCAGCGTGATCATCATCGTGGCGATCACCGCTCTGATGCTGCACGTCGAACTACGCTCGCAGCGCCCGTCGCCGCAGCGCATTGCTTACGTCCTCGGCGTCTCGGCGATCGTGCTCCTCGGCTTCCTCAACCCGTTCTTGTTCCTCCTGCTTTGGAGCGTGCAGCATTGGAGCGCCGCGATGGGGCTCGCCTCACTGGCGGCTTCCGGCGGGGCCCAGGCACCGGGCGCCCACTGGCAGCGGCTGCTCGCGCCCATCAACCGGCGTGGGTGGGCGGTTCTGCTCGTGCTCGCCGTGCTCTCGACCCTGTTGTTGCCTGTGCTGGAGGTCGAGGCGGTGACCGATGAATATGTCTACGCCGATCGCATCTTCGGCGACGCGGCGCTGTGGCTGCGTTCCTCATCCTTCGTTCCGGCACTGCTGGCACTGGGTTTCGCGACCGGATTCATTCACTACGTCCTGGATCGCGCCGCCTTCCGCTTCTCCTCCCCCGACGTGAGGCACGCCGCCCGCGGCCTGCTGAGTTGAGTTGCGAATCAGGGCTTGCCGCATCCAACATGAGCGGCAACAGGAAGCGGCTGCTAGAACTGTAGCCGGCCCGCGGACCTATGCCGCCGGCGGCGCCGCTCGTAGCCTCGCGCACAGATCGCATCGCGCAACCCTTCGAGCGGCCGTTTTTCCTTCCTGTCCATACGTCCCGGATTCCCGAGCCAGATCCGTCGCCTGACCCGATTTCCATCGTGATATCCAAGGGCGCGAAAAGCCAACAATCACTTAACACGATGATTTGCGTAAAGGTTGGCGGAGACCCTTTTTATCCGCCAGCTAAGATAGTCGGCAATGATTCTGATCCTCCCGAAAGAAATTTCGGTTGAACATGGACCAATTCAATCTTGGCACTCGCCCCCCGCACGATGGGGCGAAGTCGTCCAACGCTACAGAATCAGCCTTAATGGAACGGGAGTTGCGCTCTAACAGTGCGTGGCTCGGAATATGGTGGTGACGGAAATAACCTTGGTTGGCTGGCTTATCTCCACACCCAACAGCGCTAATCCAACGCTTTGGTTTATTGGGGCGTTCGGCGCCGTTGTGCTCGTAGGCGTCTATCTGGTGAATCGCCAAGTGGAGCATCGTATGGATCAAATAGGTACACTTTAGGCATGGAGCTTCTTGCTGGCGTCATCCTCTTGGCCGTTGTGGTGCTGTTCGTCGGCATCGCACTTGACGCGGCCTATCGCAAGTAGCGCTTACCGGACGCGGGCACAACCGCCTCGCTTGATCCACGGCCGCCGCTGCGCCGCCAACCTCCACGTTTAGGCTCCATGGCCGCTCCTAACGGGTTTATTTTTCCCGTGACGGTGGTCTTAGTCGCATCGGTCTCGTCCGCGTCTGCGTTGGATAGGGCGGGAGCCATCGATGTGGCTAAACGTCAGGTGGAGAGTCGGTGCACCACAACAACACCGTGCTCATTCGATGCGCAGGTGCACGAGGGTAATTGGCACGTGCGCGTTCAGTTCACAAAGCGCAATGCGCCTCAGGAGAAGCCCTTGCCATATTCCGGAGGGCA
>DATEPG010000026.1:0-7458 GCA_035273265.1 Polyangiaceae bacterium
CGTAGGCGCGCAGTACGTCGGACAGGACTTGCAGATCCGTCATTTGGACGGCTTCGCTGGGGATGGCCTTGCCCAGTGCATCCAGCGCGCGCGCCGACCACTTGACGATCTTCTCGGCCGGGTGACGGCGCGCTTCAATCAGCGCGGGCACTGCGCGGTCGCCCAACGCCTCGAGCTGCAGCTGGGTGTCGACGCGCAGAAATTCGCCGTATCGCACATACACATCGATCAAGCCGCGTACGGCCTCCACCGTGCCGATTTGCGCCAGCATGCGGCTCTCGGCGAGCACCGAGACCAAGCTGCACCAGAGCTTCGACTTGGGCTCGGCGTGTTCGCTGGCCATCGCCAAGTAGTCCGGCGTCTTGACCCGACCTCGCTTCCCCTCCGATGCCTGTTCATCGCGCGCGTCGTCGCGACCCTGCTTGCGGATCTTGAGCAGCAGCTGCTTCAGATCATCGTGCTTGGTGCTCTCGGCGGTGGCAGTCAGTCGAAAGCGAATTGCCGCAACGGCTTTGGGAGCAACCTCCAACACTTCGCGGCGTGCGGCCTCTCGCTCTGCCTCGTCACTCGAGCACAGCTTGCCCAGTCGGGCGTCGAGCTCTTCCAGATCTGCGGCTGTCGGGCGAGGCAGCTCCAGGCTAGGGATTGCCGGCAATTCCGGCAATTGCTTGCCCGGCTTGGGCGTGCTTTCGGCGTGGCTCGGCGCAACGCTGAGCCAGATGTGACCGAGAGCGAGTGAGCCAATCAGCGTGCGCAGCCAGGCGGGCCGCGACCAACGCCGCTCAGTCCGTGATGCGAAAATCGGGGAAGTCACCAGTGAAGCTGCGCCAACGTGTATCGACGCGATCCACGCGCGCCGCACCGGGCCCTTTTTGCGCCCAACCATAGAGCTCGCGGATCGCGACCTCTTCACCCTCAGCCACGATCTCGACCGAACCGTCGGCGCGATTCTTCACCCAACCGGTCAGGCCGAGTCGCCTGGCCTCGCGCTGTGCCGACGCGCGGAAGTAGACGCCTTGAACGCGACCGCGCACCATCAACTGAAGCTGCTTCAAGGCCATTTCTTCCTCCCGGCCGCGTGAACCGCGTACGGTCTCCGGCCGAGTTTTGCACAGTGTAGCCGAGAGCGTCTTGTCTCGGGTCGACAGTCTCGCGAATTTTAAATGCTTTTGCAGGGCTGCCCCGGATTTTTGCGAGGTTCCGCGGATATTCCCGAGATAAGACATTTGGCTGGCTGTCCCATTCGCTCGGGCTCGAGCCCTCGCCCCGGCTTCCCGACGAGTCTATGGATCTGGGCCGGGGTTCGTGGTTCGATCGCGGCGTGAGCACGGGGACCGAAACCGTCCAAAACGTCCCCGACGGGCCGCCTTTGGATCCGATCGAAGCACTTCGCCACGAGCGGCGAGTCTCGGCGGCGCTGCGCGAGGTGGGGGTGGCGCTCGGCACGACCTTCGACCTGGACGATCTGCTCGAGCTGATCTTGAGCAAGCTGACCGAGTTGGTCCAGGCCGACCGCGCCACGCTGTATTTGCTCGACGAGGGTAAGAAGGAGCTCGTCAGCCGTCTGGTCGTGGGCGACAAAGTGCGTTCGATCCGGATGAAGCTCGGCCACGGCATTCCGGGCATCGTCGCGCAGACCGGAAAGTCGATCCGCATCCGGGACGCCTACACGGATCCTCAGTTCGAACGCGATTGGGACGTGCTCACCGGGTACCGCACGAAGAGCATGCTGGTCGCGCCGCTCAAGAATCACTTGGGGCGGACGATCGGCGTGATCCAGGTCCTGAACAAAAAGTGCGGTCAGGAGTTCACCAGTGACGACGAATCGATCCTGTCCGCGCTCAGTACCCAAGCAGCGGTGGCGATCGACAACTCTCGGCTGTTCTTGTCCTTGATTCAAAAGAACAAGCAGCTGCTCGACGCGACCGATCAGCTCGAACGAAAGCTGCAAGATCTCTCGCTGCTGTTCGAGCTCGAACGCCGCACCGCCCGCGCCACCACGCTCGAGGAGCTCGCGCTGGCGGTGCTGGGGCAATGTGCGGCCGCCTGCGAGGCGCGTGGCGCCGGGCTCTTGCTGTCCGAAGAGGATTCCGGGGACCTGGTCGAATACCTGTTCGACAGCCAAAATCCGGCTGAGCTGCGGCGCATCGGCGTGAAATCCCGCGAGGGCTTTTTGGGCGCAGCGATGGCCGCGGAAGACATCCTGTCCTTGCACGAGGCCGACAGCGATCCGCGCTGGTCCGCGATCATCGAAGGCAGCTTCGGCTTTCCGGTGACCTCGGTGTTGGCCGTGCCCCTGGAAGGTGAAAGCTCTCCACTCGGTGCGATCGGCCTATTTTCGCACGAAGACGGCGGCACCTTCGACGAAGCGGACGTCTCGCTCCTGCGCTTGGTCAGCGCCAACGTATCGACCGCCGTGCGTTTGTTCAATGCCAACCGCAGCCGCGAGCGCAGCCAGCGGCTGACCTCGATCGGGCGGCTATTGTCGCAAGTGATTCACGACTTCAAATCACCGATGAGCGTGATCAGCGGCTACGCGCAGCTGATGGCCGATGCCGACGATCGCCAAGTACGCGCCGAGTACTCCGAGGAGATCCTGAAGCAATTCGATCTGCTCACCGCGATGCAACGAGAGGTCCTGGAGTTTGCGCGTGGCGAGAAGACCGTGTTCGTACGCAAGGTCTACCTGAACAAGTTCTTTGCTGACGTTCGCCGGCAATTGACCGTAGAAATTACGGGAAAACCCGTAGAACTCGTGTTTCAAGTCGACACCAAGTTGGTCGCTCGCTTCGATGAAGGCCGGCTCGCGCGTGTCATCCACAACTTGGCGCGCAACGCGATCGAAGCCATGGCCGACGCCGGAGGCGTGCTCACCATCGGCGCTCGCATGGAAGAACGAGAGCTGGTGATTTCGGTGCAAGACACCGGGCCAGGTATCCCTGCCGCAATCGAAGGTCAGCTGTTTCAATCCTTCGTAACCATGGGCAAGGCCGGGGGCACGGGTCTCGGATTGGCGATTGTGAAGAAGATCGTGGAGGAGCACGGTGGTAGCGTTTCGGTCAGCTCCTCGAGTGCGGGTGCTACGTTCGAAATCCGTTTACCGCAGACCGGTGAGAGGCCGAACAAATCGAGCCTGGACAAGCCGGCCTTGAGCAAGCGGGCAAGCGGGCGAAAGTCGAACCGCCCGAGCAAGGGAACTCAGGTCAAGAGCCCGCAAAGATGACTCGCCTGCCACTCCTGCAGAGCGCTCAGAAAGCGCTCGAGACCTGCGGCTATTGCCCCAAGCTTTGCCGTAGCACTTGCCCAGTGTCGAACGTGGAGGCGCGCGAAGCCCTGATTCCATGGGCAAAAATGTCTTCCGCCTGGTTGACCGCGCGGGCTGATTTGACCCCCGATCCGGATACAGCGCTGACTGGCTGGGGCTGCACGGGCTGCTATCGCTGTACTGACTTTTGCGAGCATAAGAACCCAGTCGCTGAAACGCTCTATGCGGCGCGCGCCATGTATCGCGACGCGGGCCTGGCTCCCGAGGCGGTCCAGGCGAGCGAGCGCCGCCATGGCTTGCGGATCACGGAAGCGGACGCCTTCCTGGCACGGCTTTCCCAGGAGCCCGGCGTGCGTCGTGACGCCAAGAACGCGCTCTTGATCGGCTGCGCGTACTTGCGCAAGGCGCACTCGGAAGCGCGAGCCATGCTGCGCTCGGTCCTGACCTTGCTCGGCCCGGTGCGCCTGGTGCCGGGCTGTTGCGGCGCGCCGCTCCTGCACGCCGGCGATCGCGCCGGCTTCGAGGCGGCACGCCTGCGCATCGAAGAGCAGGTGCAGGGCGCGCGCGCGTTCGTGGTCGGTGACCCGGGCTGTGCGCTTGCGCTTTCCGGGACGGGCGCTCTGCCGTTCGTGCGCCTAGCGGCGGAGCATGGTGAAAGACTGCGGAAAGTGCCGGGATTGGGTCAGGATACCCCAGTTCGCTTTCACGATCCGTGCGCGCTCGGCCGCGGCTTGGGCGAGTACGATGCGCCGCGTCTGGTGCTGGCTCGCGCCCTGGGCCGCGCGCCCGATGAATTCCTCGAGCGACGTGAGTCGGCTGAATGCTCGGGCGCCGGCGCGCTCTTGCCCATTGCGATGCCCGAGACCTCGGCGCAGATCGCTGAGTTGCGGCTACGAGCACACGAGCGAGACGGCGGCGGAACCCTGGTGACGGCCTGTGCTTCGAGCCTGCGTCGCTTCCGAGCTCAAGGCACGCCGGCCGTAGACATTGCGAGCATCGTCGCGCAAAGTCTCGACCTGACGCATGAGTGACCGAAAGCGCACCGTCGCTACGCGCGTGCTCGGGTCGTACGCGCTGATCATGATCGCATTCGCGCTGGCCGCCGGCTGGAGTGTCGTCGCGCAACGGAACGCGGCAGCCGAGGCACGGCTGATGCGCAGCGGCTATTTTCCCCTCGCGCTGTCCGTACACGACCTGGTCGCCAAGCAGGATACCTGGAACACCCAGCTCAACCACGCCACCGCTGCCCGCAATCCGCGCGACATTCGTATCTGGTTCGATTTGGCGTTGCGCATCGGCCGCCCGCGTATGTTCAGCGAGGTGCGCGCGGCCATTGCCCGGGCATTTGCCGCCTCCGCGGACCCCAGCGCGCGTGCGGTCGGCAGGGAGCTGTCCGCCGAGATCAGCGGCATCGAGGACTATTTATCGGGGGACTCCGAGCGCGTGAGCCGACTGTTCGAAGCGCTCGAACGCCGCGACGAAGCGGGCGCGGAAGCATTGCGCGATGAGCTCGTGACCCGGGGCTCACACAGCTCCAAACGGCTCAATCAGCTCGAGCAACACGCGCTCCGCAACGTAGACCTGCTGCTCGACCGAGCGCGCGCACGCGAAATCTTGGCCTTCCGCCTGCTGGTGGCGCTGGCGGCGATCACGGCGTTGGTCGGAGTGGCCATGGCGCTCTATGCTCGGCGCGTGTTGAAGCCGCTCGCGCAGGTCACCGAGCGCGCCAAGGCCGTGGCCAGCGGCGATTTGAAGCCGCGCCAGGCGGTGGCATCCAACGATGAAATTGGCGAGCTGGCAGCGACCTTCGAAGGCATGGTGTCTGCCATTGCGCGCGCCAACGACGAGCTGCTCGCGACCGAGCGCTTGGCCACGATCGGCAAGATGGCCGCACACGTCACGCACGAGATCCGAAATCCGCTCTCGTCGATGGCGCTCAATGTCGAGCTCCTGGAAGACGATCTAGCCGACGCCAGTGAAGAATCCCGCGATCTTTTGCGGGCGATTCGCCGTGAAGTCGAGCGACTCACCGAGCTCAGCGGGCAATACCTGTCATTCGCGCGCCGCGGCCCGCAACGTTTGGAAGTGGAGGATCTGCGTGAGGTCGTGGGTGAGGCCGCAGAGTTCATGCGCCGCGAGCTGGCCCAGCAAGGGGTTTCACTGGAGCTGCACAACGCCAGCGCGCCCGTGCCCGCGACCGTGGACGAAGCGCAGATCAAGCAAGCCCTGTACAACCTGATGCGCAACGCGCGCGAAGCGATGCCGAGCGGTGGCCGGGTCACGGTCTCGGTTAGCGCGGGGGTCGGCGGCGGCTCGGACGTGATCGTGGAAGACGAAGGCGTGGGCTTGGACGAAGCCACTCGAGCACGGCTATTCGAACCGTTTTTCACGACCAAATCGAACGGTACGGGTCTCGGTCTAGCGATCACCCGTCAGATTATCGAAGCGCACGGCGGGAGCATCGCGTTCGAACCCAAGGAGCCGCGCGGTACGCGGATCTGGATCCACTTGGGCGATCGCTCGGCGAGTGCCGCATAGCCGCAACGGAACGACTGGAGCGGAGTCCCTTGCGTCACGACTCCGACCGCTGGCACCGCCTCGCGCAGCTGAACGCTCGCCTGGGGCGGACGTTCATCCCGAAGTCCAAGGCGATAATCGTAACCCCGCAGATTCGAGGAGCGCGTCTCTCAGACGCTGCTTGGCACGGTCGGCCCGCGAGAACTGACCGCCGGACTGCGTTCCGACGGCCGCCAGCAAGTCTTCACCATCGAATGCGGCGTTCGGTCCTTGGTCGAATTTCGATGGAGTCAGCTCTATTAGGGCCGCCCCCCTGTTCGTTGCAGGAGGACCGGTCGGGTTAGCCCGCGATGCGCTCGGCCTCGTCGAGCCGCGCGTTGACCAGACCGAGCAAGATGGCCCGCAGAGCCTGTACGGCGCGGCCGCGATGGCTGACGCGATTCTTGTCCGCTTCCGAGAGTTCCGCCATGGCCTTGCCATCGTGGCCGCTGACCAAAAACAGCGGATCGTAGCCGAACCCGCCGCTGCCACGCGACGTGCGGGCAATGCTGCCCTCGCAGCTGCCTTCGGCGACGTGCAGGTTGGACTCGTGCCACGGATCGACGAGCGCGAGCACGCAGCGGAAGCGCGCGCCGCGCGCGCCTTCTTCGACCTCTGCAAGCTCGCGCAACAACGCGGCGTTGTTCTCGGCGTCGGTTGCGCGCTCATGGGCGAAGCGCGCGGAGCGTACGCCGGGGCGCCCAGCCAGAGCATCGACCTCCAGGCCGCTGTCGTCGGCCAGCGCGATCATGCGCGTGGCACGGGCGATCGCGCGCGCCTTAATGAGGGCGTTTTCTTCGAACGTCGCGCCGTCCTCGACGATGCTCGGCAGGTCGGCTGCCTGGAGCACCTCCGCCGCCGAGCGCAACTGCACCGGCAGATCAGCGAGCAGCGCGCGCAGCTCGACGAGTTTGCCGTGGTTCGAGGTCGCCAGGACGATCGTCAGTAGTTCTTGCATGGGTTCAGTTCTGGCTGCCGAAGACGTCGAAGTGTCCACCCAAGGTAAATGTCGCCCAAGCGTGCGCGTCCGATTGATCGTAAGGCGTGGTCGCGTATCGAATCTGGCCGTTGGAGACGGTTTCGATCGTACCGAAAGAGCCCAGACCGATCGTGGCCATGGGCGAGAGCGTGAACACGCGGCTCAAGCGAAAATCCGCGCCGAGACCGAGTCGGGTCTCGAACGGCGCGTCGGTGAATTGGATTTCGTCGCCGTTGTCGAACTTGCTGCGAGCTCGGCGGTAGCCGATGGCAAGCTCGGTGACGAAACCGATGTGATCCGGATCGGACGACGCGCGCACGCCCACACCCCAAAAATCCGTGTCACCGTGGTCGGCCTTGCCGCTCAGGGTGGACTGCGGGTCACCATTGCCCGACCCGAGCCGCGCGCGTTCCCAAAGCGCGAACAGACTGTAGTTGCGCGATAGCCGTACGCCTGCGTTCAGCTCGATCATCGGCCCGGAAGAGGCGTAGTCGCTCCAAGGCACGCCGGTGACGTACCCTCTGTTCGTCCGAGCCCAGACGTCGCCGAAGGGAATGAACCAACCCACGCGTGCCCCCAGCCAAAGAGCGGTGCGCGGAGCGAGATGATGCGGCTCCGGGGGAGCTGGCGGCTCGAACACCGGATCGCCGGGATTGAA